>JBFHLI010000009.1:0-29161 GCA_041594935.1 Gammaproteobacteria bacterium | reverse complement strand
TCTGCGGGCGCCGACGGGAGTGGTGCGCCGCCTTGCAGACGTATCGGCGCGGCGGGTGCGTTGCCGGCCTTGTCGACGCCGAAGTAGATGGTCTGGTGGGGAAACGGGATCTCGATCCCCAGCTCGTCAAAGCGAATCTTGACTCGCCGGAAGTAAGCACGTCGCATCGCCCACTGCATGCCGGGAGTCGTCTTGATCCGAGCCCGGATCACCACCGCGGAATCGCCGAGGCTCTGGACCCCGAGGATCTCGATTCCCTGCTGCATGTCCTTGGCCAGCTGCGGATCTTGCTGCATCTCCTCGCCGATGGAGCGCATGACCTCCATCACCTCGTCGACGTTCTCGCGATAGGCGACGCCGATATCGAGCAGCGAGTAGGCGAACTCCTTGGTGTAGTTCTTCACCGTCTCCACCGAGCTGAAAGGAACCGTGTGCACGTTACCCTCCGCGTCGCGCATGCGAATGGTACGGATCGACATCGATTCCACCGTGCCTGCGTGCCCCCCGGCGTCGATGAAATCACCAACCGCGATGCTGTCCTCGAGGAGGATGAAGACCCCGGTGATGATGTCTTTGACCAGCGTCTGGGCGCCGAAGCCGACCGCCAGCCCGATGACGCCGGCCCCGGCCAGCAGCGGGGCGATGTCGACCCCGAGCTCGGATAGAACGGTGAGGGTGACCATCACGCAGATGACCACGAACAGCGCCTTGCGCGCGAGCGGCAGAAGGGTCTGCATCCGCGCGCTGCCGGCACCGCCTTCGGTCTTGTGCACGTAGTGCTCGATGATCGCACTCAAGATCTCCCACACGATGCCGGCGACCAGCAGGATGAGGACAATCTTGATCGCCGGCCCCGTCAGAGCCTGCCCGGTATCGCTCGTGAGCCAGCTCCAGACGTCGAAGGACCAGGCCTGGAAGATCGCCACGACTGCGACGATGGTGATGCCCGCGCTCGCGGTGCGGTGAAATACCGGGACATAGCGATTGACACGCGCCTCGAGCATCGGGAATCGCTCCTTCAGGTCTTGGCCGACCGCGAAGGCCCGATCGATCAGCCTGCGTAGCACCGCCAAGAGCGTGTTCGCGAGCACCAGGATGACAATCGTCAGGAGGGAGGCCCGAAAGATCAGGATGAAGCCGCCGGGGACCTCGGATGCCCACACTGCGTATACCGCGACGAGGTATACCGCGGCGAGCACGTGCCAGACGTCTCCGAGCCGGCGCCGGAGCGCACTCAGCCCCGCTTGACCGTCGGGGCCACGAATGAGGTGGGCCACCGGCTGCCGGTTCTGCTGGACGAGAACCAACAGCAGGGCCGTGATCGTGAGACCGAGCAGATTGAGGAGCAGCCCGTGGAGCCCCTCCGACAAGCCAATCACCAGCGCCGCCTCCGTCACGAAATAGCCGTAGACGGTGAGATTGATGATTCGCCGGGCCCAGATCATCCAGTAGTAGGCGGTTTCATCCGCGGCGCGAACGATGCGCAGCCCGGCCGCGTCCGGGCTGAGCAACATCCGGGCGAGCGCCGTCACCGCCCGGGCAATCACGCTTGCATTGATCAGCGTTAGCGCGACGAGTCGGGTAGTAGGGCGGGCATCGAGGAGGGACAGGACGCCGTAGGCGACGAGTGCGAAGGCGGCGATGCTCGCAAGGTCCACCAGCAACCTCCCGAGCTGTGCCGCAATACGGCTCCAGAATCCGCTTCGCTCGGTTGACTCCAGCCCCTCGCGGGGCTTGCGCAACGCCCGACGCACGAGGCGCTCCGCGACCACGCCGAGAAACAGCACCAGCGCCACCTTCCAGAGCAATCTACCCCATCGCTCGCGGGTGTCTGGGTCCGCGAACTCTGTCTGGATCTCATCGAAGACCCGCGGGATCTCGAGGATGCTGTTGGCGGTCAAGATCAGGCTTGCGCTGACCGCCTGAACTTTCTGTGAGATGGCGGCGAGGGTCGCTGCCCCGACGCTCGAAATCTGGCCGGGCTGGGTCTCTTCGGTGGTCTTTCGTTCCACCTCGATCAGGGCGCGAAGTTGCTGCACGAGCTCTTGGCGCTTGCCCTCGTCTTCAATCGTCGCCACCAGAGACTCGAGCTCGCTCGTGCTCACCGCTGCCTCGTCGGCCGCGCTGGCAAGCGCTGGACAAAGCCCGGTGAGTACCAGCAATGCAGCAACCACGGGAAGCAGCGAGAAAGACCTGTTCATGCCCTCGTACCTAACTCGTGAACGCTTGTCGTGAATGAATGCCCCGGAATTTGGTTTCGCCTCTCGCGCATGCGTGGGTTCACCGCCGAACCCCGCCGATGGTTCGCCGATGCGCGATGGCGCGTCCTCAGCCTTTTCCCTTGGTCTTGGTTCGGCCCCGCCGTCCGTTCTTCTCGATGAACTCCACGATCAAACCCGCGATGTCCTTCCCGGTCGCGCGCTCGATGCCCTCGAGCCCGGGTGAAGAGTTGACCTCGAGCACGACGGGCCCGTGGTTGGAACGCAGCAGGTCGACTCCCGAGACGTTCAGCCCCATCTTCCTTGCCGCCCGCACCGCGGTCGATCGCTCTTCCGGGGTCAATCGAATGAGGCTGGCGGTACCCCCTCGATGGAGGTTTGACCGGAACTCTCCTTCTTTTGCCTGGCGCTTCATCGCGGCCACGACCTTGTTGCCGATCACGAGGCAGCGCATATCCGAGCCGCCCGCCTCCTTGATGAATTCCTGCACCAGGAAGTTTGCTTTGAGGCCCCGGAATGCCTCGATCAACGTCTCGGCTGCCTTCTTCGTCTCGGCGAGCACGATGCCCTTGCCCTGCGTGCTCTCCAGGAGCTTCACCACGAGCGGAGCCCCGCCGACGATTTGGATTAAGTCGGCGGTGCTTTCCGTCGAGTGCGCGAACCCGGTCAGTGGTAGGCCGATCCCGGCCCGGGCGAGAATCTGCAGGCATCGCAGCTTGTCTCGAGAGCGGGTGATGGCCATCGATTCATTCAAAGGGTAAGCGCCCGCCATTTCGAACTGCCTCAGCACCGACGCGCCGTAAAACGTGACGGATGCGCCGATTCGAGGGATCACCGCATCGAACGGCGGCAGTTCCTCGCCGCGGTAGTGCACGCTCGGGGCGTGGGAGGCGATGTCCATGTAACACTTCAAGTGATCGAACACCTCGGGCTCGTGACCGCGAGCCTCGCACGCCTCGATCAGCCGGCGGGTGGAGTAAAGTGATTTCTTGCGGGAAAGAATGGCGATCCTCATCAACTGTTCCTACGGTTTGGGATTGAATCGTGAGAACCGCACCGGCCCGCCGGCAGCGACTCGTGAACTTGGCTAACCGGCCACTGACTCGATGATCTCGTCGATCAGCGCCTCCGCCTCGGACAAGCTGGCCTGCAATCGAGGCGGTGCCCCGGGAGCAAGGAGTCGGCGAAACGCAATGTTCACCAGGCCGGGCTCAGCGGCCAGCTCGTATACTGCAATCGAGTACGGGCAAAGCACGATATCGTGCGGATTGGCGTCGAGCAGACGGCCAAGGGATGGAATCGCGCACAGCGTAACGACCTCACCCTGCACGTAGCTCGCGCCGGCGAGCCCGGCTTCGGTCCCCGCCAGCGCGAGGAGCTTGCGCAGGTCGAGGGTCTGCCCGATGGTAAGGGCCCGCGAGGTGATTGCGAGTCTCAGCGCGTCCCGAACTTGCTCGAATCGTTGGCGAAACTGATAACGTTTGATGTAACCGAAGCGCGCCACGTTCGCTATAGTGCTTGGCTTGCTCGGCTCGCGAAGAGCGCGTGCACCCTCGACGAGCTTCGGATCCGGGGCGTCCAGCTGAATCTGGGCCAACCGTACCGACACTTCGTCTCCCTGCGCTCCCGCAACCAATAGAGTCGCGAGGCTCAAGGCGATAAGGATCTTTGTCTGCAGGCCGTTCAAGGATCACCTCTCGCTGGTCGTAGCAGGACATGGATCGCTCGTGCACGGCGGGGCCGATTCGCCGCTCGAGGTGACCTCTGTCGCATTGGAAGTTCCGTTTACGGCGCACCGCGCGTCCATCGCCTCGCGTCGCCGAGCAATCGGCAGCTAAGATTTGGTAGTACGCTTGCGGGCCGCTGGTCACGGGTGAAACGCACTCTCGAGGTGGAGTGAAATCCCCCTCGAAAGATGCTAAAGGTTACCGCGTTGGCATTCCTGATGCCAGTGAGCGTCTCGAGTCAAAACATAGAACTTCGTGATCTTGGCCACGTCGGGCAATGGGTGCTCGGCCGCGAAGCGGACTGGGGAGATCGATTTGCACCGTAACGGGCTGCACCGCGAAAATCGCCTGTACCATGGAGTCACCCTCGCGGAAGAGCTCCTCCGTCTTCCGCCGGACGGAGACGTGGTTGCTTGTATCGCCCGGTCTCCGGGTCGCGAGGCTGCCAATGAGGATTCGGCCGCGGTGATTGCCACCTCGCCGAATGGCTTGGTGCTGGCGGTGGCCGACGGACTGGGCGGCCACTCGCACGGCCAGCATGCCTCTCGAATTGCGCTGGAAGCGCTGCGTCGCCCGGTGGTCTCCGCCGCGGCGGACACGGGGCGAGTTCGGGAGGCGATCCTGCGTGGATTCGACGAGGCTAATCGAGCCGTCCTCGCGCTTGGCAACGGTGCGGCTACGACCCTCGCCGTGGCCGAGATTTGCGGCGGAGTGCTTCGAAGCTACCATGTCGGGGATTCCGGAGCCCTCGTCTTCGGCGGGCGCGGCAAGATCAAGCTTCAGACCATATTCCATTCCCCGGTTGGCTACGCGGTGGAGGCGGGCATGATGGATCAGCTCACCGCAATGGAGCATGAGGACCGGCATCTGATCTCCAACGTGGTCGGCGACCCGGCGATGCATGTCGGCATGAGCTCGGCGATTCGACTGCGCCAGCGGGACACGGTAGTGGTGGCGAGCGACGGTCTGTTCGATAACATGTATACCGACGAGATCGTAGAACGACTGCGACGTGGTCCACTCGAGCGCAGTGCTCACGAGCTGTTCGCCGAAGTGCGCGAGCGAATGAGCAACCGAGTCGAGGGCCAGCCGGGCAAGCCGGACGACTTGACGATAGTGGTATTCAGGCCGGATACACCGGTGGTTCGGTGAGGCTTGGCTTTCGATGAAAATCGCCGGCGGTAGACGCATTGTCCGTCACCGCCCGCTTTGGAGGTCAGTAATGCCAATACTGGAACGTGATCCTTGGCGAATGCAGTACTTCGAGCGCGTGAGCTGTCCGGACGAGGTCAAGATCCCGACCGACGATTTCGATGCCTACGAGCTTTTTCCCGCCCATCGATGGGTTTACAACAAGCTGCGCATTTGCGAGACGCAGGGAATTCGCCATGCTCCGCACGGCATCGAGCCGCCCGCTTTCCCGGTTTTCAGCAAGCCGGTCTACAACATGAAGGGGATGGGGGTGGGCAGCCGGGTCATCGAGTCGACGGAGCAGTATGAGCACGACTATGCGCCCGGGCACATGTGGATGGAGATGCTGAACGGCGAGCACGTCAGCACCGACCTCGCGGTGGTGGACGGGGAGCCCAGGTGGTGGCGGCACACCATCGGAAAGCCGCTGGAAGGCGGCATGTTCGATTACTGGACGGTCCTCGCAGAGTCGCGACCCGGCATCGAGGAGTACGTCAGTGAATGGCTGGGGCGCAATCTGCGCGGGTACACCGGTGCCCTCAACGTCGAGACCATCGGGGGGCGAATCATCGAGTGTCACCTGCGGTTTGCAGACCAGTGGCCAGACCTCTATGGAAGCGGGTGGGTGGATAGCCTGGTGAAGCTTTACCAGTTTGGACGCTGGGAGTTTTGCGACGAGAATCGACGTAACGGCTACAGTGTCGTGCTATTCGGCGGCCATGGCTTGAGCTACCCGAGACCCGATGCGGCGGTCATCGAAGAATTGCTGCGGAATCACGGCCAGGTTTCCAGCATCCAGATCACCTTCCACCCCGAGAAGCCCCCGGAGCAACACAACATGCCCCCCGGCGGCTTTCGACTCGCCGTCGTCAACTGCTCGGAACTGGAGGTGGGCATCAAGGCTCGTGAGCGCCTCGCGCTTCACTTCTGGTCTACCCAGAAGCTGCGGCCGCGCAAGCCCGCCGGGGCTCGACAGGCCGCGCAGGTCGACGGCTCGTAACGAGGCAAGGGGTCTTGCGGTGGCGATCGGAACGGCGAAGCGCAAGCAGCAGCAACACGGGAGTGTTTGATCGCTCGCCCGCCGTTACTTTCGCTCCCTGGCCAGCAGGTCGCGGAAGAAATCCAGGATAGTGCGGTCCAGGTAGTCCTTGAACTCTCCGGCGTCGAAGAATACCCCGTAGCAGCTGGTGCACGCCTCGTACCAGATGTGCGGCTGATCCCGGTCGACCATCGGGATCATCCGCGTCGCACAGGTGGGACAGAGAATGCGGCTCACCTGGCGGTACTTTCGGCCCACCTGCGCATCGCCGATGTCGATAGACTCGGCCCCTTCGATTTCCTTCAGGTGTTCGTGCTCGAGCATATCGAACCAGAGCCCACGGCAACCGGTGCAGCGCTCGACCGCGATGTTGGCGTAGGTGACCGTTTCCATATCCTGCTCACACTTGGGGCATTGCACGGCAGTTCCCTTCGATAATCCGCGGTCCGACGCCGCGAGTATACTCAATTGCCCAACCTACGGCCCGCGGCTCGAGCCGGCGTTGGGCGCCGGCGCGTCCGCGACGTCACGGGTTCGCGCGCCAGATGGAGTCGCGCTCGATCTTGTAGATGAGGTCCATGCCTTGGCGGGCACCCGACTCCGCCTCCACGCTCAGGCTGTCGGTGAGCCGGTAATTGAGCAGCAAGGCCCCGACCGTGTCGAAGATCCCCAATGCGTAACGGAGGTAGAGATCGGGTGAAAGTCGTTTGCCGAGAATCAGGGCGCTCTGGTCGAGCCCGCCCGCGCTTCCGACCGTCACCTCGTCGAGCCCGAAGGTGGTCTTGAGCTGTTCGGTGATCACCTGCGAGCGCTCCATGCCGAGGGACACCGCGGCCTGCATGAGGGCGCCGGCTTGCCCCTCCGAGGCGCCGGCCAGGGGGCCGCCGGTCAGCAGGTAGGACAGGGCCTCCGCTTCGCTCAGCGCCGGCTCGGAATAGACGCGCGATCGCAGGTCCTTGGCGGTGCCTCCGATCTCGATGCCCGCAGTCACGTTTCCGGCCTTGCGAGTCGCGCGAATGTCGAGACCCGGGTTGTCGATCGGCCCTGCAAAGATGAGACGGCCTCGTTCGATGCTCAGATTCTGCCCATACGCTTTGAAGCGGCCATCGTGAATCTCTAGCTGACCCTGGGCGGACGGGGGCTGGCCGGCAACCTGGGACAGTTTCAGACTGCCGCCGAGACGTGCGCTCAAGCCGAAGCCGTCGAAGTAAACCTCTTCTCCCAGGTCGAGGTCGAGATTGATCTCGACGACCGGCCCCCCGGGAGCCCGCGTCTTCGCTTCGACGTCGGAGGCGCTCTCAGCATCCACGATCACCTCGTCGGCGGAAACCTTGACGGCCCCCTGGGGAATCTGCCTCGGGGTGATCTCCGCACTCGGGATCTTGATCCGGCCTCTTACGTCGAGCTGCTTGGCGTTGCCGGTTACCCGCAGGTCGGGGGAGGCGAGCACGTGCGCTATCGGCAACCGGAGCACCTCGACCCCTTCACCGACCAGCTCGACGTTAAGCGGCCAGCTCTGCTCCGCCGACAGGGTGGTCGAACCGCGAATCGTGATCTGTCCCTCGCCGGAGTTCACGGTCGCGTCGAAGGCGAGCTCTTCGGTGCCGCGGTTGCGCACCGTGATGTTGGCCCGGGTAAGCTCTAACCCGAGGTCGGGTACCTGGGCGCCGGCGTCGAGCACCCGCGCGGTCCCGTCTAATTTGGGATTGCGGGTGGTTCCCCTCACGTCCGCGGTCCACTCCACTCGGCCCTTGACCTCCGCGAGCTTCGGCGATAACGCCGCGACCAGAGCAACATCCGGAAGCTGTCCCTCGACGCGGGAATCGAGAGGATACCCCCCGTCCCCTGATGGCGAGAGGTTGAGGTCGGCGCGAGCCCGCAGATAACCCCCATCGCCGAGATTGATGGCGAGGTCGGCCTTCGCCCGCTCATCGGCCACATTCAGATTAACCGCCGCGTCGCGATGCTCGAGCTCGATGGGCCCTTCGTCGGCGCGAAGCGCGAACTTGCCGGCGGTCGATGCGATGGTGGCATCCATCCTGAGGTGACCCTTTTTCCGGCTGACGATAACCCGGCCGTCGACGGCCCCGGTTATCTCCAAATCCGGGGGCAGCCAGCGGTCGGCAAGCGCGAGCGGGAGCGCGCTCAGCGACGCGTTGCCGCTGATGTCACCGCTCTCCGCCCACCGCCCGTCGACACAGGCCCGTGCCGCCGCCTGCACGAGGCACATCTCGGAGGTCTCCGCGGAGTCTCGCCCGATCTTGACCGCCGCTGGGCGCTCGAGCATCCAATCGCCGGTCGCTTTACTCGTTGCCCGCATGGACTCGAGCGAACCCGCCCAGGCGTCGCCGGAATAGCCGCCGGTCATGTTGGCGCTTCCCTCACCGACATCGGCCGATACGGTGACCGCGACGTCATGGCGCTCGAGGTTGCCGGCGCCGTCGAGGTCGAGGTTGGAGATCGCGAAGGCGGGTCCCTCGAGTGCCTTGACCCGAAGCTGAAGCTGCGAGCCCGCCGGATTTCGAGGGTCGAGGTTTGCCTCGAGGGTGAGCGATTCCAACGAGAACCCCGAGTAGGCGATGGATTGCCCGCCCGCGCTGGCGGTGATCTCAGGATTGGTCCGAGGGCCGTTCACCCGTCCGGTGCCGGTGAGCTCTCCCGTCAACCCCGGCCACAGCTCGGCCAGGGTTGGGGCACCGAGGTCGAAGTCGAGCTCGGCTCGGTCGCCCAGGCTGCCGCGAACCTCGATCCAGTTCACACCCGAGCTGAGGCGGAGGTTGTCGATCGCCATCGTTTGCCCCGCCAAGCTCACGCTTCCTCGCCCGCTCACCGGATAGTCGCGTAGGGTGCCCTCGAGGGTTCGTATCTGAGCCGTCATCGTCGGCTCACCCTGGGCGAGCGAGCCCTTCGTCGCCCCGTCGAGCTTGAGCTTTCCTGGCCACTGTGCCCAATGCCGTCCCGGATCGATTCCGGCCGCTTGGATCTGGAGATCCCAGTTGACGACGGGTGCCCAGCTGACCGCGCCGCGTGCCTCGACCCGACCGCCGAGAGTGTCCAGGCCGAGGGATTCGAGGTTGAGCTGGGTACCGGTCGAAACGGCGCTGAGGGCGACATCCATCGGCGGAATGCCCGGCCCGGCGGCGGCTGCGTCGAGATCGATCTCGAGCCGCTCGGGTGGTCCCTTTAGCGCATACGAACCGCGTTCGCTCGCGTAGGACGGTTCCGTGCCAAAGGGCCAGCGAGCTTG
Organism: Gammaproteobacteria bacterium; assembly: GCA_041594935.1. Lineage (GTDB taxonomy): Bacteria > Pseudomonadota > Gammaproteobacteria > HK1 > HK1 > JBFHLI01. The sequence goes on along the minus strand of JBFHLI010000009.1, from coordinate 19,738 downwards.
CTCCCAGGCGCCACGAAGGGCGAGCACCGGTCCCCGATCCTCGAGCTGCACGTCGCCGGTGGTGGTGAGCGTGAAGGGTGCCTCGACCCGGTGGTCGACGCGCAAGCGTCGGCCCGCACCCTCGAGGCGGCCGGCGCCACGGACCTCGGTGTGATCCTCGAGCTCGATCGACCACCCGAGCTCGGACCGATGTTCAAGCACTTCACCCGGTGACAGGTGCGTGGTGGCGGCGAGCGTCACCCGTCGCAGTCGCGTGACCTGATGGTCGAGCATCGCCTCCAGGCTCGCGCGCAAGTCCGAGAGGTCACCCGCGAGGGAGAGCTCTCCGGCGGGGCTCGCGAACTGTGCCGGCGACTCGGGCGGCAGTGGCCAGCGCAAGTTCTTCCAGCGCCCGTCGAGCGACACGCTCAAGGGGTCGACCGACCAGTCAACCTGCCCGACGGTCCCGAGCTCGAACGCGCCGGCGATGCGGTGATCGAACGTGGTCCGGTGCTGGTTTCCCTCAATCGTAGCGATGCCCGTGAGGATCTGGCTCTGAACTGCGCCGCCCCATTGCACTTCGGCCGAGAACGGAAACGGTGCGCGACCGTCGGCGGTGCCGCGCACGTCGATCTTGAGGTCTTCGACCTCGAGACCGGGAGGTCCTTCGAGGCCCGCGGAGACCGTATAATCCACCCTCTCGGGGGTTCCCTCGAGAAGGTAGGTGCCGCTCGGGCTCGAGTAGGTGGGGGTCTCGAACAAGGGCCAGCCGAGGCCTTCCCACTCACCCTCGACCCGGAAGCGCGGCTGGGGATCTCCGAGGCTCAGCTGGCCGCGGGTGGTGAGCGCCAGCGGCGGGTTGACGCGGTGTTCGAACTCGAAGCGGGTCGTATCTCCGAACACCCGTGCCGTGCCGTTGACCGTCGGCAGGTTCTCCATTCCGAGCGACCACTCGAGCTGGCCGTCGAACGGGTAGGGCGAGGTGGTGACGTCCACCTTGGCGTTGATCTCGGCGCTGAGGGAATCGACCCCCATCCCCGGGCGCTGAAACTCGCCAGTCGCGACGAGGCGCAGGTCAGGGAATTTGCCGTCAAACGAGAATGAACCCTGGGGGCTGCGATACGCGGGCTCACCGGCCAACGGCCACCGGGCATTGCGCCAGTCACCGGACAAGTCGACTTGCACCGGAGTGGCGCCGAGCTCCGCCGAACCCTTGACCTGTGCCCCGAATGGGGCCTCGAGCGCATGCTCGAAGCGCAGCGTGTGCAGATCGCCTGAAATCGTTGCAATCCCGCGAGCCTGGGCGGAGGATTCGATCATCGCGTGCCACGTGAGCGTTGCCTCTACCTCGTGAGGCGCCGCCCCGCCGATCCGGCCCGCCCCCGCGACCTGCCACTTCGGTGCCTTCACCACCAGCCCATCGAGGCGCATGACCTGCTGGCTGGCACCGCCGCCGGCGAGCTCGATGCGCTCGAGCTCCAGCGGCTCGCCTTCCCCGGCAATCGCGATACGCTCGATGCGAACCGGCCCGAGCACCAGCTCCACCGGAAGCGGCCAGCGCGGACTCGCGGGCGATGCGGCGGGTGTCTCCCGGGTGGGAATTGCGGTGTAGTCGAAGCCTTCGAGCGCGACCGAGTCAACCACCAATCGCCCGCGCAACAGCTCGAACGGTGTCCATTCGAAATCGAGGGATTCGATTCGCAATTTGAACTGCGGTGCGCTCACCCCGATCCGGCCCGCCCGGATGCCTCGCAGCAAGGTACCGGTGAAGGTTTCGATCTGGAGCGTGTCTGGAAGTGCGGCTGCGACCCCCCGGACGAGCCAGCGGCTCCCGGTCTCGGTGGCTGCGAGGCCCAGGGTCAGGGCCGGGACACCGAACACGATGACCACCAGGGCGAGACCGCCCGCACGGAGCCATCTTCTCATTAGAGGTCCGGTCCCAGCCGCAGATGGATTCGAATCAACGGATTGTCATCGACCGGGTGGGCGAGGTCGAGGCGGACCGGGCCGACGGGGGAATGCCACCTTACTCCGAGGCCGACGCCCACCTTGATTCCCTCGTTGGAGCTCGAGTCATCGAATGCGTTCCCGCCGTCGATGAATCCTGCAATGCTCCAGTTCGGTCGGATGGGATGTTCGTACTCGAAGCTGCCCACCGCCAGGTACTTGCCCCCGATCACTTCGCCGGAGTCGTCGGTCGGCCCCAATGATTCGAAGGTATAGCCGCGGATGCTGGTGTCACCACCGGTGAAGAAGCGCTGGGAGGGTGGGAGCGCGTCGAAATTCGTCACCGCCAGGGCCCCGAGCTCGCCGCGCAGCAGGATACGACCATCCCACGGCAGGCCGTATACCCACTCGGCGGTGAGCAGGCCTCGAAGGAAAGAGGTATCCGAGCCGATTGCCTCCTCGGTTCCCTTGATCTCGAAATTGACCCGGTAGCCGCGGGTCGGGCGAAGGGGGTGATTGGCGACCGTGCGCAGCCAGCTAAGACCCGGCACGAGTAGCGTGCTGGTGGCGTTGGATTGATTACCCACCGTGAACGTTTCCCGCTGGATGTCAAAGAATCTCGTCTCCAGCCAGCCGCCCCGCAAGCGGCTCTTGGTCTGACGCACTCCGAGCTTCAAGGTCTCGCTTTCCGAGGTGTCGGTGTCCTCGATACGCGCTCCGGCCTGAAAGCTCAGCCACTCGGTGCGGGGGTCCTTTAGCGGCACCCGGTACTCGGCGCTCACCCCCGTTTCGATGAGCGAGGCCTTGGCGGCGGCCTCGAACCGGTGCCCGCGTCGATTCACGCGGCGATTCTCGTATCCGATCCGCGCCCGGGGACCGGTGTCGGTCGCGGCGCCGGCGCCGGCGGTGAACTCGTGGCGCCGGCGCGGCGTCAAGCTGACATCCACCGGCACCCGGTCCGCTTCGGGGGTGTCGAGGCCGGGACGCACGTCCACCCGCGCGAAGTAGCCGCTCTCGGTGAGTCGGCGATTAAGCTCGACGAGCTCGTTGGACTCGTACGGTTCGTCCTCGGGAAAGGCGGCAAGTCGCTCCACTAAGTCAGGGCGCAGGAAATCCTGAGTGAGCTTCAGTTCGCCGAAACGGTAACGCTTACCGCTCGCATAGGTGAGGTGAGCTTCCGCCGTGCGTCGGGCGACGTCGACCCTGAGCTCGGCCTCGGTGAAGCGCCCGTCGAGGTAACCGCGCTCGGCTCCCAGCGATGCGAGAGCTTGCTTGGTGGCTTCGTATTGGGCGTGGTTGAGCACCTCGCCTTCCTTGAGCGGGAGTGCGTCGAGGAGGCCATCGAACTTCGGGTCGAACGAGGCTTGCCCCTCGATCTGCACGGACACCGCGGCGACCAGCACCGGTTCGCCCGGAACGACATCGATGTGAACCTCCCAGCATTCGTCATTGTCTTCGAACCGCGCTTTGACCTCGGGTGCGTAGTAGCCGAACGCGCGCAATGCCTGTTCTGTTTCGGACCCGGCGCGCTTGAGGAGGCGCGTGACGCGCCAATCGGGCGCATCGCACGGCTCGGCGGACAATGACAGGTGGGCACGGATGTTGTCCGCAATCGCGCCATCCACACCATTGACCACCACCTCAGTCGTCGGCGGCTCCGGGGTAGAGGCCGGCTTCACCACGTCGGAAAGCTTGCTGAGCAGCTTGCCACAGCCGGACCCACTCACGATTGCGAGCGCGAGCACGAGTCCCAATGGCCAGTTGCAAGGCGCAATGCACGTTAGTTTCGGCACGTTCCGTACGAGGCGCGCAGGGCGCCTCTCACCCGATCGTTGTCTTATTGGTCGTGTCGAGCAGCCCTGCACCCGGATCGCGGCCGAAGCTCTGATTCACTGCGAAGGTCGAAGCTCGAGGTTCGCGGAATCATAACCTCGCTCGCGCCCGCGGAACATTGCACCCCGAGCTCTCGTTTGCTGACAACCCGCGAATGAGGCGGACTAGCTCTTTGACTCTTCATCCGAGGGCGGGGCCGGCGGCGCCGGCGTATCGCTCGTGCTCGCAGTCTCCGAGAGCTGCTCGATGTAGGCTTGCTCGACCCGATACTCCTTCATCGCCCGGACCTCAAGGCGAAAACCGGACTCTTCGATCGCGTCACCCTCCTCCGGCATACGCCCCAAGCGCTGCATGAACAGCCCGGACAGGGTGTTGGCATCCAGGTCGGTCGGCACCACCAGGCCGGTCGCCCGCTGGACATCAGCGAGCGGTGCAAGGCCGTGTGCCTCCCATCCTCCCTTCGTCTCCCGGCAAAAGTACTCTACCTCGGCGGTGTCGGTTTCATCGGCAATGTCGCCGACGATCTCCTCGAGCAAGTCCTCCAGGGTCACGAGGCCGACGAAATCACCGTACTCGTCGACCACGAACGTCATGTGGGCCCGCTCGGAGCGCATCGTCTCGAAGAGCTTCGCAATGCGTAGGTTCTCCGGCACCACGAGCGCATCCCGGCAGAAATCCTCGAGGTGCTGCCAAGGGGTAGCGTCACCCGAGAGCATGGCGACATACAGATCCTTCGAGAGCAATATTCCAAAGGGGTTCTCGGTTGCGGCGCGCAGGACCGGGAAGCGCGAGTGCTGAGTCTCGCGCAGGATTCGGGCGCTCTCCTCGGGCGGTGCGCTGAGGTCGAGGAACTTGACGTCCTTGCCCGGAATCATCACCCGTCCCACCATGCGCTCGTCGAAGGCGAAGAGGTTGCTGAACATCGCCGCCTTCTTCTCGGACATCGATCCGTGCTCCTTCGAGAGCGATATCAGTCCCCGCAGCTCGTCGTCCGTCAGCACGTCCGCATGTGTCGCCTCGTCGACCCCGAAGCTGGAAAGAATGGCCCGTGATGCCCAGTTCAGCAGCCAGTTGAGCGGAAACATGAGAATGTAAAACGCCCGCAGCGGGTAAGCGCACCACACCGCCACCGGCTCCGCTTTGCGGATTGCAAAGGTCTTTGGAACCTGCTCGCCGATGACGATGTGCAGGGACGAGAAGATGATGAAGCCGATCAGGAATGCCACCGTGTGCAGAAGCGCCTCCGGCATTCCCATCGCCTCGAACATCGGCTCGAGGACCGCTGCCACCGCCGGCTCGCCAACCCAGCCGAGACCCAGAGAGGCCATGGTGATCCCCAGCTGACAAGCGGCGAGATAGGCTTCCAGGTCGGCCCCTTGCATGCGCTGGGTCATCCTGGCTCCCGAGCTGCCCTCCTCGGCCCTGGCGTCGATCCGAAACTGCTTGGCCTTGACCAGGGCAAACTCCGCGGCGACAAAGAATCCGTTCAATACCAGCAGCAAAATCACCACCGATATCGTCATAAGGGTGCCTTCCACAACTTCTCCTCATTGGTTTTCGAGAGCAGTTCTCCCCCGCGGGATGTTATCACTATATGGTCGGGGGAACGGCCGATGACATCGATGCGAGCCTCCTTTATCGACCGAGATCACCGCGCGCGGTGGATGGGCCTCGTTAAGACTGCCAATTGCCCTGAGAATCAATATCCTCCAGACGGGGAGGGGAGTCACCCATTTCTGCGAGGGTCTCGCCGCTCGCCGGGAGACTTCACCAGGGACCCGGGACGATGGCGACGGATAGGCGAGTCGAGACGTCGGGCCAAACCCCGCAGGCCGCTTTCGGGGAAGGCAACTTCGAGCGCCGCAGAGCCTGTGCCTCGACCGCTGCGTTTCGGTGCGGATGTGACCGGCGAGAGGTCACGGCGGTCGATGATTCGAGCCCGGGGGTCTCCGGCGATGCCGGGGACCTCGGGCGACGGGATGCTTTACACTGACGGCCGCATCGCCACCAAGATAGGAGCCGACGACGATGAATGAGGCCGATGGGTTTCTGTTCGCCTTCGTGCTGGACGGGAAGGGGGGAGGAAGGGCGCTCGATTGGGACGGAGTGCGCGCGTGGACCAAGGAGGAAGGGGTGCTGTGGGTGCATCTCGACCGCACCGGACCTGCCGCTCAACGATGGGTCCACGAGGAGAGCGGCCTCGACACGGTGTCGGCCGAAACGCTGCTGCGAGTCGAGGGCAATCGACCGCGGGTGCATCGCACCGGTGACTCGCTGCTGGTCTCGTTGCGCGGGATCAACAAGAACGAAGGCGAGGACGTGGACGACATGCCGGCCATGCACATGTGGATCGAGGAAGATCGGATCATCTCCTTGCGCCGCCGCCGATTACTGGCCGGTAACAATATTCGCGAGGACATCGAAGCCCGGCGGGGGCCGAAGAATTCGAGCGAGTTCCTGGTCGCGATGACCGACTACCTGGTCAAGCCGATCATCCCGGTCGTGGCCGACCTCGATGACGCGATCGATGCGCTCCAGCAAGAGGTTCTGACCACCCACGGAGAGCGGCTTCGCCACCGTCTCCAGGAAGCCCGGCAGGAGGCGATCAACTTTCGGCGCCACATTGCCCCGCAGCGCGACGCGCTGGTGCGTTTGCAGGTCGAGCAGGTTGGCTGGATGAGTACCCTGGACCGCGCGCACCTTCGCGAGATCGCGGACTTCACCGCGCGCTACGTGGAAGACCTGGACGCCGCGCGCGAACGCGCTGGAGTGACTCAGGACGAGCTTAACAACCAGCTCGCCGAACGCATGAACAAGACGATGTACCTGCTGACGATCGTCTCCGCCCTGCTGCTGCCGCCGTCGCTGCTGACCGGGCTGTTCGGAATCAACGTGGGAGGGATGCCGGGCACCGAGAACGCGTGGGCGTTCGCGGTCGTGGCGCTGACGATTCCGGTCCTGGCCGTCGTCGAGTTCTGGGCGCTGCGTCGACTGAAGTGGATCTAGCGCGGGTCGACGTCGTTCACAACCGCCGGGCAACAGGCGGTGCGATAAGAAGCGCCCCCGGGGGTCTGACGGTCGCGATTCACCCGAGCGGTGATGGCGCAGCGTCTCCCGTTCTCTGGCCACGGGGGGCGACTCCAACACACCGCTTTCGCCGCCGTGAATACAGGTGCAGTCCGGGCTACGGCGTGTCGGGTGGTGCGGTGATTCTCGGCCAAACCGAATTGACTGATGCAATGAGGAGGATTCGATGAACGATCTTGGCGAGATGTTGCAGGTCGAGCGCCTGCGCACGATTGTGCAGACGTGGTTCCAGGACCAGGTGCTGGTGGTCGACAACGCGGTTCAGGTGGCGGTTCTCGTGATCGCCTTGGTCGTCGCGCGCTTCTTCGGCCCGCGGCTTCGCGCATACATCGAGAAGCAGATGGAGCGGCGGCAGCCCAAGGGCACGACGCGAGCATTCTTCACGCGACTCTCCGCCTTGAGCGTGCCGATCGTGTTGCTCGTCATTGCCTGGCTGGCGGTCGCAATCGCGGCTCAAGCGGGGTGGTCCAACCACATCCTGCGAACCGTTGCTAGCCTCACCAACGCGTGGGTGGTCATCCACCTCGCCTCCGGGCTGATCCGCAACGAGGCGTGGTCAAAGCTCATCGCGGGGGCAGCGTGGACCCTGGCCGCATTGACGACCCTCGGCCTGTTCGACGCCACCGTGGAATTTCTGGACGGCCTCGCGATTGCATTCGGCGGGGTTCGAATCTCGGTCCTGACGGTGGTAAAGGGGGTGTTCGCGCTGGCGGTACTGATGTGGGTGGCGTTCAGCGTGTCGCGGGTGCTCGAGGCCCGCATTCGCAAGGCCCCCAACCTGACCCCGTCTATCCAGGTGCTGATGGGCAAGCTCACCAAGATCGTCCTGATCACGATCGCGCTGCTCATCGCGCTGGAGAGCGTCGGTATCGACCTTACTGCGCTGACCGTCTTCGGCGGCATGCTTGGCGTCGGCATCGGCTTTGGTATGCAGAAGATCGTTTCCAATTTCGTGAGCGGCCTCATTCTTCTGATGGACAAGTCGATTGCCCCCGGGGACGTGATCGCGGTGGGAGAGACCTACGGCTGGATCGTGTCCCTCGGGGCCCGGTACGCCTCGGTGCGTACCCGCGACGGCACCGAGCACCTGATCCCGAACGAGGAGATCATCACGCAAAGGGTGGAGAACTGGTCGCATTCCGACCGCGCGGTACGGTTCAAGATTCCGGTGGGTATTTCCTACGGTTCCGACGTCCGTCTGGCGATCAAGCTCTGCCTCGAGGCCGCCAACGAAGTGGGTCGCGTGCTGAAGGACCCCGAGACAAAGTGCTTGTTGAAAGGATTCGGCGACAGCTCGGTCGACCTCGAGATCAGAATCTGGGTGAATGACCCGGAGAACGGCCGCTCGAATATCAAGAGTGAGGTGTTGCTCGGGGTGTGGGACCGATTCCACGAGAACAACATCGAAATCCCGTTCCCGCAGCGCGACCTGCACGTGAAGTCCTGCGACGTTCCGGCTTTCCTGGCCAACTGAAGGTTCATGATCCAGTCCACGGCAGAAGGAGAATGGTGATGGACAAAGTCGAGCTGAGCATCGAGGAGGTATCCGCGTTGGCGACGCGCTGTCTGCGGGCCAATGGTTGCGATGAGGCGAATGCGAAGGCGGTGGCGGCGACCGTGACCGCCGCCGAAGCCGACGGGAGCGCCGCCCACGGGCTATTCCGGCTGCCCGGCTACGTCGCCTCGTTGCGCAGCGGCAAGGTCGACGGTGCCGCGAGCCCGCGGGTCGAGCAGGTTGCCCCGTCGGTGGTGCGAGTCGACGGCGGGGGTGGATTCGCGCCCTTGGCGCTCACGGTGGGACGCCCGGCCCTGGTCGAGTGCGCCAAGCGTCAAGGCGTCGCCGCGCTCGCGCTCGTCAACATTCATCATTTCGCGGCGCTGTGGATCGAGGTCGAGGCCCTCGTGGCCGAGGATCTCGCCGCGTTCGCGTTCACCGCCTACATGCCCGCGGTGGCGCCCGCCGGTTCGACCCGCGCGTTCTTCGGGACGAACCCGATGGCGTTCGGCTGGCCGCGGGATGGCGGGCCGGGCGTGGTCTTCGACCAGGCCTCGGCCGCGATGGCGCGAGGCGAGGTGATGATCGCCGCGCGCGACGGGCACCCGGTGCCGATCGGGGCGGGACTCGACGCCGGCGGTAAGGCCACCACCGATCCGAAGGCGATCCTGGAGGGCGGCACCCTGCTGCCGTTCGGTGGGCACAAGGGCTCGGCGATCGCCCTCATGGTCGAGTTGCTGGCGGCGGGGCTGCTCGGCCAGCCGTTCAGCTTCGAGGCCGCCGAGAACGACAATCGGGACGGCGGCCCGCCGCGCGGGGGAGAGCTGATCATCGCCCTGGACCCAACTCGCTTCGGCGACGCGAGCGGTTGGCGGGCTCACTGCGAATCGTTCTTCGAGCGCTTGCTGGCGCTCGAGGGGGTGCGTCTGCCGGGGAGCCGTCGCCACGCCTTGCGGGCAACGATTGCGGCGGGAAAAGTGTCCATTCCGGCGGAGCTGCACCAGCGCATCGTTACGCTCTGTAGCGCGAATTGAGCGTGGCGTAGCGTCCGGGGCGCAGGCGGGCACGATTCACCGGTCCGGAGGACGGAATTTGAGAATCCACCCGCACTTGAGCAAAATGCGGCCCCGCACACGCTCGACCCCGCCGCTGAGGAGACCCTAAATGCCCGCTTCCCGCGCCGCCGAGACTCTGGAGTCCATCGACCGGAAGTACTTCTTCCATCCTTCGACCCACATGAAGGGGCACGCGACCGGCCAAACGCCGTGCCGGCTCGTCGAGCGCGGGGAGGGCGTCTACATCTACGACGCGGACGGCAACCGGCTGCTCGATGCGTTTGCTGGCCTGTACTGCGTCAACGTGGGCTACGGGCGCACCGAGATCGCGGACGCAATCTACGCGCAAGCCAAGGAGCTGGCCTTCTACCACACCTACGTCGGCCACTCGCACGAGCCGGCGATCCGGCTCGCCGAGAAGATCATCGAGATGGCCCCGGCGTCGATGAGCAAGGTTTACTTCGGCCTGTCAGGGTCCGACGCGAACGAGACGCAGATCAAGCTCGTCTGGTACTACAACAATATTCTCGGCCGCCCGGCGAAGAAGAAGATCATCTCCCGCTGGCGGGGCTACCACGGCTCCGGGGTGATGACCGGCAGCCTGACCGGGCTCGAGGTTTTCCACAAGGCGTTCGATCTGCCGCGGGAGCCAATCCTGCACACGACCTGTGCGCATCACTATCGCCATGCCCGCGCGGGCATGAACGAGGCCGAGTTCTCGCGGCAGTGCGCCGAGGATCTCGAGCAGCTGATCCAAGACGAGGGACCGGACACGGTGGCGGCATTCATCGGCGAGCCGGTGATGGGAACCGGCGGGATCATCCCGCCACCGCAGGGCTACTGGGAGGCGATCCAGGCGGTGCTCGAGCGCCACGACATCCTGCTGATCGCCGACGAAGTGGTCACCGGGTTCGGACGGATCGGGTCGAATTTCGGCTCCACCCACTACGGGATCGAGCCCGATCTGATCAGCGTCGCCAAGGGCCTCACCAGCGCCTATCTGCCTTTGTCCGGGGTCATCGTCAACGACCGCGTGTGGCAGGTGCTCGAGACCGGCTCGGAGCAACTCGGGCCGATCGGACACGGCTGGACCTACTCGGCGCATCCGGTCTGTGCCGCGGCCGGGGTCGCCAACCTAGAAATCATCGAGCGCGAGAACATAGTGGCTCGTTCCCGGACCGCAGGGGACTATTTCCAACGGCGCATGCACGAGACCTTCGACGAGCACCCGCTCGTCGGCGAGTGTCGCGGCGTGGGCCTGCTCGCGGCGCTCGAGTTCGTTGCCGACAAGGACACCAAGGCCCGCTTCGACCCGAGCCTCAAGGTGGGGATGCGGGTGTCGGCGGCGACCGCCGAAAACGGGGTGGTGGCCCGAGCCATGCCCCACGGCGATATCCTCGGCTTTGCTCCGCCCCTCATCATCACCCAGGACGAGGTGGACGCGGTCGTGGATGCAACCAAGCGGGCCGTCGATCGGGTGGCTGGAGAGCTGGCTCGAACCGGTAGCTTGTGAAAGTGGCATAGAAGTCAGATTCGGACCGGGGCCGACTGCTTCGCCGCCATCCGCAGGCCGGATCGACCCCTCGCGGCTGAGCGGGTAGGCGCAAGGCCCTCCGCGTGTTTCAGCGCGAGACGGCAGAGCCGTCCGGGCGAAGCGCGGCGCGCGTGAGCTCGGCCAGAAGCTCGACCGACCGGCGAATGTCTTCCTCGGTGGTGCGCGGATTGATGACGCACATTCGCAGCACGGTCTGCCTTCGAATGGTGGTCGTGGTCAGCATCGAGAAGCCGCGCTTGCGGTTGGCGTCATAGACCGCGCGGTTGAGCTGGTTGGAGTCTAACCGCGAGCTCTCGGGGGCGAGCGCTCGGAATGTGAGGATGCCGAGCTGGGCCGGGGTCACGACCTCGAATTCCGACGCCCCTCGAACCCGCTGCTCGGCGAACTGCGCGTTGGTGATTCCGCGCTCGACCGCGGCCCGGAGCGCGTCCTCGCCGAAGGTCTTCACCGTCATCCAAAGCTTGAGGGCCCTGAATCCGCGCGTGAGCTGAACCCCCCGCTCGCCGAAGTTCACCTCCTGCTCGGCGTCGAGATCTGCCCACGTGTCCTGGAGGTACTCGGGCCGCTCACTGAAAGTATGCGCCAGCCACCGAGCATCACGAACCAGGCAGCAACCCATCTCGATCGGCTGGAACAACCACTTGTGTGGGTCCACCGCGAGCGAGTGCGCCCGGTTCATCCCCGCGAGGACCGATCTGCCTCGCTCGCTCAAGGCCGCGGCGGCCCCGTACGCACCGTCGACGTGAAACCACATGTCCTGCTCGGCGCACAGATCGGCGAGCGCGTCGAGCGGATCCACCGTCCCGGTGTTGGTCGTCCCGGCGGTGCCGATGACACAGAACGGTGTTCGCGACTCGGACCGGTCCGCCGCCACCCGGCGCATCAGCTCGGCGACGTCGAGGCGCAGATCGGACCCGACTCGCACCTTACAGATCTGCTCGGGTTCAAAGCCGAGAATCCGCAAGTTTCGCACCACCGATGAGTGAATTTGCTCCGAGCAGTACACCACCGCGCGGTGTGCCCGGTCGTCGAGCTTGATGCGCCGCGCGGTCGCGATGGCGGTGAGATTCGCCATCGACCCGCCGCTCACGAAGATTCCGCCGGCTTCGGGGGGCAGCCCGCACCACTCGCGCAGCCAATCGAGCGTCACCAGCTCGACCTGGCTCGGTCCCGATGACTCGAGCCAGGTGCCGGGGCAGAGGTTGTAGCCGGCCGCGATCGCATCCGCGAGCGCGCCGACGAAATTGCTCGGCCCGGGAACCCAGGCGAAGTGGCGCGGGTGGTTGGTCCACATTGCGTTGGCAAGCACGTCGCGCTCGAGCTGGGAAAGCACCGAATCGATCGCCTGGCCCTCGGTCGGCGGAGGCTCTCGCAGCCGGCGCTCCAGGTCCGCCCGCGAGGCGAATCCGGTCGCGGGCTTACCGGGCAGCGCGCTCAGGTGGTCCACGATCAGGTCGATCGCGCGGTACCCAAGTGAACGCATCTCCTCCTCGGAGAGCTCGAGCCGTGCCTTGTCGTCTGATGCACTCATGGGAGAAGCGATCCTGTGTATGGCGTCCGGGCCATGCCCCGGCCGTCCGAGCACGGAAGGTCCCGGTCGTGATCTCGAAGGCGAGGGGAATCGAGAGTCTACCCGCAGCTCCGGATGTTGTCTGCCGAGTCGAGCGTTACGACTCTCGCGCCGCCGCGCAATGAAGGACCACGAGAGCATGAGCTTCCACCGCTCACCGTCGGTACATGACCTGGCCGCCGACGATCGTCATGAGGACCTGCACTTCGCGGATCTCCTCGACCGGAATGGAGAAGAAGTCACGGTCGAGCACGGCGACGTCGGCAAGCTTTCCGACCTCCAGAGTCCCCTTGCGGCTCTCTTCGCGCCCGGAGTAGGCGCCGAGCACGGTATAGGCGCGCAACGCCTCGGTCGCGGTGACCGCCTCGCGGGCGTCCAGGCACTGACCGGTGTCAGTCTTGCGGTTGACCATCGACCACATGGCGGTGAAGGGATTGGGGGTGCACACCCAGGCGTCGGAGTGACCGGGGGCGGGCACTCCGCGATCGATCAGGGTGCGATGCGGCCACATCCATCGCATCGCCTCGGCGCCGCGGTTGGCACGGTAGGCGTCGCCGAGCTCGTACATGAATCCGGTCGCGGAGGAGTCGACCACCCCCAGGCGCACCATTCGTTCGAGCACCGCGGGGGTCACGTAGCAGCAATGCTCCACGCGCATTCGATGATCGGAAACCGGGTGGGCGGCAAGCGCCGCCTCGATCGCGTCGAGGGCGAAGTCGATGCCGCGATCCCCGACCCCCTCGATCATGACCAGTAGTCCCGCCCGATGCGCCGCGGTCGCCCGGGCCTTGAGGTCATCGAGGTCATAGAGCAGCATCCCGGTGTTTCCCTCGGGCTCTCCGTCCGCCCGCGTACCCTGGTAGGGCTCGTAGTAGGCGGCGGTGCGACCGCTCGTGGAGCAGTCGGGACACCACTCCACGCCGATGACCCGAATCCAGTCGTCTCCGAAACCACTTTGAATTCCGGTTCGGATGAAAGACTCGACCAGCCCCTCCTCACGACCGCTGACGATGATGCCGACCCGGAGCTTGAGCTCGCCGCGCCCCCTGAGGCGCTGGTAGGCGCGAATTCCGGTGGAGCCCGTCAACGAGTTGTAAACGGAGGTGATTCCATGGCTCAGGAACTCGTCGAAGGCCCGGATCAAGCCGTCCGCCATCCCCTCCGGGGTGTCATTCGCGTGCGCCGCCTCGAGAAACCGATGAGTTGCCGTCTCACGTACGAGCCCGGTGAGCGCTCCGGAGTCGGGGTGCCGGTCGAAACGCCCGAACGGCGGGTCCGGCGCGTCGGCATCGATGCCGCAGGCCGCGAACGCGGCCGAGTTGGCAAGACCCAGGTGGCCGTCGGTGCGCATGATGAACACGGGTCGTCCCTGGGCGGCTCGGTCGAGCTCGGCCAGAGAAGGGTAACCTCCGCTCTTGTTCTCGTTGAGCCGATAACCGAGAAACCATTCACCCGGGGCTAGCTTGGCGCACGCGGTCTGGATGCGTTCGAGCAAGTTGTCCCGGGATGGAACCTGGATGGGACTCAGCTCGTGCCAGCTGGCGATTCGCGACGCGTAGCCATCGGGGTGACAATGAGAGTCGATGATGCCCGGTATCGCGGTTTGCCCCTCGAGGTCCACGCGCTCGGTAGCGGGCCCGGCCATGGCTTCGATCGTATGGCGGTCACCGACCGCGAGCACGCGGCTGTCGCGCACGGCGAGGGCGCTGGCGAAGTAGTCGCGGATATCGAGGGTCGCGATGCGCCCGTTCACGAGGATCAGGTCTGCGTGCGGCGAGGCCATGTGCGCTACCGGATTGCGAATCGGGCGCTTATTTCAGACCATAAGCCGAGTGATGACAATCTCGGGCCGAGGCGTCGTTCCATGACCCAGTTGAAGCTTACCCGGGAAGCTCTTCTCAACGACGAGTTTCGCCGTTGGGCCAAGCAGTATCGGGGCTTGATTCGAGTCACGACGCCCGCGGAGCGCCGCGCGTCGGTGCGCTCGACCCTCGAGCGTGCCCCCTCGCCGGACCAGATCTGGGTGTTTGCCTACGGCTCTCTCCTGTGGAATCCCGCCTTCCGCTTCACCGAGCGTCGCATCGGCCGAGTCTACGGCTATCATCGAGAGTTCTGCCTGCGCACCGAGATCGGGCGCGGAAGTCCCGAGATGCCTGGCTTGATTCTCGGTCTGGAGGCGGGCGGATCGTGTCGCAGCGTGGCTTATCGGATTGCCGAGGAGGAGGTCAAGACCGAGCTCGACCTGATCTGGCGCCGTGAGATGCTGAGCTCTGTTTACCGGCCAACCTGGGTGACGGTGCACGATGGTGAGGATCGCCTGCCCGCGGTCACCTTCGTCATAGACACTCGCGACGAGCGCTACGTGGGCGACCTCGATCGGGCGCAGATGGTGCAGGCGATCGCGCTCGCAAGCGGCTCTCTGGGTCGCTGCTGTGATTACCTGTTCGAGACCGTGGATCATCTGCGTGCCCTCGGCATTCGCGACCGTAGGCTCGAAGCGCTTGCGGACGCGGTCCGGGCTCGCCAGGAAAAGATCCGCTTGCGACCCGATTGACCAGCCGCCGCGCTCGGGCTCGCAAATCATTCACTCATCACTAGACCCGTCAACCGTGAAAGACAGGAATCCGCCATGAGCACCACCTCGCAGCACGCCGCGCACGACCCGAGCTACTACCTCGATCTGGAGATGACGCTCGGTGCGCATAACTACAAGCCCCTGGACGTGGTGTTGTCCCGGGGGAAAGGGGTGTGGGTGTGGGACACCGACGGCAACCGTTACCTTGATTGCCTGGCGGCGTACTCCGCCGTCAATCAGGGTCACTGTCATCCGCGAATCCTGGCGACGATGCTCGAGCAGGCGGGCAAGCTCACGCTCACTTCGAGAGCCTTCAGAAACGACCAGCTAGGCCTTTTCTATCAGGAGATCTGCGAGCTCACCAACTCCCACAAGGTCCTGCCGATGAACAGCGGGGCGGAGGCGGTGGAGAGCGCCATCAAGGCGGTCAGGAAATGGGGTTACGAGGTCAAGGGGGTGGCGCCGGGCCGGGCCGAGATCATCGTCTGCGAGAACAATTTTCACGGACGCACGATCACGATTGTCGGATTCAGCACCGACCCCACCGCCCGGCGCGGATTCGGGCCGTTTGCCCCCGGTTTCAAGGTCGTTCCCTACGGCGACGCACAGGCGCTCGAGGCGGCCGTGACCGAAGACACGGTGGGATTCCTGGTCGAGCCGATCCAGGGAGAGGCGGGGGTCATCGTGCCGCCGCCCGGGTATCTGGCGGCGGCCCGGGAGATCTGCAAGCGTCACAACGTCGTCCTGATTCTCGACGAGATCCAAACCGGTCTCGGGCGCACTGGTAAGCTGCTGGCCGAAGAGCATGAGGGGGTCGAGGCCGATCTCACCTTGATTGGGAAAGCCCTTTCGGGCGGCTTTTATCCCGTCTCGGCGGTGCTCTCGGACTCCGAGGTGCTCGGGGTCCTGCGACCCGGCGAGCACGGCAGCACCTTCGGTGGCAATCCGCTCGCCTGCGCGGTGGCCAGGATGGCGATGAAGGTGCTCGTCGATGAGGGGATGATCGAGAATGCCGCCGCCCAGGGTGAGTACTTCATCGAGGAGCTGCGCGGGATCAAGAGCAACCTCGTCAAGGAGGTGCGGGGCAAAGGGCTGATGATCGGAGTCGAGTTTCATCACGAGGCTCGAGGTGCCCGGGCTTACTGCGAGGCGCTGCGCGCGAAGGGCGTTCTCTGCAAGGAGACTCATCTGCACACTCTGCGTTTTGCCCCGCCGCTGGTGGTGACCCGCGATGACATCGACTGGGCGCTCGAGCGAATCTCACCCGTGCTTCGCGGCGCGTGACGCCGGCAGGCGCGAGCGGAAGCTCGCGTGTCGCGGCCGTGATCGCGGGCAGTTGGCCGGAGCCCGCCGGGGCAATGCAGGCTATCCGGTCCGCGGAGCGGTTCGGCTCAGGGCGAATCGAGAACCGCCAGAACCTCGGCGCAGCGTTCGATCGACTCGATGTTGATGGGGTCGACCACGAGCTGCACGTGGGCTATTCCGACCTCGGCGAACCGTGCCAGGGCCTCGGCCAGGTCGTTCGCCGAGCCGCGAAGCGGCACGGTTTCCCCGCGCCCCTCGTCGCCGTGAGCGCGCCCGCGACCGCCCGGCAGCTCGACCAGGATCGCCGCGGTGCGTGTGATCTCGGCCGGGTCGCGCCCCGCTGCTGCCGCCGCCTCGTCGACCCGGCGCAGGATGGGCGTCAGCCCTTGCGGCGTATTGCCGAACCACGCATACCAAGCATTCCACCGCTGCACGTGAGGCAATGTGATGCCGAGCATGCGCGGCCCCATTGACCCCACCATGAGCGGGGGCCCGCCAGGCCGGAGGCTCGCGGGCTTGAGCTCGCACGCCTCGGTGCGGTAGTAGCGGCCCTCGAAATCCACCGTTTCCCCCGCCAGGAGCCGGCGAACAATCGTGAACGCTTCCTCGAAGCGACTGACCCGCCGGTCGTAGGGGAAGCCGAAGGCGCGGTACTCGACCTCGTTCCAGCCCGCCCCGAGCCCCACCACCAGGCGCCCGGCGCTGAGCTCGTCGACGGTGGCCGCTTTCTTGGCCAGCATGGCCGGACTATGAAAGCTGGTCGCGGCGACGAGGGGCCCGAGCTCAACGGTTCGAGTCACCGCCGCCAGCGCCGCCAGGGTCGTCCATGCTTCCCAGGGGCCCTTGGTCTCCTCGCCCGGGTCGCGATAAAGAAGATGATCGCCGACCCATAGCGAGTCAAAACCCACCGCCTCCGCCCGTTCGGCCATGGCACGGAGCTCCGGCCAGCGAACTACGCGTTCGACCTCCGGCAACTGCAGCCCGACCGCGAGGGGCCGGCGGCGCTCGGTGGCGTTCATGCGACTCGATGCTAGCGTGCGTTCTGCCCCAAGTCACGGCGGCGGCCGCGGACCGGCCGGAGTTCATCGGCCTGCCTTCGGAAGGCGGCGGCGGACCCGGTTGATGCATCCGAGGGGTCAGTCTGGGGTTGGAAGCACTTGTGTCCGGGCCATCGCGCAAAGACGAGATCGCCGGCTCACTCCACCGTCACGCTCTTGGCAAGATTTCGCGGGTGGTCCACATCGCGTTCGAGCTCGAGCGCGCAATGGTACGCGAGAAGCTGCAGTGGGATTCCCATCACCACCGGGCTCAGCCGGGGGTGGGACCTCGGGGTCCGGATCAGGTCGTCGGCCAGTGCCTCGATTCGTTGGTCACTCGCACTGGTCAGCGCGATGACCGGTCCCCGGCGGGCACGTATCTCCTCGAGCGAGGAGATCGACTTGTCGAGGAGGTCGTCGTCCGGCAACACCACCACGGTCGGAACCTCGGGCGAGATCAGCGCGAGCGGGCCGTGCTTTAGCTCCGACGCAGGGTAGGCTTCCGCGTGCATGTAGGAGATCTCCTTGAGCTTCTGTGCCCCTTCGAGGGCGATTGGGTACGCGGCCGCACGGCCGATGAAGAACGCGCTGGCGCGGCGTGCGTACTTCTTGGCGATTGCTTGAACCGAGGGCTCCAGCTCGAGGACCGACGTGATCTGGCCCGGCAGAGCTTTCAGGTCCCGCACGAACCGCTCGCCCTGCTGGGGTGACAGGTCTCGGATGCGGCCGAGGTGAAGCGCAAGCAGTGCGAATGCCACCACCATGCAGGTGTACGCCTTGGTGGAAGCCACCGACACCTCGGGACCGGCGTGCATGTAGACCCCGCCGTCGACCTCACGGGCGATCGTGCTGCCGACGACGTTCACCACTCCGAGGGTGCGTCCGCCTTTACGTTTGATCTCCTTGAGCGCCGCCAGCGTATCGTAGGTCTCGCCCGACTGGCTCACCATGATGTAGAGCGCGTCCGATTCGATCACGGGATCACGGTAGCGGAACTCGGCCGCCGGCTCGGCGTCGGTCGGGACCCGCGTGAGCCCCTCGATGAGGTGGGCGCCCGCAATCCCCGCATAGTAGGCGGACCCGCACCCCAGAATCTTGATCCGACGCACGTCCAGGAGGTCGCGGGGAGAGAGGTTGAGACCCCCGAGGTGAGCGGTGTGAAACTGCGAGTCGAGGCGTCCGCTCAAGGTACGGGCGACCGCTTCGGGTTGGTCCTGGATCTCCTTGTACATGTAGTGGCGGTACCCGCCCCGATCGTAAGCCTCCTGCTGCCAAGACACCGTGGCGGGTGACTTCGCGGTCGGCGTCGCGTCGAGGGTGGAGGTGCGAAATCCGCTCGCCTCGATGACCGCCAGCTCGCCATCGTCCAGATAGACCACCTGGTGGGTATGGCGCACGAGGGCGGCGATATCCGAGGCGACGAACATCTCCTGCTCTCCGAGGCCGATGA
Source organism: Gammaproteobacteria bacterium (assembly GCA_041594935.1). Taxonomy (GTDB): domain Bacteria; phylum Pseudomonadota; class Gammaproteobacteria; order HK1; family HK1; genus JBFHLI01. The sequence goes on along the minus strand of JBFHLI010000009.1, from coordinate 850 downwards.
TGACCGGGCTGCCGTTGCGCGCGACCACGATTCGGTCCGGCTCTCTCGCGTCGACCACCGCGATTCCGTAGGTACCCTGCGCGAGCGCCAGGGTTCGACGCACCGCCTGTTCTACTCCGCCCTCGGCCGAGCTCGCGATCAGATGCGCGAGGACCTCGGAATCCGTGTCCGACTGGAACTTGCAGCCATCGGCTTCGAGCATGCGGCGCAGCTCCGCCGCGTTCTCGATGATCCCGTTGTGCACGACCGCGATGCGGCCGCTGCCATCCACGTGGGGATGAGCGTTGCGGTCCGATGGCTCACCGTGGGTGGCCCATCGGGTGTGGCCGATCCCGAGCTTGCCCGGGAGGCGTTTGGGCAATCGACCCTCGAGCTCGCGTATCTTGCCGGCGGCCTTGTGGGTTTTCAGCCGCCCGCGGCTGACGAGCGCGATTCCGGCCGAGTCGTAGCCCCGGTACTCGAGGCGGCGCAGTCCGGAGATCAGGATCGGGCCGGCGTTTTTCTTGCCCACGTAACCGATGATGCCGCACATGACGGGCCTCCTTACTTTCTTCTGAGTTAACCGTAAACCAGTCGCCGGATCTGGCGTTGGCTGAGAGCGGGGGAGGGAAATCGGCGGCCACCGACCTCGGCCGCGATCCGCTCGAAAATCTCGCGGTTCGGGTGACCCTCGGCTCGGAGCTCGCGGTGCCGTCGCACCACGAACGCCTCGCGGGGTTCGCAGAAGTACGCCAGGACCTCGAGCAGCAGCCGGTGTGCCTCGTCCCGATCGAGCCGGCTGATCTTGGTCAGGTAGTCAATGAGATCGTCGGGTGGGGAGGAGGCTTCCATACCGGGCGTATACAGCCAT
>JBFHLI010000008.1:0-29363 GCA_041594935.1 Gammaproteobacteria bacterium | reverse complement strand
GGCATCTTTTCGCGACTCTGTCATCGCGACGGAAAGCCCGGGTACCTGCAGGATATCCCTCTCGCGTTGTCCTATCTAAGAGCCCAGTGCGCGCGCTATCGAGAGCTGCGGGGACTCGGCGCAGTGCTCGATGAGGTCGAAGTCGAACCGCGTCTCGCCGAGGCGAACGAGCGCGCCCTGCGTCAGCATTCCCGGCCCGCAGGGCGAGGGGCGCGGTGCTGACGCGGCGCGCGCGAGCGGGGTGTCCATGAAGGCCATGGTGCTCGCGGCTGGCCGGGGAGAGCGCATGCGACCGCTGACCGACGCCACGCCCAAGCCCCTCCTCGAAGCGGGCGGCAAGCCGCTCATCGTCCACCTCATCGAGGCCCTGGTCGCGGCCGGCCACCGCGAGCTCGTGATCAACCACTCTTGGCTAGGGGCAGCGATAGAGCAGCGCCTCGGCCGGGGCGAACGTTTCGGGGCGCGCATCGACTATTCCCCGGAGCGACCCCGTCCGCTCGGCACCGGGGGAGCCATCCGCAACGCGCTCTCCCTGCTCGGGCACACCCCGTTTCTCGTCGTCAACGGTGACGTCTGGACCAACTTTCCATTCACCGGGCTGCGCGCCGATCCGGAGCGGCTCGCTCACATCGTTCTCGTCGACAACCCCGCCCACCATCCTGCGGGAGACTTCGCGCTTGATGGCGAGCTGGTGAAGAGCGGCGGGGAACCCCGGCTCACGTTCAGCGGCATCGGGGTGTATCAGCCGGCGCTGTTCGAGGCCTGCCCGCCGGAGAGCTTCGAGCTCGGGCCCTTGCTGCGATCCGCGGCCGGGCGCGGGCAAGTCTCCGGTGAGCACTACCTCGGCGAGTGGTGTGACGTCGGCACCGTAGAGCGGCTGCGTGCGCTCGATCGGCGCCTCGGCTCCCCTTGAGAGTACGGCGACCCGGGCTCCGGCGCCGTCAAAGGCATCGGAGCCCGCGTCGCCAGAGCCACTCAGCCGTCCCCTGGGGCCACCGTGAGGTTGTGTCGACTCGTCTCGACGATTCTCACCCCGACGCCCTGCACCGCGGTGAGCTCTTCGATCGACTTGAACGGACCGTGCTGCTCGCGATAGGCGACAATCGCCTCCGCCCGCTTTATGCCCACCCCTTTGATGGCCTGCGCAAGGAGCGCGGCATCGGCGGTGTTGATGTTAACCGGGTCCCCGGCAAAGGCCGCGGCGCACAGCAGGAACGCGATTATCGTGACCCAACTCCTTATCATCGACATGACTGCCTCCTTTCAGTATCGTTTCTTCGCTCAGCCCGGAAGCCGCAAACCGTTTTCACCGCTCCCGCACTGACCGAGAGCTTATGGCTGGACTCGGCCGACGAAAAGGCCGTGGCCGGGGTCGATGGCGCGGCGTTTGTAGGCCCAAGGTGACGCGGGCGGCATCGGATGGCGCTCGGGTCGATGCGGACGGCGAATCCGTACGGGCCATTGCGCTGGTCATCCGCGGGTAAACAGGAGGGTCCGACCCATGAAGCATCCCGCTCGCCTCACCGCAACCGTCGCTTTGCTCCTCGGCGCGCTCGGCGCGAGCGCCCAGGAGGGCAAGACTCCCCAGGTCCGCGCCTACGAGAACGGCTGGTACCGACAAGCATTCAAATCGGTCGGCATCGTGTATCTCGTCGACACCGGGGCCGAGCAGTGCTTCGTGTCCGATGCGCGCGTCGGCGGGATCGCCGAGATCTCGTGCCGGGCGCTTAAGCAACGGCCGGAGTGGATCGGCATCATCCGCTGGACCCGGGCCCTGAAATCCAAGAGCCTGAACTGACCGCAAGGACTCGTGGAATCTTGATTTCCCCTCTCGCGGCAGGCATCTCTTGGCCCGAGAGTCAGCGGTTTCTGACCCCCTCACAGCTCGGCGCACTCACCCGGCGTTGCACGACGGGCTTTGCCCGCCTGTGCCGGAATATGCGCATCGACGATGACCTGACACCCTACCTGGAGCGGCTGTACCTCCCGCTCGGCGCATGGTTGGCCCGTCGCCGCGCCTCACAGGCAGAAGGTCTGGTGGTCGGGGTGTGCGGCTCCCAGGGCTCGGGCAAATCGACCATGAGCCGGCTGCTCGAGTTCACTCTCCGGGAAGGACTCGAGCTGCCAACCGCGCGTCTGTCGATCGACGACATCTACCTGACCCGCGAGGACCGGGAGACGCTCGCGTCCCGCGTTCATCCCCTGTTCCGCACGCGGGGCGTGCCCGGCACCCACGACATCGAGCTCGGACTGCGAACCTTGCGCCGATTGCGCTCTCAGCCGGCCGGCGGGTCGACCTCGATTCCGAGCTTCGACAAGGCCACCGACACGAGGCGAGCGCGGGCCGAATGGCCTCGCCACGAGGGGCGCGCCGAAGTCATTCTCTTCGAGGGGTGGTGCGTGGGCGCATGCGACCAGGAGCCCGGGTCGTTGCTGGAGCCGGTCAATGACCTCGAGCGCCGCGAGGACCCCGAGCGGACGTGGCGCACGCGGGTGAACGACGCCCTCGCCGGCGAATACCGGGCGCTCTTCGACCTGCTGGACGTGTTGATTCTCCTCGAGGTGGACTCCATGGACCGAGTGTTCGAATGGCGCCGGCTACAGGAGCGCAAGCTCGCCGAGCAGCTGCGTGAGGAGGGGATCGATCCCGCCGGCCTTAGCGTCATGTCGGGTCCGCAGATCGATCGATTCGTCATGCACTACGAGCGACTCACCCGCCACATTCTCAAGGAGATGCCGCCTCGCGCCGACATTGTTCTCAGCATCGACGACCGGCACCAGATTGCCGGCGTCCGCATCAATCGGCCCATCTAGAAGGGCGAGTAGCCGCTTGATGAGGTGCACCGTTTGCTCCACGACGTTGACCGGGCGATGGTCGCCCCAAACACGAGGAGGAGTGATTGTGACCATACCTGGAGCCCGAAGACCGCAAGCCGTCCTCGCAACGCTCTTAATCTTGAGCCTTCTCCCGAGCGCGCCGCTGGCAGCGGCCGAGCCGACTTCGTGTGAGGCGATCTCATTGGAAATCAGCGCCCTCCTGGCGCGCCAGCGTGAGGCTGAGGTCTCCTTCTGGTCCGATCCGCGTCACCGCGCGGCCGCCATCGGGGCGACCAGCTTCACACCGGTGGTGGTCTACCCCGCGCTTGTCTATCTCGCGGTCAAATCGGCGCCGCGCCTGACCGGGCCCGATGTCGGAGACCACCTGCGGGCGGAGCTCGATCGACTCCGGCAGCTCTCGGCCGAACGGCGCTGCTTCGCGGAGCCCGCCTACTCCTACTGACGCAGTCCTCGCGGCCAGACCCCCGGCGCGCGTAGGATATCGAGATGCTCGATATCATCGGTCTGCTGATCACCCTCACCGCGGTGTTCAGTTACCTCAACCATCGCTACATCAAGCTCCCGACCACGATCGGGGTGATGGTGATCGCGCTGGTGATGTCGCTCGCGCTCGTGGGGCTGGGCGAGCTCGGGCTCATCGGGATCGAGCAGCGGGTCGAGCGCCTGATCGCAAGTATAGATTTCTACGAGCTTCTGATGGAGGGAATGCTCTCGCTGCTGCTGTTCGCCGGCGCAATGCACATCGACCTCTCACAGCTCGCGGCGCGCAAGTGGCCCATCGGGGTGCTGGCTACCGTGGGCACATTAGGCTCCACCTTCCTGGTCGGCGCGGTAGCGTGGTACCTGTTCGACTTCGCGGGGGTCCCGATCCCGCTCATCTATTGTCTGCTGTTCGGCTCCCTCATCTCGCCCACCGACCCCATCGCGGTGCTCGGAATCCTAAAATCCGCCAAGGTGCCGCCGAGCCTCGAGGTGAAGATAGCGGGGGAGTCCCTGTTCAATGACGGGGTTGCGGTGGTCGTTTTCACCATCCTGCTCGGCGTCGCGCTGAGTGGGGAGGCGGTTTCCGCGGCTGCAGTCGCGCGGCTGTTCGCGCTCGAGGCGCTCGGCGGCGCCGCATTCGGGTTTGCGATCGGCGCTCTCGCTTATCGGATGCTCAAAAGCATCGACAGCTACCATGTCGAGGTGCTGATCACCCTGGGGCTGGCGCTCGGGGGCTACGCGCTGGCCCATCAGATTCATGTCTCCGGCCCCATCGCGATGGTGGTCGCAGGGCTGCTCATCGGCAATCATGGACGCTCGTTCGCGATGTCCGATCTCACTCGTCGACGCCTCGACACGTTCTGGGAGATCGTCGACGAGATCCTGAACGCGGTGCTGTTCGTGCTCATCGGTTTCGAGATCATCGTGCTGAAGTTCTCCACCACCACCCTCCTGACGGGCGCGGCCATGGTCCCGGTGGTGTTGTTGGCACGATTCATCTGCGTGGGGGTGCCGATCACGGTGATGCGCGACCGATTCTATTTCGAGTTCACCCCCCACGCGGTCAAGCTGTTGACCTGGGCGGGCGTGCGCGGCGGCATATCCGTCGCGCTCGCACTTTCCCTGCCCGCGGGAGCGGAGCGAGATCTGATCGTCTCGGTGACCTATGTCGTGGTCCTGTTCTCCATCCTTGTGCAGGGGCTGACAATCGGAGCGGCGGTGAAACGAGCCATCGCGGGCATGCCCCGGGATGCCTGAGGCGCCTGCGCGCAGCCGCCCCGGGTTCTTGGTGAACTATCCAGGCTAACCTTGGCGGCGGTCGTACCATGAGCCAGTTCGCACTCCTCACCGAGAAGCGGTTCGGCCCCTTCTTCGTCACCCAGTTCCTCGGCGCGCTGAACGACAACCTGTTCAAGAACGCGCTCGTGGTGCTGGTGACGTACGGGATCTCGAGCCAGTCGGGTGCCAGCCCCGATACCCTGGTCAATCTCGCGGCCGGCCTGTTCATTCTCCCGTTCTTCCTGTTCTCCGCCACGGCCGGCCAGCTCGCCGACAAGTTCGAGAAGGCAACGTTGATCCGGCGGATCAAGCTCGCCGAGATCGGAATCATGGTCGTCGCCAGCATCGGTTTCGTTCTCGGGTCGGGCGAGTTCTTGATCTTCGTGCTGTTCCTGATGGGAACCCAGTCGACCTTTTTCGGACCGGTGAAGTACGCGATCCTGCCCCAGCATCTCAAGGAGGAGGAGCTCGTGGGAGGTAACGCGATGGTTGAAACCGGGACTTTCCTCGCCATTCTCCTCGGCCTCACCCTGGGGCCGCTCGTCCAGGGTCTCGGCACGTTCGTGATCTCCGGGGCGCTGATCGGGGTAGCGGTCGCGGGATGGGTCGGAGCGCGCGCCATACCGGCCGCGCCGGCCCCCGATCCGGGGCTGCGGATCGGCTGGAACTTTCTCCGCGATTCCTACCGTATCATCGCCGACGCCCGCGAGAATCGCACCGTCTTCCTGTCCATCATGGGCGTCTCGTGGTTCTGGTTGTACGGCGCCACCTTCGTCACCCAGATGCCCAATTATGCCAAGCAGACGCTGGGCGGCGACGAGCACGTGTTCATCCTCCTGGTGGCGACGTTCTCGCTCGGCATCGGACTCGGTTCTCTTCTATGTGAGCGCATGTCGGGGCGCCTCATCGAGATCGGCCTCGTGCCGTTCGGATCGATCGGGCTGAGCGTGTTCGCTATCGATCTGGCGCTGGCAACGCCGCCGGCGGCGCCTGGGGATCTGGCGGGAATCGGCGAGTTCCTGGGCCGGCCGGGAAGCATACGGCTCATCGTCGACCTCGCGCTCGTGTCCGTGTTCGGCGGCTTCTACATCGTCCCGCTCTACGCTCTCATCCAGCAACGCAGCGAGCCGAGTCACCGCTCGCGAATCATCGCGGCCAACAACATCCTCAATGCCCTGTTCATGGTGGTGGCGGCCGGGGCGGCGATCGGGCTGCTGGCGGCCGGGCTCAGCATCCCAGAGCTATTCCTGGTGATCGCGATCATGAACGCGGCGGTCGCGTACTTCATATTCCGGCTCGTACCGGAATTTCTGATGCGGTTCCTGGTGTGGCTCCTGGTGAACACCGTGTACCGGCTGCGGGTGAGCGGCATCGACCACGTTCCCGACCAGGGAGCAGCGGTGCTTGCGTGCAATCACGTGAGCTTCGTCGACGCCCTGATCGTGACCGCCGCGTGCCGGCGCCCGATTCGCTTCATCATGTACCACAAGATCTTCGCCTTGCCCATCCTGAGCTTCGTGTTTCGGACCAACCGCGCGATCCCGATCGCGCCGCGGTCCGAGGACCCCGAGCTCATGGAGCGCGCCTTCGCGGAAGTGGCGGCCGCGCTCGAGGCGGGCGAGCTGGTCGGGATCTTTCCCGAGGGGATGATCACCGAGACCGGTGAGCTGAACCCGTTCAAGCCCGGCATCGAGCGCATCGTGCGCAAGACCCCGGTGCCGGTGGTGCCGCTCGCGCTACGCGGCCTGTGGGGCAGCTTCTTCAGCCGCGACGGCGGGCGCGCAATGAGTCATCCGCTTCGGCTGATCACGCGCCTACGCTCCCGGATCGAGCTGGTGGCCGGCCCGCCGCTGGCCCCCGGCGAAGCCAGGGCCGGGCACTTGCAGGACATCCTGCAGGGCTTGAGAGGGGATTATAAGTAAGCGCTTACTAATCCGTGAAGAGAGGAAAAACAGGACACCATTATCGACTCGGCCACCTATCAGAGCGGGGACAGCCGCTCTTCGGGCGACTGCCACCGGGTGAGGACCGCATCGAGCTCGCCGAGGGCCTTGATCTCCGCGTCCGGGACGGGGCCACCAGGCCAAGGGTCGCCGGCGGTGTTCACCCAGACCGTGCGCATTCCCACCTCGGCTGCCCCCTTCACATCGTTTACCGGGTCGTCCCCGACGTGCACGATCTCCCCGGGACGCACTCCGGCCAGCACTAACGCGGTCTCGAAGATATCGGCGTGCGGCTTCAGCGCGCCGGCGTCGGCCGCCGTCACCACGAAGTGAAACCAGTGGCCGATGCCGATGTGGTGCACATCCGCATTGCCGTTGGTTATCGCGCCGACCCGGTAGCGCCGACTAAGGCCCTCGAGCACCATCGGCACATCCGCGAACAGCTCCACCTCGTTGCGGGCTTCCCAGAACACCCGAAATCCGGGCTCCACCAGCCGATCCCCGTGGCCCCATGCCTCGCCGATGTGAGCGAGCCAGCGCTTGCGAAGGATGGTGAAATCGTGCCGCATGTCGGTGAAGCGCTCGAAGAACTCCCGGCGATGGGCAAGCAGCGTTTCGAGCGGGTACTCGGCCGCGATCTCCGGATAGCCCGCGAGGAGCCATTCGTAGAACCGCCGCTCTGCGCCCATGATGACGGACTCACACTCCCAGAGGGTGTCATCAAGGTCAAACGTGATGCACTTGATGGGCATGCCAGAAGGGTGCGGTGGTTTCACGCGGCTAGTTTAGCAAAGGCGCCGCGTCCAGAGGGTCGGTCGGGCTCAGGCGTCGTCGCCCGGCTCGCCCGTCCGGGGCACGCTCTGCGCGAGCTCGATGAGGTGTCCGTCGGGGTCCGCGAGGTAGGCGGTGCGCTGGCCCCAGCTCCGGGTGGTCGGCGGCGTGACCGGCGAAGCCCCTCTGGCGACCAGGTCGGCAAACGCCGTATCGACGTCCCTCACCTTGAAACCGAGCTCGAAGCCGGGGGCCGAGGCACTCGGAGCCGAGATCGGATACCCCAGCGTCGCTTGCATCGCCGCTCGAGCGTACAGTGACACCCGGGTCGCACCGGTCTCGAGCTGCGCGAAGGGCCCGGAGCGGTGCCCCAGCCCGAGGCCGAGGATCCCGGTGTAGAACGCGAGCGAGCGATCCAGGTTCTCGACGATCAGGACGACATAGTCGGGGACCGAGAGCTTCACCGCCGCCTCACCGGGGCCGCGTGCCGGCCGGGCGCTTGGTCCAAACGACCTCCCGGGTCCGCGCCGGGTCAGTCATACCGAGCCGCGAACGCGTCGATGCGCTCGAACAGGCGATCGATCTCGGGCTCGTCGGTGTACGGATTGAGCAGCACCGCACGCAGCCACCGGCCGTCGCGATAAGTTGGCAGCGACAGGAAGAAGCTCGAATCTCGAAGCAGGGACTGCTGCAGGCGAGTGTTCCAGCGATCGCAGCCGATGGAGTCGAGCCGGCCCGGTTCGCCCCGGAAGCAAACCACATTGGTGTCGACGCGGCCGGCGGCAACGAGGTAGGGGCGCCGATCGACGCAATCCTTGAAATGGCGGGCGAGCTCGCAGCTCCCGTCGATGAGCGTAGCGTATCCGTGCACGCCGAGGTGCCTGAGCGAGAGCCAGAGCTTGAGAACGTCGCTCGCACGCGTGCCCTGGACTCCGATCTCTCCGAGGTTGGGGATTCCAGCCGCGGTTCCCATGTAGGGGGCACTCACCCGGAACAGGCTCTCGAGCTGCCCGACCTCGCGTAACAGCAGCATCGCGCAGGCCCGTGCCACGTACAGACATTTCTGCGGGTTGAATGTGATCGAGTCGGCCCGCTCGATTCCCTCGAGGCAGTGACGATGGCGTTCCGAGAAGACGAGCGCGCCGCCGTAGGCGGCGTCGACATGAAACCACAATCCATGGGCGGCGCAAACCTCACCGATCTTGCGCAAATCGTCGATGTTGCCGGTGATGGTGGTGCCGGCGGTGGCGACGACGCAAAAAGGGCGCTGACCCGCCCCGGCGCGCTCGATGCTCGCGCGCAGCTCCGCGACCCGCATGCGGGAGTCCTGGTCGCACGCCACCGACACGACCGCGCGGCGGCCGAGTCCGAGCAACATCGCCGCCTTTCGAATCGAGACGTGGGCGGCCTCGGACGCAAAGACCACCGGCTCCACCCTGAGCCGGGTGAGGCCCATATCCTGGACGTCGAACGCACGGTTGCGCGCAAGCGCCAGGGCCTGAAGGTTGGCAAGCGTCCCGCCGCTCGCCATCACTCCGCCCGCGTCGTCGCCAAGGCCGAATCGGGCCGCGAGCGACTTGAGCAAGCCCCACTCCAGACGCGAGAAGACCGGGGACATCTCCACGCTCAGCATGTTGTTGTTGACCGCGGCGGCGGCCAGTGCGCCGATCAGGGACGCGTTGCTCGGCATCGGATCCATGTGACCGAGATAGCCGGGGTGGGCCTGATTCATGCAGCCGCAGAGCAGCTCGGTGAGCTCATCGAGCAGGGCTTCGTCCTCGATGCCGCGCTCGGGAAGCTCGCACGAAGGCCAATTCCGCTCGTTCAGAGAGAGGGGCGGGCGCGACTCGGCGCTGCTCGAGTGGGCGAGGATTCGCGCGAGCGCCTCGCCGAGGAGCCGGGTGACCGCCTCTCGATTGGCCCCATGGGGTGCGGTGAAGGCGCTGCGGGGTAGACCGGTTCGCTTCAACCCCGGCCTCCTCGGCCCGCCGGCCACCCCCGTCGCTGGACCGGCTCACCGTGAGCCGAGCTGCGCGCCTTCAGACCGCGACCTCCTCGCTCTCGATCACCTCCGTCTCGCGCCGCGCCGCCTCCACCCACTCGCGCACGGCCGGGTGCTCCAGCACCGTATCGACGTAGGCGCGCTCTGGCGGTGCGAGCTCGACGGCGTAGCTCGAGAAGCGCAGCGCCACCGGCGCGTACATCGCGTCGGCAATGCTGAAGCGCCCGAACAGCCAGGCGCCCTGCTTGGCAAACCGGCTTCGAGTCTCGCGCCAGATTGCGCACACCCGATCGATATCGCACCGGACCCGATCCTCGATTCCGAACTCCGAGAGCTTGAGTCGGCAGTTCATTGGAAGCGCCTCGCGCAGCGCCCCGAAACCCGAGTGCATCTCGGCCGAAACGGAGCGCGCAAGGGCACGGTCGTCAGTTTCCTCGGGCCACAGCTCCGCCTCGGGAAAGCGCTCGTTCACGTACTCGCAGATCGCGAGTGAGTCCCAGATGGCGAGCGAGCGCGTGCGCAGCACCGGTACCTTTCCCGAGGGTGAGTAGCGGGCGATGCTATGGCGCCACTCATCGGTGAACAGCGCGAGCCGCGTCTCGGTGAACGGTATCCCGGCGTGTCGCAGCACGAGCCAGGGTCTGAGCGACCATGACGAGTAGTTCTTGTTACCGATGACGAGCTCGAGTTCGGACATGATCCTCGCTTAGAACCGGGCGGGCTGCGGGCGGGGCGGCGTCACGCGCGCGCCCCCAGATGCCGGCATTATGCGCTCAGGCAAGGCGCTTGCCCATGCTGACCCTTTCTTCAGTCGTGTAGCCAAGCTTGCGATAGAACTCGATCACCGTCTCGTTGCCCGAGCGCACCTGGAGGTTGACCTTCGGACACCCGAGCGCGCCGAGGGCTTCCTCGAGCCGCCGCATCAGGCCCGCTCCCACCCCGCGGCGCCGGAAGTCCGGGTGCACCGCGACGAGGTGGGCCCAGCCCCGGTGCCCGTCGTACCCACCCATCGCCGTACCGACCAGGCTCGAATCGAAGCAGGCAACCAGGAACAGGTCGGGCTGCACGGTGAGCTTGCGGGCGATGTCCTGCTCGGGGATGTTCCACCCCGACGACTCGGGAAACACCGCCCGCCACAGCCGCCCCACCAGCGCCTCGTCGCTCTCGCGATAGGCGCGAATCTCGAGCCCGCGCGGAAGGCCTCGAGGGGCGCTCACCGGCGTGCGGGCGGTCGTGGCGCGGGGTAGCATCCGTGGGCATCGAGCCATCTCGGGTCGGGGCCGTCCCAGCCCGACGCGTCCAGGTCGACCCGGCCGCGTCGGTCGAACAGGACTCCCTCTTCGACCAGACGCTCGCGCTGACGGGGGTCTGGGGCACCGTCGGCCCTCGCGCTGATCCGCCCTTCCCGATTGATCACCCGATGCCAGGGCACATCCTCTCGACGCAATGCGGCCATGGCGTAGCCGACCGTGCGCGCGGTGCCACAGCCGACGATGGCCGCAATCTGCCCGTAGGTAGCGACTTGCCCGGCCGGAACCTGCTGCACTACCGCGTAGATTCGCTCGTACAGCGGCAGCGTCGTCTCCGGCGCCCGGACGCCGGTCAGCATCCGCCAGGCCCGCCCGACTCGTGCGCCGCGAGCTCCGCACGCACCGCCTGCAGCCGACGCGCGGCATCGGCACGATCGGTGCGGGTGAGCTCCAGGTTGTCCTTTAGCATCGCCATCCTGGACTCCAGCTCGGCGCTCTGACCCCCGGCGCGCTCGAGTCCATCGCGATAGCGCCGGCCCTGGTGCTCGAACTCCGCGAGGGCTCGAGCCAGCTCGCGTTCGCGTTGCTCCAGCCGCGTGATCTCCGCGCGCAGCCGCTCGACCTCCGGTAGCGTCACCGCGCTATCGGCCGCGGCGGCTCGAGGTAAGCCCGGACCGCGTCGTCGTCAAGAAAATGGTGGCAGATCTCGAAATCCCCCTCGGCCAGCACCGGGACCTTGAAGCCGAAACGAACCGCGAGCGCGGGGTCCTCGTCGACGTCGACCACCCGCAGCGCGAATTCGAGACGCGACTCCCATGCCCGCAGCGCCCCGCGCATCTCCTCGCACAGATGACACTCGCGGCGCACGTACAGCGTCAGCAGACGCGGCCGGCCGCCGGGTGCAGGTCCCGGCTTGTTATCCGGAGGTTGGTGGCGCGGGCGACGCATTGCCCTTTGGAAGATGCATGATGAGCTGAACCGCGGTCAAGGACAGCAAGCAGTACCCGGCGAAGAAGTAGAGCCCCGGCCCGAGCCACGAGTCCGAGAACCCGTCGGATCCGGTGATGAAGTAGGCCAGCAGGATCGCGACCACGAGCACATCGGCCATCGACCATTTGCCGATGATGGAGATGAAGCCAACGTAACGGTTGCGCCCCTCGAGGTGGGGCGACTCGATTGCCATGAAGGCAAGGATGAGCTTGATCGCGGGCGTGACCACGCTGAACAGGAAGAGCACCGCGGCGATGAAGAGGTTCCCGCTCCCGACCAGCTCGAGCACGGTGGTGAGGATACCCTTCGACTCGTAGCGGAAAACCACCCGACCGAGCACCGCCAGCTCGGTGTAGGCGACCAGGCTCAGGATCGGCGCGAGCAGGCCGACGATGAGAAAGACGAGCGATACGCCGAGGACGTGGGCGGTGAGCGTGCGGATCACGCACGGCCCGGGCCGGCGCGCCCGCAGGGAGCGCCAGGCCACGAACACCACCGAGAGACCGAGCAGCAGCCAAGCGCTCGCGTTCGCCCTCCGCTCGTGCCCCTGGGCCGATGCGACGATGGCCTCGATCTCGGTATCGGCCCGGCTCGCTCCGCCGTACAGCCCGAAGGTGAGCGCCTCGAGCACCGACTTGAGCTTGTTGTCCGCGCGATTCGATGGGCTGAAGTGCTCATAGAGAGCCCCGTAGTCGTCCGCCGCGGCGCTGGCGTTCGAGATGATTACCACCGCGAGGAGCGCCGAGAGTAGATAGAAAGTGATGCAGATGATTCGCTGGAACACGCTTACCGCGAGGAGCCGCTGCCCGGATGAAGCCCCGGCATGATATCCAAACCGGTTGCAGATACAATCGTCGGACTGCGGCCGCGGCACCGACACCGGCGCGCTACTCGCGGCCCGCCGCCTGCTCCCGAGGGACCTTCCTTGCGTTTGTATCTGATTCGTCACGGGGAGACCGACTGGAACCGCGACCGTCGATTTCAGTCAACCTCCGACATCCCGCTCAACGACACCGGGCGCAGCCAGGCCGAGCGCATCCGGGAACGCTTCAAGCTCGAGGAGGTCGGGTTCGCCGAGGGGATCAGCAGCCCCCTCGTGCGGGCGGTGGAGACCGCGCGGATCGTGCTGAACGACACCGGCACCGCCCTGTCGGTGGACCCGCGGCTCACCGAGATCGCGCTCGGCGAGTACGAGGGCCGCAAAGAAGCGGAGCTTCGCGAGGAGCTGGGGACCGCTTTCTCGGCCTGGCGCGACGCGTGCTTCACGGTTCCCGCCCCGGGGGGTGAGTCCATCCTCGACGCCATGCGGCGCGCGCTTGCGGCCCTGGCTCGATTCGAGAATGACGCGGGCGATGAGAACCTGCTCATCGTCGGGCACCAGGGGATCAACATGGCAATCATGGCCGCCATCTCCGGGCGCACCGACCGGCAAAGCCTCATGAGCTTCAAGCAACGCAACGACCAGGTGGAAGTATGGGACCTTGGCTCGAAACACCGGCTCGAGGGCTTTCTTGTCTAGGCGTTCAGCGGCTCGATGGGACGTACAGGCGGCAGCCGCCGGGAGCAGCCCCGGGGAGCGCCGACTCGCCCGCCGACGAGCCACGGGTGGAAAAGGTCGGGAACCATCTCTCATGCCGCAGGTCGATTGATCCATGAATCAGTCTTCCACGGGGCGGTGGGCATTGTTCGCGCCGCAGTTCCTCGCGCTGCTTCTGGGCGTGGCGGTGATGGGCGCGGCCGCGGCCGGCCAGGCGCCGGTGTTCTCGACCGGGGACGGGGCGATCGGCGGCTACGACCCGGTCGCCTACTTCCGGCTCGGCCAGCCGGTGCGCGGGAGTGAGACCCACTCCCTGCAGTGGGCAGAGACGACCTGGCGCTTCGCGAGCCAAGAGAATCTCGAGGCGTTCCGATCCAATCCCGAGAAGTACGCGCCCCGCTACGGCGGCTATTGCGCCTACGCGGTTTCGCGCGGATACACCGCCCGCACCGTTCCCGAGGCCTGGCAGATCGTCGACGACAGGCTCTATCTGAACTTCAGCCTCGGGGTGCGAGACCGATGGCGCAAGGACATACCCGGCAATATCGAGAAAGCAAACGCGAACTGGCCCCGAGTGATCGAATGACCCCCGCCGGCGGGCGACGGGCGAGGCGGCTCAGCCCTCCGGGCGACCCCGCGCGAACAGCCATCCCCAGCGCATGTCACCGGCTCGACAGGCCCGCACCCTGAGGGTCCAGCGTCGCGCAAGGTAGTCGAAATCTTCCGTCGAGAAGCGGCGCAGGAACTCGTCCTTTCCATGGCTGAGCCGTTCGAGCTCGCGTTCGGTCTGGGCGATGAACTGCGCCGTGCGATCCTCCGCGCGCACCTCACGGAAGCCCGCCCCCGCGAGCAGCCTCTCGTAGCTGCCTAGGTCGAGCAACGAGTATCCGGAATCACTCACGTAGCGCTCGAACTCGAAACTGCCCTCGCCCGGCGCGCGCGCGTAATCGGTCAACACCAGGTACCCATCGGAGCGAAGCCAATCGCCGAAGCGCTCGAACAAGGCGTCCTTCTCCGCGATGTGAAGCAGCGTGTCGCGGCTCCAGACGACGTCGAATGCGCCGCGGGGCCAGGTCATGCGACGCACGTCGGCCTGGTGAAACTCGACTGCCTCGCCCGCGGCGGCACCCGCCCGCTCGCGAGCCAGCTCGACCATCGTGGGTTCTAGGTCGACCCCCAAGACCCTCGCCCCGTGCCGGCGGTGCAACAGCAGGTCAGCCCCCCCGAGACCGCTGCCCACGTCCAGCACCCGCATGCCGTCCCGCCAGGGCACGCGCTCCGCGAGGGCCTCGGTGACGCCCGGCTCCCCGGAGCTAACGAACCCACGCCCGAAGATCCACTCGTAACGCAGGATCCCACGCTGCGAATACTGGGCCGAGGTGTCGGTCACTCTCACTCCTCTTGTGCGTCGAGCCCAGAGAAAACTCGTCGGCAGATCATGGCTATGGTTCTCGCCGTGCAACGAGTTTATCATCGCGCCGAGCGTCGCTTCATGGCGCCGGAGCGCGCATCCCGAGCACGTCTCGTACAGCCCGAGCCGCGTGGAGGTGCCGGGGCTTTTGAAGCGCCCGAGGCTCGTTCGCCTTCCCCGGTGACACTTAACCCACGCCAGGGACCGGGAGCCGCAAGGGTCTCTAGATAGCCGGGGCCCCCAAACAGGTCTAGACACTGCCGCCGCCAGTCTCGCCGACATGAAGCCACAGCAGGACTCATTGCATCGATTTCTCGTCGAGGACACTGG
The DNA here is from genome assembly GCA_041594935.1 of Gammaproteobacteria bacterium. Lineage (GTDB taxonomy): Bacteria > Pseudomonadota > Gammaproteobacteria > HK1 > HK1 > JBFHLI01. The sequence continues at coordinate 14,530 of JBFHLI010000008.1, read as the reverse complement.
CGTCCGGGGCGAGCTCGTGCACCTCGACGAGACCTGGCGCGCCCTGCTGTCGCGCTGCGATTATCCGCCGACGGTGCGCGATCTGCTCGGTCAAGCGTTATCCGCGGCGGCTCTGCTCGCGGCCACCATCAAGTTCAACGGCTCGCTGACGTTGCAGATAAGCGGCAACGGCCCGCTGCGGATGATGGTGGTACAGTCGAGCAGTGATGGCACCGTGCGTGGTCTCGCCCGCTGGAAGGGCAAGACGAAGGGGTACACGTTCGAGCAGCTACTCGGCCAGGCGACGCTCGCAATCACCATCGACCCGGGGCCCGGGAAGGACCGATTCCAGAGCATCATCGACACCGACGGGGCGGGCCTCGCCGACGTGTTGCAGTCGTACTTCGACCGCTCCGAACAGCTTCCCACCCGGCTGTGGCTGGCGGCAGACACCGTCCAATCCGCGGGTCTTCTCCTGCAGAGGGTACCCGGCGCGGATGACGAGGATGAGTCGTGGAGCCGCATCACGGCGCGGGCCCGCGGGCTTCAGGACTATGACCTGCTGAGATTACCCGCCCGCGAGCTGCTGACCGGCCTTCGGCTCCAAGAGGACGTGCGCCTGTTCGCGGCCCGACCGATCAAATTCAGATGTCGCTGCTCGCGCGGGCGAGTCCGGGACATGCTCGAGGCTATTGGCGAGCACGAGCTCGAAGAGACGCTGGCCAATCAGGGCAAGCTTCAGGTCGACTGCGAGTTCTGCCGTGCCGTCTACGAGTTCGACGCGGTGGACCTGGGCATGATCTTCACCCCGAGCTCGCCCTCGACAATCCACCCTACCCGCCATTGATTTCGACATCCCACCAACGCCACGGAACGATGGCAACGGATATTCGAGGCTAGCCCGTCACTTGAACTCTACCTCCACGAACACGAACTCGTGCTCGTTGACGTTGATGACGTCGTGCTCGACGCCGGCATTGCGGAAGTAAGGCAGACCGGTGCTGAGCTCCGCCAGATTCTCGGACTTGTCCGCTCCCACCAGCTTGAGCTTTCCGGTGCTCATCGGTACGACCACGTAATCGTACTCGTGGCGGTGAAAGCCGGTCGCCGCCCCGGGCGCAAAGCGCCACTCCGTGACGCGGGTGCGGTCGTTATCGACTTGCAGGGTCGGCTTTGCGAGCTTGGTCATCTCGAGTCCTCGTTAGAGTTGGCATCCCGGCCTGATATTATCGACCTCATGCGAGCCTGGAAACTGCTCAAGACGGCACGGCACGGGGCGTTCGTGCGCGCGATCGTGATCGGGGTTTGGCTCGGTCCTTCCGACCTGGCAACGGCCGAGCCCGCCCCATTTGGATACGCACAGCAGAGCATCGCGATCGGCGGCGTAGAGCACACGGTCACCGTGCCCGAGGGCTTTCTCCTCGAGGTCCTCGTCGAGGACCTGGGCGGTCCCCGATTGATGGTGTTCGCACCCGGGGGCGAGCTTCTCATCGGCTCCAAGTCAGGGCGCATTTATCGGTTGGTCCCCCCCTATCGAGAGCCCGAGGTGTTGGTCACAGTCAACGGCTATCCGCACAGCGTCGCGGTGCGAGACGGCGAGCTGCTCATCGCCCGTACCAACGGGCTCTATCGGGCCCCCTATGCGCCGGGGCAAGCCAGGGTCGAGCCCGGATCCCTGAGGCTCCTAGCCGAACTACCGGGCGGCTATGGGCACAACAGCCGAACGGTGGCGATCGGGCCGGACGGCCGTGTCTACGTGAGCCTCGGCATCAGCGGAAACTGCAGCAACGAGTACCTCGCGGAGAACTATGCGCCATCGGATCGGCGCGGCGGGGTCATGGTGCTTACGCAGGCGGGCGATCGAGCCGTGTGGAAACCGTTTGCGTCCGGCCTGCGCAACCCCGTCGGATTCGACTGGCATCCAAGCACCGGTGACCTGTATGCGAGCAATAATGGACCGGATCACCTGGGATTCGAGCTGCCACCAGAGTATTTCAGCCGACTCACCGCCGGCTCGTTTCACGGTATGCCGTGGTACCAGTTCGACGGACGGGCGGTACTGCGCGATCGCTGCATCCGCGCTCGCCCCCCGCTCGCCATCGACGCCGTGGTGCCGCCGGCCGCGACGTTCCCGGCCCGCAATGCGCCGATGGGCGTAGCGTTCGTGCGAGAAGGTAGCCTCGATGCCCGCTGGGCCGGCGATGCGGTCGTCGCATTGCGGGGGTCATGGGCTACCGCTCCCTCCGGGGGTTCCAGCGGCGATCCCGCCACGAGACGCCCGCCAAAGCTCGTTCTGGTTCGATTCGAGAACGGCGAGGCAAGACGGGTCGATGATCTCATCACCGGATTCCAGCTCCCCGACGGCGGCCGGTGGGCGCGGCCGGTCGGGGTCGCGGTCGGCCCCGACGGCGCGCTCTACTTCACCAGCGATGCGGGCAATAACGGCCTGTTTCGACTTCGCCGCCTGAAGTGAAGCCTCGGGGATCTGCGACCCGCCGGGCCCGGTCCGCGCGTCCTGAACCTACGCTCGGTCAAGCCCCCCCGAGGAGACGCGCCAGGGCATCGAGCTCCGCGGGAGGGATCTCAGCGCGCTCGCGTGCGAGCCTCGTTGCGATCTGCCCAAGATCCCGATACAGGCGAGCCATGTCCTCGTTCCAGACCGAGAGCGCGCGGTGCTGCTCGCCCACGAGGCGCCGATCTCCACGTGCGATCGGACCCGAAAGCGCGGCGGCCGGACCAAGGGTGAGCACGTTGTCGACCGTGCCACGCACCAGCGGCGCCATGATCGCAAGCCCCGTTTCCCGCGGCACCCCCGACCTCTCGAACGCCGTCAGCGCCGCCTCCAGCAACGCCACCAGGTAGTTGCAGGCGAACACGCTGCCTGCGTGATAGATCATCTTCTCCTGCGGGTCGATCTCGAACAGCCGGCCCCCGATCGCGACGAAGGCCGGATCGATCAGGGCGCGGGCGACGGGGTCGCCCTCGGCCCCGCACCAGGTGCCGGGAAATACCCGCAGCGCGCGCAGCGGGTCGGTGAAGCTCATGACCGGGTGCACGCTCGCGCAGTGGGCACCGCGGCGGGTGAGAGCGTCGAGCTTATCCGAGGCGAGCGCACCGCTGCAGTGAAACACGGTGCATCCAGGCTCAGACGGCGCGCTCGCCGCGAGCCGCGCGGCGATCGGCTCGATCTGCGCGTCGACAACCGAGAGCATCGTCACGTCGGCTGCGCGCAGTGCCTCCATCCCCGGGAGCGCGGACCCAGCGCCGATGAAGTCCATCGCGTCCGCCGCACTTTCCTCGGTGCGATTCACGATGCCGAGGATCTCGAAGGTGCCCGAATCGTGCCACAGGCGGCCCAAGGTCCGCCCGAGTCTGCCGGCCCCGACGATGTTCAGCGTCTTCATGGGTAACTCCCCGTCATCCGACTCCCGGGGAACGGTTCCTACAGCCGGTCCCGCAGCGCGTAGTAGAGCATACCCGCGACCAGCCCCGGCCAGCGCAGCGCCGTACCGCCCGGAAACCGCGGCGTCGGGATGCGGGCGAATACATCGAAGCGCTCGGGGCTGCCCGCCAGGACCTCCGCGATCAGCGCGCCCGCCAGGGTGCTCAAGGCAAGGCCCTGGCCCGAGTAACCCTGCGCGAAAAGGATGTTTGGCTCCAAACGCCCGAAGTGCGGCATTCGGTTGCGGGTGATCGCGAGCGTGCCGCCCCAGCCGTACTCGATCCTGGCATCCTCGAGCTGGGGGAAGACCCGGAGCATGTACCGCCGCACGAATGACTTGATGTCGGACGGAAAGCGCCGGGTGTAGTTCTCGCCGCCGCCGAACAGGAGGCGCCGATCGGCGGACAGGCGAAAGTAGTCGATTACGAACTTGGAATCGGCCACCGCGACGTCGTCGCGGATCAGCGTTCGCGCGCGTTCCTCGCCGAGGGGCTCAGTCGCGATGATGAAATTGTTGATGGGCATGATCTGACCGGCCACTCGCGGCTCCAGCGACTCGAGATGACCATTGCAGGCGAGCACCAGATGGTCCGCGGTGACCGTCGCCCGCGAGGTGCGCACGACGGTCGGTGCCGTGCGGGCGTATCCGAGCACCGCCGTGCCCTCGAACACCCGGGCCCCCGCCTCGAGCGCCGCCCGCGCCAGTCCGAGCGCATAGTTGAGCGGGTGCAGATGCGCAGCGCCGCGGTCGAAAGCGCCTCCGTGGTAAATGCTGGTGCCGAGCTGCGCGGCCATCTCTTCGCGAGACACCGGCCGGATGTGGGGATAGTCGTACTCGCGGTTGAGCTTGTCGACGTATTGGCCGAAGGCGACTGCCTCCTCGGGCTTGTGGGCCGCGCTGAGAATACCTGGCTTGAGATCGCAGGCGATACGGTGGCGCTCGATGCGGGCGCGAACGAGGGACTTGGCCTCTTGGCTGAGCTGCCACAAGCGGTGGGCATCTTCCACCCCTACGAGCCTCTCGACCGTGGCGGGACCCTTGCTCAAGCCGGTGCCAAGCTGACCACCGTTGCGCCCCGATGCGCCCCAGCCCAGCCGGCGAGCCTCGAGCAGGACAACGTCGATGCCGCGCTCGGCGAGGTGCAGCGCGGCGGACAAGCCGGTGAAGCCGCCACCGACGACGCACACGTCGCAGCGCGCGTTCTCCTCGAGCGGCCAGAGGTCGGGCGCGCCCTGGGCGGTGGCCGCATAGTAAGAATGAGGATAGGACGACGACTCCATCAGTCTTGACCTCGCTCGTCGCGCCCGGCCGCTTCACCGTCGCCTCTACGGCATCCTGTCACCGTGATCTCGAGAGCGCGTCAGGGTCGGTGCCGGCTCTCGCCCGCACCGATGCCGCCGGCAATGATGTGCGCGGCTCGCAAGGGCTCGGGCAGATCCCCATGGACCGCGAGCCGCTCGATCAACTGCCGCACCCGTTGGTGCTCGATCCCGGAGCGTTGCACGAATACCCGACCGGCCGGCTCCACCGGCCCGGCGGCCTCGACCAATCGCCATTTTCGTTGCCCGCCCCGGACGGCGCCCATCAGCGCCGCCCGAACCGCCCCCATGTCCGGAATTTTCCGCACGACCACCACCACCGGTACCCGGAGCGCCTGACACAAGCCGTGAATGTCGATCACATTGAACCCCGCAAAGGCGATCCCCTGTAGAAGGACCGCGTGGATCTGGGGCGCGAATCGGGACCGAGAGATCAGGCGCTCGAGCACACGGGTCGAATCAGCTCCGTCCCGGCGAACCTTGGCGCTGAGCACCCCGTCTAGACGCAGGCCCGAGAAGACCGTCCCCACCACCAGGACGCCGCCGCGGTGCCCGCGCGCGAACGGGGCGTCATCGAACCCCGCAACATGGGAAATGTCAGCCGACATCGTGCACCTCTCGGGCTTCGGGGCCCAATCCCCACGCACTTCGCGCCGGGTCGTAAGCTGATATGATACTGACGCACGGTAACTAGCACAGCGGCGGGCAACAATCATGGAGTTCGAACTGGCCTACGATCTCGAGATTGCAGTCGGCAATGAGGTGACTTTCGTGGCTCCCGCCGATCGCCACCGCAAAGTGCGCGTCTTCGTTACCGAGGTCAAGCAGGTCGGTGATACGTTGACGTTTGCCGGCAACTCGCTCGGCAGCTCGTTCAAGGAAATCAAGGCCGCCAAGAAGGACGAGCCGCCGGTGGAGGTGCTCGGTCGCCTCAGGCTCGACGACGGCGTCTGGCGAGGAAGCGTCGAGTCTCGATCTTGAGGGCGGCGCCGACATCGGGACCCGGAGCGACGCCTATTCGATCGCGTACGTGAGCGTCACGCTCGCACTGAACTCCTGCTCTCCCGCCGCGACCGGAACCGAGCTTGCCATGGAAAGCTCCATGGCGCCGCGGGCAACGGGATACGCCGGTCCCCGCGAACCCTCGACGATGCTCAACAGCGGGCCGAGACGTACCCCCGCGCTCGCCGTGAGCGTCTGCGCCTTGGCGCGGGCCTCTCTAACCGCCAAGTTCAGGGCCTCGAGGAACAGGGCATCCGGCTCGGCCACCGAGAACTCGACTCCCTGGAGGAGATTGGCGCCGGCGACCACCAGGCGATCGAGAATCTCGCCGACACGCTCGCGCTCACGCGAGCCGATCTTCAGCACGTGGTCCACCCGGTAACCTACGAGCTCGGCCCCGGTCTCGGCCGCGCGGCGGGGCTTGTACTCCGGAGACACCGAAAAGCGCACGGTCTGCACCTCCTGGTCCGGGATCTGGTAATCGGTCAGCACCTCGCGCAGGCGGCGCACGATTGCGTTGTTGTCACGCAGCGCGCTCGCGGCGGACGCGTCGGTGACAGTGGCACCAACCAGGAACTGCACCGAGTCGGGAACCGCCCTCACGTTTCCGGTTCCGGCTACCGTCACCGTGCGCTCATGCTGGCGCTCGTTGCCGGGCGCGTCCTCAGGCACGCTCCAGAGGAGCACTGCCAGTCCAACTAGGGTGTACACCACTTTCATCGCGCTAGTCCTCCGATTCATTCCGAGTCGACACTTCGCTTTCACCGCGGGGCCGCGGCTCGAAGCCGAACCGCTCCGGCACCTCGTCGGCCGGGATCGAGCCAACCGCCAGGGGCGCCGGGGCACGAAAGAAGAGCGCTGGCGCTTCTCCGCGCGCAATCGCCTCCAGGACGAGCGCGGTCGCATCCCAGTCGAGCGGATCGCCGTTGGCTCGGCAGAACCGATCCAACAAGTGGAAAAGGTCGGCGTCGCTGACCGCGCCGACGCCGTGCTCGGTCAGCAACAGCAAGTGGCCCCGGTCGTCGATCCACACCGCCTCGACCGTGCGGACCCTGAGACCGGTGTGAGTATGCAGTCGCTGCCGCCCGTCGAGAACGTAGATCCATGGGGTGTAATCGAGATCCACGTACACCCGTTGCGGGCCATTCTGAAAATACCATTGCCCATCTTGGTCACCGTAGTTTCGGTTGATGAACTCGATGGTGCCACGGTGCCGGACCAGGCCTCCCTCGATTCGCCAGCGGCCACGTTCATCGAGTGCGAGCCAACCAAACGCGGCCGGGACGTCGGGCCATTTCGACCTGGCACGTGCTACCGTCTCGTCGATCAAGTCGGGGCTCCGCGTCTTGGCTCACCGATCGTTTCGCCCCGGCTCGGTCGACGGGCCGGCGGTCGTGTTCTCGCCAAGGTTCTTACGATCCTCGCTGGTGCCGGCGCGAAAGCCCGCTCATCCGTGCGAGGTCGCGGTCCATCTGATCGCGGACCGCGGTGTATAGCTTCTCGGATGTGAACTGGCTAGCGGGCATCACCACGAAGGGTCGCCGCTCACCTCGAGACCGCACCGCCCGGCGCCTCATTCGATACAACGCAAACAGCCCGAGTAGCGCAGTCACCCCGGCGCTGTAGGCGAACAAAGACCTCGGTCCCATCTGACCCATCCACACCGAGGAGAGAATCGGACCCATCGTCGCCCCCACACCGTATGCGATCAGTACCGCACTCGCAACCTGCACGAGCTCGCCAGGGGCGGCGAAGTCGTTGATGTGGGCCGCACTCAAAGAGTAGACGGTGAACGAGAAGCTACCGTAGGCCACTGCCGCAATCAGCAACCCGATTCCCGCGCCGTCCTTTGAGAGCCAGAAGATCGCCGCGCAAGACAGCGAGGTGACGAACGAGACCCCGATCAGCACCCACCGACGGTCGACCCGGTCCGATAGGCGCCCGAGCGGCCACTGCAACAACAGCCCGCCGAAAATGGCGCTCGCCATGAACATCGAGATCTGCGGGATGGTGAGGCCGATGCCCTTGGCGAACACCGGGCCCATGCCGTGAAAAGCGGCATTGACGAGTCCTGCGCAGAGCACTCCCACTAGACCCAGGGGCGAGAGCGCGTAAAGGGCGTGCAGGCTCATTCGCCGGGACGTGGTGGGCAACGGGGCCTGAGCCCGAGTCAGCAGCACCGGCACCAGGGCGAGCGAGAATATGATCGATGCGACGCTGAACAGATGAAACTTTGCGGGGTCGCCGAGCGGCAGGAGGAACTGACCACATCCGGCGCTGAAGTAGTTGGTGATCATGTAGAAGGAAAGCACCTGGCCGCGCAACGCGTTGGTGGCGCGCTCGTTGAGCCAGCTCTCGGTCACCATGATCATGCCCGCCATGCAGAAGCCGGCAACGAGGCGCAGGAAAAACCAGACCGCGGGTTCTATCCACAGAACATGGATTAGCACCGAGGCGGACATGACCGAAGCGAACGCCGCGAAGGCTCGGATGTGACCGACCGACGCCACGACTCGCACCGCGAATCGTCCCCCGAGCAACAGCCCGAAGAAGTATCCGGCCACGATGATGCCCACCACCTCGGTCGAGAAGCCCTCGATCTTCGTCCGTATCCCGAGCAAGGTGCCGAAGAGCCCGTTCGCCAGCAGCAACAGGCCGTAGCTCAGCAGCAGCGAGGCGATTGACTTGAGCGTGGTCAGCATGAGAGATGCAGGAGACTCACTGGGTTCGCGCGCAGGGTTGTCATCGATGGACGAGGGCGAGTACGCCGAGCCGCTGCGCCGTAGAATCCCGGGGCTGCGGCCTCACGAAGGCGCGAGTATACGGGCGCGACGTCCGGTTTGATATGCACGCCCGCGGGTGAGTGTTAAGCTCGCGCCTCATCCCGCGCGGCCAAGGCCGGCTACGGCTCGGCCGTTTTCACGCCGCATCGGAACCTGCCCATGGGCATTCGAATTCACAGACCCGGCACGCCGAGGATTCGACCCAAGCCGCGTGCACCGGCGACTTCCTGCGATGCCAGCCTGCCACACGTGCAGGCGGTAATGGAGGAGGCGACCGCGCTCACCCGGGCCCTGCGCGCGGCCGCAGACCGGATCCATCGCGGTACCCCGGTGAGCGCCGCCCACCGGACCGTCTTGCGGGTGCTGTACCACTTCGGACCGAGAACCGTCCCCCAGCTCGCTCGTTCGCAGTCCGTCTCCCGCCAGCACGTGCAGGTCGTGGTGAACCGTCTGCTTGCACTGCAGCTGGTAGGACTGCGGAAGAATCCTACGCATCGCCGCTCTCGCTACGTCGAGTTGCTCGATGCCGGCGTGGCCCTGGTCGAAGCGATGAACGAACGACGCTGGGAGCTATTGCAGGGCTTGAGCCTCGAGCTCGAACAAACGGAGCTCGCCCAGACCGTCGCGGTGCTGCGCGCGCTGCGGGAAAGCCTACAAAGGGCCACCCCGGCCGGGTGATCGGATCGCTCGCGAGGACGACGTGAACGGCACGTGATCCCGGATGAGAACTGGAATCGACGCCTGGATCGGCGGTGGGCCGGAAAGCGTGCGGGCGGCAACGCTCGAGCTTGCGCTCATCGCCGGGGCGTTGCTGGCGCCACCACTTGCCGGGGTATGGATTGCAGCGCAGCCCTTGCACCCGTATCTGGAGCTTCCGGGCGGGCCGCGCGCGGCCGTCGCAACCGAGTTCTCGCCAGTGCATTTCGTCGGCCTCGCGGTTTTCGTGGTCGCGGTGCTCACTATCATCGCGTGGCTCATCGTCCGGGGCCGAGGCGCGCCGAAGCCCGGGATCCGAGGGACCTTCCCCTGGTGGGGCGGACTCGGCGCCGCCATGGTGATCACGTTTTGGACCCTCGCGTGGTCTCGCTTCGAGTGGTTCGAACCCTGGCAGCGGCACACCTTCACACCCCTGTGGGTCGGTTACATCCTGCTCATCGCCGCCCTTTGTCATCGGCGTACCGGCTCGTGCCTGCTCTCTCGAACGCCAGTTCGCTTTCTTGCCCTGTTTCCACTGAGCGCTCTCTTTTGGTGGTTCTTCGAATACCTGAACCGCTTCGTCCAGAACTGGCACTACGTTGGGGTCGACTCACTGAGCGGTTTCGAGTACGCGCTCTTCGCCAGCGTGTCTTTCTCCACCGTCCTGCCGGCGGTGTTGAGCACGGCCGAGTGGCTCGGGAGCTTTGGCCGAGTAGAGCGGGCCTTCGCCGGGCTCAAGGCGGTGCAATTTTCGCCCCGATCGGCCTCCGGGGTGCTGCTCGTCACCAGCGTGTCGCTGGTGGCGCTGCCGCTCTGGCCCCAGCATCTCTATCCCCTGGTGTGGCTGTCGCCGCTTCTCGTGACGGCTGCCATTCAACACCTTCGCGGCCACAGCGCGGTGCTCGACCGACTCGCCGTCGGGGACTGGGGCCCGATCTTCGTGCCCGCGCTGGCGGCACTGATGTGCGGGTTTTTCTGGGAGCTTTGGAACTCCAGGAGTATGGCCCACTGGGAGTACACCGTGCCGTTCGTCGACCGTTTCCACCTGTTCGAGATGCCGATCCTCGGCTACGCGGGCTACCTGCCGTTCGGGGTAGAATGCATCATTGCGGCGGGGTTGCTCCCGCGGCCTCGCGGATCGTGAAGGCACCGCGCACCGGCAAAGTCTATCTTTAGGCAGGCAAACGAGAGGATTGCCGCATGGCCGAGTCACAGCCGGCACAGTTCGACTCACTGCGCCAGCAGATGATCGAGCAGATCCGCCTGTATGCGGGCCTGGTCCGCGACGAGACGGGCACCGCGTCGTTGGACGAGCAGGTACTCGGAGTGATGCGCGAGGTCCCTCGCCACGAGTTCGTCCCGGCGAACCTGCAGGCGATGGCGTACCTCGATTCGCCGCTGCCGATCGGATTTGGCAAGACGATCTCGCAACCGTTCATCGTCGCATTGATGACCGATCTGCTCGATCTCGGGCCGAGTGATCACGTCCTCGAGGTGGGCACCGGTCTCGGCTATCAGGCCGCGATTCTCGCCCAGCTCGCCGACACGGTTTACACCGTGGAGATCATCGAGGAACTCGCCCGGCAGGCAGAGGAAACACTGGCCGCGCTCGGCTACCAGAACATCCGCCTCGGGGTCGGTGACGGTTCCGGCGGGTGGCCTGAGCACGCCCCGTACGACAAGATCCTGGTCGCGGCCGCACCAGAGCTCATCCCGCCGTCGCTGCTCAACCAGCTCAAGGCGGGGGGCAAGATGGTGATCCCGGCCGGTATCGAGGACGCCCAGCAGCTGATACTGGTCGAGAAGGACGACGACGGAAGACTTACCACCCAAGAGGTGCTGCGAGTGCGCTTCTCGCCGCTCGTGGTTCCTCACTAGTCGCGGTCACGGATCCGACATGCCGAGTGCCCGGGTTCTCCTCAAGGCCGTCCTCGCCGGCGAATGAGCGCGTCTCGACGTAGCTTCCTGCTGATCGTTCTTGGCCTCGGGCTTGCGCTCACGGAGAGCGCTCTCGGCGAGAACAAGCTGCTCGGGGTATTCACCGCCTGGACCGCCCAGACCTACACCGAGGACGGTCTGGTCGTGTGCATGATGTGGAGCCAACCGGAGAAAGCGCAGGGCGACTACGAGAGAAGGGGCGAGATCTATGTCTTCATCACCCAGCGGCCGGCCAAGCGGCGCATGGACGAGATCAGATTCGAGGCGGGCTACACGTTCCAGGCTGCGGGCGGGGCCGAGGCGAGCATCGACGACCAGCGGTTCCTTCTCACAACCAATGGCAGCACCGCGTGGGTGGGGAACACGGCGGCGGAAGCGAAGATGGTCCAAGCAATGCGTTCGGGTCGTACGATGGTCGTGGAGGGCACCTCGAGCCGGGGAACGGCCACCCGGGACACATATTCGCTCTATGGATTCACCGCCGCACATCGGGCCATCACCAAGGCCTGTGGTCGCGGCTGACCGGGCCCCAAAGGCGCGTGACGTGCCGCCGTCATTCGAGGAGGGCTAGAACGGCTTCGAGGCGCTCGATGCTGACATCGGCATACTCGGCCCATTCGAATCCCCCGCTCGGGTCCAGATACACGGTTGCGGTACCCGCGGAGCGGCCCGCCACCAGGTCAAAGTAGTAGTCGCCGACCATCACCGCCTGTTCAGGACCAACCCGCCAGAGATCGAGGAGCTTGTGAACCCCGTCGGGCTTCGGCTTCGGCTCGCCCGACTCCCGACCCAGGACGTAGCGCGGGTCAAAGTAGCGGCCCAGCCCGCAGGTGCGCAACGTCTGGTGCGCGACCTCCACCGCATTACGCGTCAAGATTCCCAGCGTGATCCCCCGATCCGCGAGCGACGAGAGCAGCGCCTCCGCTCCATCGCCCGCACGCGCTTGGAGCGCGATCTCGCGCTCGATCTCGTCCAAGCGTGCGAGCGCGGCTCGCGCCTCCGACGAGGGCATCTGCGAGAGCGCCTCGAGGATCGGCTCTCCGGGCGGCAGACCCAACGCCGAGCGGATCGCATCGAAGTCGTGCACCGCCACCGTCAACGTTCCGTCCATATCGAAAATCCAGTGGCTTCGCGTGCGCCAGTCAATCGGCGGCCTGACGCCGCCCGGCGAGTCACTCACGGCACATCCCTCACCGGCCGAGAGCCGCCCGGTAGGCAGCCTCGGCCCATCGCCGCAGCTCGACCTCTCCGTTCAACGCTTCATCCGGGATCCGGAAATACGACAGCGCGATTCGCTTGCCGGCCCGCTCGTAGGTGAACGCGGGCAGCGCATGCGCCTCGTAATCCGGCCGGTTGTGCTCGTCGACCTTCAGATAGAGCGTGTCGTCGGCCACCAGCGCGAACATCACCCCCTCACGGAAGATGCCGTGACCGCCGAACATCCGCCGCGCCCGTACCTCACCGAAGCCCTGGAGGAGGTCCAAGAGGTGGTCCACGAACTCACTCATCCCGACTCCCCGGGAATCGGTTTCCGGATACTTTCCGCAGGCATGCCTCACCATCACGGTGGCGTTTGACCGCGAGGCTAACGCACGGTGAGCGCGCCTACCAGCACCGGCCGGGGGTAGTACGTCCTCGGGCGGGCCAGCGGCACACCCGCTCGGGGTTGTCCTACAATGCACGCAGTCCCCATGACCGGCCCGACCGGATCCAGAGGCGCTCTTCATGTCCATAGCGGTGGCAGTGAGAAAGAACGGGCGCATCGCGCTCGCTAGCGATAGTCAGACCAGCTTCGGCACGAGCCGTATTCCCGGGGACAACCTGCGCACGAGCAAGGTTCGCGAGGTGGGCGGGTCCCTGCTAGCGGCCACCGGATGGGGCCTATACGAAAACATCTTCGACGATTTTCTGTCTCGCCATCCGAACTCTGAGCTCGAGGGTCGGCAGGGTATCTTCGCTTTCTTCCTCGCATTCTGGAAAGAGCTGCACGACCGGTACAGCTTCGTCCGAGACCAGTGCGACAAGGAAGACGATTCCCCTTTTGGCAGCCTCGACAGCTCCTTCCTGGTGGTCAATGCCGGTGGCATCTTTCACGTCAGCGCGGACATGAGCGTGACGAGCTTCGAGCGCTATTACGCGATAGGGTCGGGCGCCGACTTCAGCCTCGGGGCGCTATGCGCGATCTACGGCACGCACGACGACCCCGTACCCCTATCGCGCCAGGCGGTAGAGGCCGCAATCGCCTTCGATGTTCACTGTGGAGGAGAGGTGTCGGTGCGAGCAATCGAGGCCAGCGCGTGAACGTCGTTCGAACTCCCGGGCGATGATCGCACTGATTCAGCGGGTGCGCGAGGCACGGGTAACGGTCGGGCCGGAGACCATCGGCGCCATCGGTGAGGGTCTGCTGGTGCTCATCGGGATCGAGCGAGGCGACGAGCCGCCACAGGTCGAGCGCTTGCTCGAGCGGGTGACCGGTTATCGGATCTTCCCCGACCGGCAGGGGAAAATGAATCTGAGCGTTACCGACGTCGGCGGCGAGCTGCTCCTCGTACCACAGTTCACGTTACCCGCGGATACCCAAAAGGGGATGCGCCCGAGCTTCACGCCGGTGGCTTCTCCCGAGCTCGCCGAGAAACGATTCGAGCACATGGTGGCGCTCGCGCGCGAGCGCGGATACCGGCCCCAGACCGGGCGCTTCGGGGCGGAGATGCAGGTGCATCTCATCAACGAGGGACCGACGACGTTCACCCTCAGAGTGCCGCCGGCGTGAAGCGCCTGAGAATTTGACGTGAGAGATCGTCGGCAGATCGGTTAGCCTGTTTAGACCCGCCCCGAGCCGGAACCGGAGTCGTGTGCGAAGACCTCTCATGAACACCCAACACTACGACGCGATCATCATCGGCAGCGGCCCGGCCGGAGAAGGGGCGGCGATGACCTTGGTCAAGGCCGGCCGATCGGTCGCGGTCGTGGAGCGCTATCACGATGTCGGCGGCGGCTGCACCCACTGGGGCACGATTCCGAGCAAGACTCTTCGCCACACGGTTCAGGAGCTCGCCGACTATCGGGCCTCCCCCCTGTTTCGCGAACTCTTGGCGCAGACGGAAATCACCTACCCGCAGCTGCTCGAAGCGGCCGGGTCGGTTATCAACGAACAGGTAGACATGCGACGCGGGTTCTACCTTCGAAATCGCGTCAAGGTCATCGAAGGTCACGCGCGGTTCGTCGACCCGAACACGGTGGAGGTTCTCGTCAACGGGTCGGCCCCGCGTCATTATCACGCCGACCACTTCGTCATCGCAACCGGCTCGAGACCGTACCGGCCGCAGGACGTGGACTTCAATCACCGCAGCGTGCACGACAGCGATACGAT
>JBFHLI010000007.1:0-29572 GCA_041594935.1 Gammaproteobacteria bacterium | reverse complement strand
GTGAATCCGATGCAAACACGAGCCCGTCGTTCACCGTGATCGCGAGACAATAGGTCATGCGCCGAGAATCGAGTTCGCCAAGCTACCGAGGATGGAAAAATGGTAGTGAGGGCGATTCACGCTCGTCAAGCGCGGGACATCCCCCGGCGGCAAGACGTTGCCGATCACCCGGATGACGGTGCGATCCTGCGATCGAGCACCTGGCTCCGAATCTACGGAAAGCACTCGCGGCACGTCCCACTAGGATGCCTGCCGCTGCTCGGCCCGGCTCTGAACGAGGAAATAGGTTCTTGAGATCTCGTCGTGCAGCGCCGCGAGCCCGACCTGCAGCTGATCGATGAACTCATGCAGCCCGACTTGGGACAGGGCCGCCATGTCAGCCCCCGGGACGGTTCGCTGCAAGCGCCCGAGCGCCCGCCTCGGCCCCTCGTTTCGGGGCAATCGGGCGAGACCCCGCCCGAGCTGCACGATGCATCGATACAGGGAACGGGGGAACTCGTCGTCTTGAAGCAAGAACCGCAGCGAGTCGACCCGGCGAACCCGCACCTGCATCTTCTGGCGATACATCTGGTAGGCAGTCAGTGACTTCAGGACACTCATCCACTGGATATTCTCGAACGGGCGCAGCCCCGAGGTCTCGTCCGGCAACAGGTTCGCCGAGCGCACGTCGACGATTCGGGTGGTCATGTCGGCCCGCTCGAGCAGGCGCCCGATCCGCATGAACTCGTAGCCCGCATTGTGGTTCATCGTTCCCATGACCATACCGCTGATCGATTGGGCACCGCGAATCACGCCGGTGAGATAGGTATGCCGACCACGCTTGGAAAGCCCGGCTTGCTCGTCGGCCTTCGCGTCCAGGTAGAGCTCGTTGATCGCCTCCCAGACCTCGCGCGGCACGACGTCGCGGATGGTGCGCGTGTTCTCTCGCGCCGCGGCCAGAGACGAGAGGATGGACCCCGTATTGCGCCGATCCGCGACCAGGAACTTGACGACGCTGCGCTCGTCGGGCTCGGGATAGAGCTCGTGGTAGAGAGCCTCACCCCCGGTTATTGCGATGAGTGGTTCCCACCCGGGGGCAATGCCCTTCGGGAGGTCGAGCAACAGGTGGGCGTTGACATTGACGAGGCGGGCGGTGTTCTCGGCCCGCTCGAGATTACGCGCCGACCAGTAGAGATTCTCCGCCACTCGCGAGAGCATCAGCTCACGCCCTCGTCGACCACCCAGGTATCCTTGGATCCGCCGCCCTGGGAGGAATTCACGACCAGCGACCCCTTGCGCAAGGCCACGCGGGTGAGCCCGCCGGTGGTTACCTGAATCTGATCGCTCGACAGGATGAACGGGCGCAGGTCCACATGCCGCGGCTCGACGCGGCTACCGGCCATCGTCGGCACGGTTGAAAGCGTGAGCGCGGGCTGGGCGATATAGGTCCTCGGGTCCCGGCGGATGAGTCGCGCGAAGTCCCGGCGCTCCTTGGCGCTCGAGGCAGGCCCTATCAGCATCCCGTAGCCGCCGGATTCGTTCGCGGGCTTGACCACCACCTGCTCCAGATGAGTCAGAACGTGTTGCCGCGACGTCTTGTCGACGCACAGCCAGGTGGGAACATTGGGAATGATCGGGTCCTCGTCCAGGTAGAACCGAATCATCTGCGGCACGTAAGCGTAGACGACCTTGTCGTCCGCCACTCCGGCCCCGGGGGCATTGGCGAGCGCCACGTTGCCCTTCTTCCAGGCCCGCATCAAGCCGGGCACCCCGAGGGTCGAGTCGTCGCGGAACACCTCGGGGTCGAGAAACAGATCGTCGATTCGTCGGTAGACGACGTCCACCCGCGCAAAGCCCTCGATGGTGCGCATGTACACCTGGTCGTCGCCGCGAACCTCTAGATCCCGGCCTTCGACGAGCTCACACCCCATCTGCTGGGCCAGATAGGAGTGCTCGAAGTAGGCGGAGTTGTAGATTCCCGGCGTCAGCACCACCACCTCGGGGAAATCCGCCGGTCGGGGCGAAACCGCGGCAAGGGTGTCGAAGAGCTGGGAGGGGTACTCGTCCACCGGCAAGATGGCGTAATCCTCGAAGAGCTCGGGAAAGACCCGCTTGGTAACGAGTCGATTTTCGAGCATGTAGGACACCCCGGAGGGCACCCGTAAGTTATCCTCGAGCACGTACACGGTACCGTCCTTGTCGCGCACCAGATCCGAGCCGCAGATGTGGGCCCAGATACCGAGCGGCGGGTTCACCCCTACGCACTGCGGGCGGAAGTTCTTCGAGTTGGCGAGGATCTCCTGGGGAAACACGCCGTCTTCCACGATGCGCTGATCGTGGTAGATATCGTCGATGAAGAGATTGAGGGCAAGCGCCCGCTGCTTCAATCCGGCCTCGATGCGCCTCCACTCGGAGCTCGCGATGATGCGGGGAATGATATCGAACGGCCACGCGCGGTCGATGGAGCCCTCGTCTTCGCTGTAGACGCTGAACGTAACCCCCATCTCTTTGATCGAGACCTCGGCCGCGGCCTGAATTGCGCTGAGCGCCTGCTCGCCCTGGGCGCTCAAGAAACGGGTCAACGTCTGCGCCGCCGGTCGCGGCCTGCCCGCGGCCCGAAACAGCTCGTCATAAAGCCCCCGGACCCGATAGTTCCTCCAGTTTATCGCCATCTGCGCCCGTTCCCAGCCGTCCCCGCGAGGTATCCCCTAAGGTATCATGCACGGCAATTTGTCGTGAGAGACAAGATCCAACTCGCTTGACGATGAGCTCGAATCCGAAGGGAGTTGTCGCGGCCGGACACCCGTTGACGCTCGAGGCGGCAGAGCTGGTGCTGCGGGACGGGGGCAACGCTTTCGATGCCGCCCTCGCCGGCCTCAGTGCGGCTTGCGTGGTCGAGCCGACCCTCGCCTCGCTTGGCGGTGGGGGATTTCTGCTCGCCCAGCCGGCACAGAGCGCACCGCGTCTGTACGATTTTTTCGTTCACACCCCGGCCCGCCGCCGACCTGAGTCGGAGACCGAGTTTCGGCCGATCGTCGTGGACTTCGGTAGCGCCACTCAGGAGTTTCACATCGGTAAAGGCGCGATCGCGGTCCCCGGACTGGTAAAAGGTCTGTTCGAGGTACACCGCGATCTCGCAAGCATGCCGATGCCTACCCTGGTCGCACCGGCTCGGACCTACGCGCTCGAGGGAGCGCGAGTCACTGACTTCCACGCGTACACGATCCGAATTCTGACCGACATCCTGAGCGCGACCGCCGCATCGGCGGCAATCTTCCGCAGCCCCATCGACCCGAGTCGGCTCGTCACGGGGGGAGAGGTCTTGCGCCAGCCCGACCTCGCGGATGCGCTCGATGCCCTGTCGCATGAGGGATCGGACCTGTTTTATCGCGGCGAGATGGCCAGAAGCATCGTCGCGGACCTGCACGACGGCGGGCATCTCACGGCCGAAGATCTCGAGCGCTACCGGGTCGAGAAACGACATCCGCTCTCAGTCGACTACCATTCGGCGCGGCTGCTGACCAACCCACCGCCGTCCTCGGGTGGTCTGCTGATCGCTTTCGCCCTCAAGCTGCTCGAAGCGAAGATGGCGAGACTCCCCGAGTTCGGATCCGCCGAGCATGTCATGCTGCTCGCCGAGACGATGGAGCTCACTTCCCAGGCCCGCATCGATGCCGCCGTGAGCGAGGGCGTGACCGACGCGGTGGCCGCTCGCCTGCTGCACCCCGACTATCTCGACCGCTGGCGTCGAAAGCTCGACCCGCGCGCCCGCGCGACCCGAGGCACTACGCATCTAAGCGTGATCGACGGCCGCGGCAACATCGCCACCCTGAGCGTATCCAACGGCGAAGGCTCGTCGTATATCGTGCCCGGCAGCGGCATCTCGCTCAATAACATGCTCGGGGAGCAGGATCTGAATCCCAGCGGGTTTCACCGCTGGCCGGCCGCGGCTCGCATGACCTCCATGATGGCGCCCTCGATCGTCGTTTATCCCGACGGGCGGACGATCGCCACGGGTTCCGGCGGCTCGAACCGGATTCGCACCGCGATTCTTCAGGTAATCCTCAACCTGGTGGATTTCCAGATGGACGTCGAGCGCGCAGTGCACAGTCCCCGAGTGCACTACGAGAAGGGCCTCCTCAGCATCGAAGGCGGATTCGAGCCGCGACGGATCGCACGCGCGCTCGAGGCGTATCCGGATCACAAGCTCTGGGAAGAACGCAACATGTTCTTCGGCGGGGCCCACACCGTGGCGCGCAATGGAAATGACCTGAGCGGGGCCGGCGATCCGCGCCGTGACGGGTCATTCGTGGTGATCTGAGCGGGATGGTTCCATCGGCTGACCCGGGCGGTTGAATCCGGACTGACTGCTCAGGAGAAGATCCCGTGTAGATACCACCGGTGAGGGGGGCGCCGCTCGCGAAACAGCCAGTAACGTGCGCCATCGTCGTGGCGGGCAACGAAATAATCCCGGGCGACATCCCGACCATCCCACCAGCCGCTCTCGATACGCTCGGCCGGGTCTTCGAGACACAAGACCTGGCCGAGGCTCGGTTTACCGTCTCGGGTCTTCAGTCGCTGCGGCTCGCGCAGCAGCCACAGAGGCCGGAAAGAGGCGGGGAGCGGCCTTCTTCCTTGGGTGGTTTCCCGAGTCTGACAAGCAACGAGCCGATCCCCGAGCTCGCAAGCGCGTTCCGGGCGATGTTCTGCTACCTCACAAAGCCCGACGACTGCGTGCTCGCCGAGACGGGCACGCAGCCGATCGACCAAGGATTGCCAATCTTGACCCCGCTCGCCGGGTTGCTCGAAGATATCCAGGTTGAGCGCGTCGAGCGGAACGATTTCGTGCACTCGGAGCGAAATTCGCTCTACCGCCGCGTCCAGGTGAGTGCGCTCCAATCGCTCGCGAGCCAGTCCCAGCAAATGCTCGGCGTCACGGCTCGGAGCCGTCAGTCCAAGCCCAAGACACGTGGGAGGGCGTCCTCGGTGAAGTAACTCGATGTCGAGATGCGATGCGCCTCCACCGAGCGCGGTGAGCATCCCCGATAGCTCGAGCAGCAGCCGGCGGATGGCAAACAGCAACGCCTCGACCCCACTCGCCTCCGCCGGCAGCAACAACTCGCGATCGAACTTCACCGGCGGTGAGTAAGGCGTCCGCGGGTCGGGAATCTTTCCGAGCGCGCGGTCGAGCAAGACGATCGTCTGCGGTCCTACCCGCCGGGCCAGACCGTCTCTCGGCATCCGACAGCAATCCCCCAAGGTACGCAATCCCATGCCGCGTAGCTCCGCCATCACCCGGGCCTCCAGCGGCATCGCCTCCAGGGGTATCTTGGATAGCTCCTCGATGAGTCGAGAACGACTGGCGGTCAGGCCCCGACCTCGCCCAGCGCGCGCAAGCAGCTCGGCGCCGAGCGGGGTCGGGGCGACCGCGAGGCGGGTGGTGTAGCCGAGCCCGTCAAGCCCTGCCCTTACCCTCGCCAGCAGAGAGGCCCTGCCGCCGAACAAACGCTCACTGCCCCTTATCTCCAGCAGCAAGCTCTGGGGTGGCGCCAAGCTGACCATCGAGGTGAATTGACCGGCCCAGGCAGCGAGGGCTTTCAAGGCGGAGTGCTCGGCGGCCTCATCGCGTCTCACCACGCACAGATCACCGACGATGGCAAAAGCCGCGCTCAGAGACAAACCAGGATGGAGTCCGCGGGCACTGGCCGCCTCGTTGCATGAGAAAAGCGTGCCGCGCTCCGCTGCCTCGAGCGCAACGGGCCGATCGGAGCGCCCCCCCCGGGCCGAAACTTCCAGTGCGAGGCGGGGTAGATAGATGCTCAACCACATCATGACCGTGGTGACCCGGAGTCAAGCGCCACCGCGGGTGCGCCTGGCTCGGTTATCATCGAGGAGCGGCGGGTCCGAGCTCTCGCGGCTCGTGGGATTCAGATCGGAGAAACCGACCTTGATTCCATTCCTGCCCGTCGGTCCACCCCGACATTTGAGCACGTGCACCACGACCCCCTCGGCGGATGACCTCAACTGCACCCGCAAGGCCGCCGCCGAGGACTGCCTTGCCCGTTCAGCCAACCCGAACAGCAGACCCCAGCTGCCCCCCGCCTCCGCCGCCAGCTGCAGACGTCGCAGCGCTCGATCGTTGAGCGCCGACGACCACGACAGGACCGCACCGGTATCCCGGGTCGAGAGCGCCTGCTCGGCGGCCCACGCGCTCTGCGCCGGGGAGCCGGTTTCGATCAGCATGACCCTCGACAGGTCCACCCCATGATCGGCCAGGGCAGGAGCATAGGGAATGTGAGGAGGGGATATCCAGACCAGCCATCGTCCTTGCCGGCTCAGATGCGCCAGCGCCGGCATCACCAGGCGCAGCTCACCGATTCCCGGTCCTTCGTACAAGATCTCGGTCAGCGTGCCCAACGGCCAACCGTCCCCCGGAAGCTTCGCGTCCAGGGTCGAAAAGCCGCTGGGAATGCTCTCACGATGCAATCCCCGATCCTGGCTCGAGCGCCATATTCCGGGGTGTCGCAGTACATCGCGAAGCGCTGCCTTCATGCGGGTAGAGAGAGCGACGTCAGGGTTTACGGTTGCGAATAATCCCCACCCCGATGCCTTCGATGTTTAGTGATTGCCGGCGCAAATCAACGATGATGGGGGCAAAGTCGGAATTCTCCGGCAACAGCCGGACCACGTTTCCCCGCCGTCTGAAACGCTTCACGGTGACCTCATCATCGACGCGAGCCACCACGATCTCGCCGTTACTCGCCTCCGGGGTTCGATGCACCGCCAGTAAGTCTCCGTCGAAAATTCCCACCCCTTGCATGCTCATGCCCCTGACACTGAGGAGATAATCGGCTCGAGGACGAAACAAGGCGGGATCGAGGCGATAATTACCCTGGATGTGCTGCTCGGCCAGGATGGGGCTGCCGGCCGCCACCCGCCCCACCACCGGGAGCCCCGCCTCGCCGGCCCCCGACACTCTGATGCCGCGCGATGTGCCCGCCTGCAGCTCGATCGCCCCCTTGCGGGCCAGCGCCTTCAGGTGATCCTCCGCCGCATTGGCAGAGCGAAAGCCCAGGGCCCGTGCGATCTCGGCCCGGGTGGGTGGATAACCCTCGGTCTCTATGAAAGCCCGGATGAAGCCGAGGATCTGTTGCTGCCTCAAGGTCAGTGTACGCATGGCGGCCTCCTTTAACTGTAAAAATATACAGCTTTCCGGTACCGCGCAAGCCAATGGGCGCGGTGACGGAAATCCGCGCCAGCCCTCGATTCGACGCTTACCCCCGCACCACCATGGGACCCATGTGACGACCGCCCATCAGATGCAGATGCAGGTGGTAGACCTCCTGCCCGCCATCTCGGTTGCAATTGATGAGCAGCCGGTAGCCGCTCTCGGCAATACCCTCCTCCTCGGCCAACCTCTTGGCGACCAGCAACATATGGCCGGCCAGGCTCTCGTCCTCCTCGACGAGGTCGTTGACGGTGGCAATCTCACGGTTCGGCACGATCAGGATGTGCACCGGCGCCACCGGGTTGATGTCCCGAAAACCGGTGACCCGGTCATCCTGGTAAACGATATCGGCGGGAACTTTCCCACTGACAATCTCGGAAAATATCGTCGACACCACTCGTTCCCCCGCGCTGAAATCGGACCCGATGATGTGGGTAATCCCGGCCATATTCAAGCAATCCGAATTGCGATATGGTTAGCGCGCATCGACGATCCGGAGATCGTTCTCCGTCGCCACGTACTGCCCAGTTCAGACAGAGGAAGGACCATGGCCACCGCAAGTCGACCGAAATCCGGCGCCTCCAAGACGCTCCACCACTTCATCAACGGTAGCCGCGTGGAGGGGCAGAGCAATCGCTTCGGCGAGGTCTTCAACCCCGCCACCGGGGAAGTGTCGGCCCATGCTCCCTATGCGAGCTCGCGCGAGGTTCGGGTCGCGGTAGAGGCGGCCAAGGCCGCATTCCCCGCCTGGTCGGCGACGCCCCCGGCGCAGCGCGCGCGAGTCTTGTTCCGTTACCGTGACCTGCTCGAGAAGCACAATACGGAGCTCGCGACACTGACCTCGTTCGAGCACGGTAAGACCCTCGAGGACGCCAAGGGCTCGGTGACCCGAGGCACCGAGATCGTCGAATTTGCCTGCGGCATTCCGCAGCTGCTCAAGGGCGAGCACAACGAGAACGTGGCCACCAGTATCGACAGCTACTCGTTTCGGCAGCCGCTCGGGGTGTGCGCGGGGATCACGCCGTTCAACTTCCCGGCGATGGTGCCGCTGTGGATGTATCCGATTGCGCTCGCGTGTGGGAACACGTTCGTCCTCAAACCCTCCGAGCGCGATCCCTCGACCAGCCTGCGTCTTGCCGAGCTCGCAATCGAGGCCGGATTACCGGCCGGGGTCCTCAACGTCGTCATCGGCGACAAGGAAGCGGTGGATGCGCTGCTGACGGACCCCGACGTGCAAGCTGTGAGCTTCGTCGGCTCGACCCCGGTCGCGGAGTACGTGTACAGAACCGGGACCGGCCACGGCAAGCGCGTGCAGGCGCTTGGCGGAGCGAAGAATCACATGGTGGTCATGCCGGACGCCGATCTGGACCAGGCCACCGACGCTCTCATCGGCTCGGCCTACGGCTCGGCCGGCGAGCGCTGCATGGCAATCTCGGTTGCGGTCACGGTCGGCGAGGACACCGCGAACGCGCTGGTCAAACGTCTGGAGCCGCGGGTCAAGGCCCTCAAGATCGGCGCCTACGACGATCCCGACGCCGAGATGGGGCCGCTCGTGACCCAGCAACACTATGACAAGGTTCGGGGCTACGTGGATACCGGCGTCGAGGAGGGGGCGGAGCTTGTCGTCGACGGCCGTGCCTGCAAGGTACAGGGGCACGAGCACGGTTACTTCCTCGGCGGCTGCCTGTTCGATCGGGTCAAGCCCGACATGCGCATCTACAAGGAAGAGATCTTCGGGCCGGTGCTGAGCGTGGTGAGGGCCAAGGACTACGAGGAGGCGCTAACGCTCGTCAACACCCACGAGTACGGTAACGGCACCGCGATATTCACGCGCGACGGCGATGCCGCGCGCGACTTCACCAGCCGGGCCCAGATCGGGATGGTCGGAGTCAACGTCCCCATTCCGGTTCCTGCCGCCTACCACAGCTTCGGCGGCTGGAAACGCTCATTGTTCGGTGACCACCACATGCACGGGCCGGAGGGGGTACGCTTCTACACCCGCCTGAAGACGATCACCTCGCGCTGGCCGTCCGGAATCAGAACCGGAGCGGAGTTCATCATCCCGCAGACGCGCTAAGCGACGCGGTGACCGCCATGAGCGCGGGGCGCAAAGGCGTCGCCCGTGCGCCCGAGTCAGAGCACCTTGCCCGGATTCAGGATGCCGAGCGGATCGAGGGTTCCCTTGAGCGCTCGCATCAGGCCGACCTCGACCTCGGAACGATACCGCAGGAGCTCGTCGCGCTTGAGCCGGCCGACCCCGTGCTCGGCGCTGAAGCTACCGTCGAGGGACGCGACGAGCTCGTAGATGGCCGCGTGCACCGCTCGCTCCGGCGCAAGAAATTCTGCGGTAGCGATCCCCTCAGGCTGCGTCATGTTGAAGTGGATGTTGCCGTCACCGAGGTGTCCGAACGCGATCACCCGCGCCGCGGGATGCAGCTCGCGGCAGATTGCACGGGCCCGCACCAGGAACTCAGGCACCCGCGAGACCGGCACCGACACGTCGTGGCGAATGCCCTCCCCCGCGGCCCGCGCCGCCTCTGGAATCGACTCGCGAATTCGCCACAACGCTGCCGCCTGCTCGAGAGACGCCGCGATCGTGCCGTCGAGCACCTCTCCGCCCCCGATACCTTGCTCCAGCACCTGCTCGAACCCGAGACGCAGGTCCGCTCCGGCCTGAGCCGAGCTCAGCTCCACCAGCACGTAGTGCTCGTAGCGTCCCGCCAGGGGCTCGACGACGTCGGGAATACGCTCGAGCACGAGCTCGAGGCAGCTGCGGTCGATGTACTCGAACGCGGTGACCGCATCACCGCTGGCCTGGCGGCAATGCGCCAGGAAGCGGTTGGCAGCGGACTCGTCGGCGACCGCAATCAGCGCCGTCTCGACCTGGCGCGGCTTCGGAAAGAGCTTGAGCACGGCGGCGGTGATGATTCCGAGCGTGCCTTCCGATCCGACGAACAGCTGCTTCAAGCAGTATCCGGTATTGTCCTTGCGTAACCTTCTCAGGCCGTTCCAAACCTCCCCGCTCGCGAGCACCACCTCCAGGCCGAGGACCAGGTCGCGGGCGCTCCCGTATCGCAGCACCCCGGTGCCGCCGGCGTTGGTCGCCAGATTGCCGCCAATTCGACAGCTGCCCTCCGCCGCCAGACTCAACGGAAACAGCAAGCCCGCGCGGTCTGCTGCCGCCTGCACCTCGGCGAGGATGCAACCCGCCTCCACCGTTGCGGTGAAATCGAGCGGGTCGACCTCGCGCACTGCTCGCATACGCTCGAGCGAGAGCACGATCTGAGCCCCGCTCGCATCGGGAACGGAGCCCCCGACGAGGCCGGTGTTTCCACCCTGGGGCACGATTCCGATCCCCGCATTTGCACAGTAACGCACCACCTCTCGCACCTCGCCGGTGCTGGCCGGCCGCGCCACGAGCGGCGCGCGGGCCTCGAAGCGGCCGCGGCGATCGGTGAGATAGGGCGCCATCTCGAGCGCCTCGGTGATGACGCCTCGCGGGCCGACGATCGCTTCGATCGCCTCGCAAAGCTCGCCCGGCGGAGGAACGCCACGAATATCGGTGACATCCCGCTCGCCGTGCTTGTGGACCTCACTCATGGCGGTAGCTCAACGTTGGTGATCCCATCGCGCCTGAACCCGAACCGATATGGGGCCGGAGCGGAGATTCCGGAACCGGGCCCGAGTGGCTAACATACCCCTCGATGAACAAGTGGAAATCCATCGGCTTCGCAGTGTGCCTGCTTATCGTCGGCCCCGTGTACATGGCGCTAGCGGGAGACATCAGCCTCGCCGGCGACTGGCGCACCGCCGATCGCGAGAGCGCAGGTATCGCCCCCGATCCGCGGGACCACTCCGACGCCGTCCTCCAGGTCTACTCCGCCCGCGCCTTCAGCTGGCGCGGCGTCTTCGCGGTGCACACCTGGATCGCGAGCAAGCCTCGTGCCGCCGCCCACTATACGGTACATCAGGTACTCGGGTGGCGTGCCTGGCACGGGCTTCCGGCCCTGCGCTCCGGGGCCGAGGTTCCGGATCGAAGCTGGTTCGGAAGCCCGCCCGAGCTGCTCCTCGACCTCAGAGGCGAGGCGGCGGCTCGTCTCATTCCGGCAGTAGAGGCGGCGGTGCACCGTTACCCTTACCCCAAGCGCTACCGCCTTTGGCCGGGCCCCAACAGCAACACGTTCACCGCCTGGGTAGCACGCGAGGTGCCGCAGCTCGGGCTCGAGCTGCCGACGACCGCGATCGGAAAGGACTACCTGGCCAACGGCAGCCTACTCGCGCGGGCCCCGAGCGGCACCGGTTATCAGATCTCGCTCCAAGGGTTGTTAGGCGTTCTCCTCGCCTGGAAGGAAGGTCTGGAGCTGAATCTCCTCGGGCTCAACCTCGGCTTCGATCCCCTGGGTCCGGCGATAAAGCTACCCGGCATCGGGCGGCTCGGCTTTCGTCTCGATAACTGACCCCGGCATCCGGGCTCACTCGTCGGCGTCCGGGAGGAAATTTCGCACCAGCCCAACCCCGCCGAGGATGACGAACCAGATGAGAACCCAGGCGGGCATGCTGAGCCCGACAAACGTCCATGTCACCTCGGCGCACTCGCCGGAGCCGGTGAACACGATACGCAGGGTGTCGCTGAGCGGAAAGGCGTCGAGCATGTAGTCAAGCCCCGGTCCGCATTCGGGCACCTGGTCGGGGGGTAGGCTCTGCAGCCACACGTGTCTCGCCGCCACCGCGCCGCCGCCCAGCGCCGCGAGCGCCACCAGCGCGCCGTAGACTCGCGCCCCCACTCGCCCCGGGTTGTGAACCGCCGCGGTCAGGAAGACCAGCGCCACCGCCACCACCCCCACGCGCTGGAAGATACAAAGCGGGCAGGGGTCGAGACCGACCGTGAACTGCTGGTAGTACGCATACGCCATCATCATCGCGCAGACGACAAAACCGATTGCGTTGCTAACGCGACGACTTGGCAGAATCACGAGGCGAGCCGATCCCGACGTCAGTTGGCGGACACTTGCGTTAACCCCCGGCGCCGGGCTTCCAGCGCCCGGCCGCCGCGGTGTCGGAGGCACGTGAGTTGACCCACCGCGAACCCGAGCTCGTCGCCTCCTTCTTCCAGAACGGGGCCTCGGTCTTGAGGTAGTCCATGATGAACTCACACCCGGCAAATGCCGCCTGACGATGGGAGCTGCCGACCGCCACGAGAACGATTTGATCGCCGGGACGCAGGGTACCCACCCGATGAATTACCCGGACCGCGCTCAGTTGCCAGCGCCGCACCGCCTCATCCACGATTCGACCGAGCGCCGCCTCGGTCATCTCGGGATAATGCTCGAGGGTCATCTCCACGATGTCATGTTCGTCATTGAGATCTCTCACCACGCCGACGAACGAGGCCAACGCACCGATACCGGAACTGGCCTTGCGCAGGCTATCGAGCTCGGCTCCGACGTCGAAATCCTCGGTCTGCACACGAATCATGTCACTCTCTCCGCCGGGAGAACTCGCCGGCCCAATCCGCCTCGAACCAATCGACCGCGCCGGCACCGCCACGCGCTAGTCGAGCTCCGAGAACGAAAGGTAGGCGACCTCATCGCCCTCGGCCACCGTCCCGTGCTCGGGAATCTGCACCAGCCCGTCGGCCCACACGGTGGAGGCAAGCACGTCTGAGCCCTGCCGGGGATGAAGCCGGGCCCTCAACTTCCCATCTCGAGCGCGCTCGAGACGAGCCCGGACGAACTCACGCCGCCGGCCGGGCGTCGGCCAGGCGAAGCCCGCGACGACCGGGAAGAGAGTCGGCAAAACGTTGCGCAGACCCTGACGGCGCAGCAGAAACGGCCGAACGAACAAGAGAAAGCTTAGTACGGTCGAGACCGGATTACCGGGAAGCCCGAAAAAGTCACACGCTCCGATTCGCCCGTAGGCGATCGGCTTACCGGGCTTGACCGCGACCCGCCACATCTGCACCTCACCTACGTTCTTCAGCGCCCGCCTGACATGATCCTCCTCTCCGACCGACATTCCGCCGCTGCCGACCACCACGTCGGCCTTGGCGGCCGCCTCCACGAGCAACGACTCGGTGCTTGCCGCGTCATCCTTGACGATGCCACGGTCCTCGACTTCACAGCCGAGGCCCCGCAGCAGTCCGAGCAGGCTGTAGCGGTTGGAGTTGAAGATCTTGCCTTCGGTGAGGGGCTCGCCTGGCTCCACGAGCTCGTTACCGCTGGAAAAGATTGCGACGCGCAGACGCCGAAACACGGTCAATCCCTGCCGCCCGACCGCGGCCGCCATTCCCATCTCCAGCGCCCGAATGCGAACCCCCGCCGGCAACACCTCGGCGTTCGCGGCGATGTTGTTGCCGCGAGGTCGCACGTTGTGGCCGGAGGCGATCGGCCCCTTCAGGAATACCTTCTCACCTTCGACGCGGCAGTCCTCTTGCATCACGACCGCGTCGGCCCCGGGAGGCAGCGCAGCTCCGGTGAAGATCCGCGCCGCCGATCCTGCCTCGAGCAAGACGCCCAGCTCCCCCGCCGCAATACGCTGACGGACGCTGAGCGCGACCGGACCCGCTGCCCGGCAGTCGGCGCTTCGCACCGCGAAACCGTCCATCGCGCTGTTGTCGTAGCCGGGCACGTCGATCTCGGAGCACTCCGCTCGTGCCAGCACCCGTCCCTGCGCGGCCTCGAGACCCGCCCACTCGGTTTCGGTCACCGGTCTCGCCTTCGCCAGAAGGTACTCGAGCGCCTCATCGACCGAGATCATCTCCGCCGGGATGTCTCGACTCGTGCCGATCTCGGGGTAAGAATTCATCCTCCGACCACCCATACGATCATCCGCGCCATTGTATCGAAACCGCCCCCGGGTTGTCCGGCGACCCATGCGCGGGACGTCGGCAGATGGTCCACCATCGATGCCAGCGCCCCGGCTCGAGGCGGCGCAGGCTCGACGCAAGCCGGCCCGCAGTATACTTGCGCCCTGACCCTGCGACTCCATCTCCATAATTGACCCATGACCCGCTTCGACTCCGACCCCGAGTTCAGTCATTCGAGCCTCCCGACCACCGGCATCTTGCTGGCGAACCTGGGGACCCCGGAGGCTCCCACGCCCCGCGCGGTGCGACGATACCTGGCCGAGTTTCTATGGGACCCTCGGGTGATCGAGCTTCCCCGGGCCCTGTGGTGGCTCATCTTGCACGCGGTGATTCTGCGGGTGCGCCCCGCGCGCTCCGCCGCCGCCTACCGGAAGGTCTGGACGGCCGAGGGCTCTCCCCTTCTCGTCAACACCCGCGCCCAGGCGCAGGGCTTGAGCCGCGCACTTGCGAGCCTGGGGCACGAATCGCTCGAGCTCACGGTCGGAATGCGGTACGGGAAGCCCAGCATCCGGAGTGCTCTGGAGAAGCTTCGCAAGCGCGGCGCGAGGCGGATTCTGGTGCTGCCACTCTACCCACAGTATTCGGGCACCACGACCGCGTCGACCCTGGACGCGGTCGCCAACGTGTTTCGCCGCTGGCGCTGGGTGCCCGAGCTGCACTTCATCACTCATTATCACGATCTGGCGGGATACATAGCCGCTCTTGCAGACTCCGTCCGCGAGTCGTGGAGTCACCAGGGCCGGGGCGAGCGATTGCTGTTCTCGTTCCACGGTATCCCCCGACGCTACTTTCTCGCCGGCGACCCCTACCACTGCCAGTGTCACAAGACGGCCCGACTGGTCGCCCGGGAGCTGGACCTTGCAGACCACGAGTGGGCCATTGCGTTCCAGTCCCGGGTCGGCCGTGAAGAATGGCTCCGGCCCTACACCGACGAGATACTCGGCGAATGGGCCCGCTCCGGGGTAAGAAGCGTGGACGTCCAGTGCCCCGGCTTCTCGGCAGACTGCCTCGAAACCCTCGAGGAGATCGACGAGCAGTACCGGGAGCTGTTTCTCGGGGCGGGTGGGGAGGCGTTCCACTACATCCCCGCCCTGAACGACCGTCCCGCTCACCTGAGTGCTCTCGCGGACCTACTCGACCAGCATCTTCGTACCGGCGCAACCACCGCCCCCGACCCGATGACGGTGCGTGAAACCACCGAACGCGCCCTCGCGATGGGCGCTTCGAGTTGAGAAAGAGCTGCCCGAGATCCGCTTCACGACCCGGCCAACGCCTGGCGCACGGGCGCGCAGTACGACCATTGAAGCCCCTTCGAAACTGTGCGAAGTTACATGCTGGGTGGGTTGGCCATAACAACAATCGGTGCATCTCCGGGTGACTTCGACGCGCGACGCGATGGCGGCCGCTCTATGCGGATGCCTGCTAGCATCGCCGGCGCTCGCGAGCGACCCGAAGTGGGCATTGTGCGGGCCGGGATTGTACTTGCCGGATCGACCCTCTACCGAAGTCGAGCCGAGCGTCCCGGGGTCGATCTATCTCTCGGCCGATGAGGCAGAGCTCTTCCAGACCGGCACCTCGGTACTGCGGGGCGACGTTCAGGTGGTGGACGAATCGCGCCAGCTGCAAGCCGATGCGGTCGAGATCACCCAGCCAGACGATGTGCTCGATGCACGGGGTAACATCCGTTACTGGGAGGACGGTATCTACGTGAGCGGCGATGCGGCCCACGCCGACCGCCCCGCGGACACGGTGAGCATCAGCGACGCCGACTATGTTCTCCTCGACGGCCACGCGCACGGGGAAGCGCAACGGGTCACGATGACCGGACGCGACCTGATCACGGTGGACGACGCCACCTACACAACCTGTAATCCCGAGGACGCGGCATGGCGGCTCGATGCAAGCGAGATAGAGCTCGACCGGAACACCGAGTTCGGCACCGCTCGCAATGTGCTGGTGAAGTTCAAAGGCGTGCCGGTCTTCTACAGTCCCTGGATGACGTTTCCGCTGACGGATCGCCGCAAGACGGGGTTTCTGACGCCGAGCTTCGGCGTTTCGGGTGATACCGGCTTCGAGGTCCGGGTTCCCTATTACTGGAACATCGCTCCGCATCAGGATGCCACCTTCGCCGCGCGCGCGATGACGGACCGCGGAGTTCTGTTAGAAGGCGAATACCGCTACCTCACCGAGCGCGGCTTCGGACAGCTCGGGCTCGAGTATCTGCCACACGACAGCCAACGTGGTGAGGGCCGGGCCGCATTGTCTTTGCAGCACGACGGTAGCTTTGCACCGCGGTGGAACACGGATATCAACGTCGATTGGGTATCGGACCGGGAGTACTTCGAGGAGCTCGGAACGAATCTCGAGATCACCAGCCGGCAGTTCCTGCAGCGCCGGGGCGACCTCACCTACACCGGAGACCATTGGTACGGCCTTGCGAGAATTGAGGACTACCAGAGCATCGACCGCACGATTGAGGGCTCCAGCCGGCCGTACAAGCGCCTCCCGCAGCTGTACTTCTCGACCGCCACGCCGTGGCGAAATCGACGACTGAACAGCGGTCTCTCGAGCGAGCTGGTGCACTTCGATCGCGACGCCAGCGTAACCGGCGTCCGCTTCGACCTGCGACCCACGTTGAGCTTTCCGATGCGCACCGCATCCACGTTTCTGACCCCCAGGGTCACGGCCCAGTACACATCCTACTTCCTCGACAGCGCCGCACCCGGAGTCAACGATCGGCCCTCGCGGCTCCTTCCGATCTTCAGTGCCGATGGAGGAATTTACCTCGATCGCGATGTGCGTCTGGGTCAAGAAAACTACACCCAGACGCTCGAGCCCCGACTGTTCTACCTGTTCGTCCCGTTCGACGACCAGGACGATCTGCCGGTCTTCGACACCGGTCGATACACGTTCAGCTTCGCGCAGCTGTTTCGAGAAGACCGGTTCAGTGGTGCCGATCGAATCGGTGACGCGAATCAGCTGACCGTTGCCTTGACATCGCGGCTGCTCGCTCCGAGAACCGGAGAGGAGGTACTTCGGGCCAGCGTCGGGCAGCTCTTCTACCTTCGCGACCGCCGGGTCCAGCTTTCTCCCGATACGGCGGACGAGACCTCAGGGACCTCCGATCTGGTCGGTGAAATATCGGCGAAGCTGCTCGGCGACTGGCGATTGACAGCCGGACTTCAGTGGAACATCGACGAGCGCCGCAGCGACCGGAACACCATCCGCCTGCGCTACCAGCCGGACGACCAGCGGGTGGTGAACCTCGAGTATCGCTTCGTCCGGGACGCAGTGGAACAGACGGACTTCTCCTTTCGCTGGCCATTCCGAAACAACTGGGGCTTCGTCGGGCGCTGGAACTTCTCTCTCCCACAGAGCCGGACCCTCGAGGCGGCCGGGGGAATCGAGTACGATAGCTGCTGCTGGGCGGCGCGGGCGGTGGTACGGCGTTTCCTTCGCAACTCCCAGGGCGATTTTGACAATGCCATCTTTCTCCAGCTGGAGCTGAAAGGCTTGTCGGGCATCGGACGGTCGGCGGCGGAGTTCGTATCCCGGAGCGTTCCCGGCTACCGCAATACCTTCTGATGCGTGTACCCTGTTATCGCGGCAGCCCGTGAACGAGCGTGCCGGGTCGAGCCCCCTGAACTTCAGAAAATGATGCGCCGGTGTATGAAACTTCGAGCGTTGCTGTTGGTCCTTGTCGGAATCGCTTGGCTCCAAGTCCCGGCCCAATCACGCATCGAGGAGCTGGACCGAATTGTCGCGATCGTGAATGAGGATGTCATCGTATGGAGTGAGCTCGAGGAGAGGATACGCGAAGTGCGCAGCCAGCTAACCAGCTCGGGCACCTCGCCGCCTCCCTATCATGTGTTGCAAAAACAGGTGCTCGAGCGCCTCATCATCGAGCGTCTCCAGCTACAGGTGGCGGACCGGACGGGAATTCGAGTCGACGTTAACGCTTTGAACGCCGCGATTGCCGACATGGCGCAGAAGAACAATCTCAGCCTTCGCGATTTTCGCGACATACTGCGCCGCGACGGATACGACTTTGCCGAATTCCGCGAGCAGGTCCGAGATCAGATGCGAATCGCTCAAGTCAGACAGCGAAACGTCGGTGATCGGATCGTGGTAAGCGAGCGGGACGTGGACAACTTCCTCGCGAACCAGAGCAATCGCAGTGCGCCCGATCGCGAGTACCACATCGCCCACATTCTGGTCGCGCTACCCGAGGGCGCGTCGGCCGAGGAGATTGCCCAGGCGAAGCAGCGGGCGGAAGGGATCGTCGCCCGTCTGCGCGGCGGCGGTGATTTCGCCCAGACCGCGGTCGCGATGTCCGATGGCCAGCAAGCGCTGAGCGGCGGGGATCTCGGCTGGAAGAAGACCGCAGAGCTCCCCACCATCTTCGTGCCGGTGGTTCCCAACTTGGGTATCGGCGAGGTATCCAATCCGATTCGCAGCCCGAGCGGCTTTCACATCATCAAGGTGCTCGAGACGAGGGGTAATGACCAGTACATCGTCAACCAGACCCTCGCACGCCACATCTTGATCCGCCCCAACGAGCTCATCTCGGACGATGACGCGCGCATCCGCCTGGAGCAACTGCGAGCCCGAGTGCTCGGGGGTGAGGATTTCGGCGAGCTTGCACGCTCACATTCCGACGATCGGGGCTCCGCGATCAAGGGAGGCGAACTTGGTTGGCTGAACCCGGGCAGCCTGATCCCGAGGTTCGAGGAAGTGTCCGATTCTCTCGCCCCGGGGGAGATCAGCGAGCCGTTCAAGACCCAGTTCGGGTGGCACATCGTGCAGGTGATGGACCGGCGCGAGCACGACAACACCGAGGACATCGTACGAGTGAAGGCCCGGGAGCAGATCCGAGAGCGGAAGCTCGAGGAGGAAGGGCAAGGCTGGCTGCGCCAGATCCGAGATTCAGCCTACGTGGAGTATCGATTGGACGAATAAGAATCTCATCGTTTGCCCCGAAGGCCTCCCAACCCAAGGTCGTAGTGCAACACACTCCGCGCAAGCGCTTTTCCCAGAACTTCCTCGAAGACCGCGATGTCATCGAGCGGATTCTCGATGCAATCGCTCCCCGCGAGGGCGATCAAATTGTCGAGATCGGTCCCGGAAAGGGTGCGCTCACCCGCGGGTTGCTGACACGGGCGCGCCGACTCGACGTGGTCGAACTCGACCGCGATCTGGCGGCGAGCCTGCCGGCTCGGCTCGGACATCCCGCGGGTCTGCGGGTTCACTCGGCCGATGCACTGGCCTTCGACTTCTCCAGTCTTGCCGGGGAGGGGGAATCCCTGCGGCTCGTCGGGAACCTGCCGTACAACATCACGAGCCCGCTCTTGTTTCATCTCCTCTCCCAGCGCGCCTGCATCCACGACATGCACTTCACGTTGCAGGCGGAGGTGGTCGAAAGACTGGCCGCGGCACCGGGCACGCGCGCTTACGGACGCCTCAGCATCATGACTCAGCTCGTCGCCCGGGTTGAGAATCTGTTCAGCATCGAGCCACAGGCGTTCAGTCCCCCACCACGCGTGCGCTCGGCGGTGGTGAGACTGAGCATGTGGACCCAACCCCCGGTGACCCCGCGGTGTCACGACGCATTCGACGCGCTCATCCGGCAAGCCTTTTCTCAGCGGCGCAAGGCGCTGCGGAACTCGTTACGATGCCTGCTCGCCGAGGACCAGATTCGAGCCGCCGGCGTTGACCCTGGCGCGCGGCCGGAAACCTTGGATCTGAGGGCATTCGCCGCCTTGGCGGACGAGTTGTCGCGACAGCCTCATCCGCCGTGACCTAGCCGCCGCATTTACTCACAGAACTTGTGGACAACTTTGTGGGGAAATTGGGATCAAACCGCGCGGACGCTTGCCGTGGCTGATTCGATTACAGATTGGCGAGAATTTAGCCTTTTCGATCGAATCGTACGCAAAATCAAATAGATATACGGTTATCATCGTTCCGAATTGGCCCTCGCGCCGCCGGGGTTGCACGCCGCGCGGGGGCGTTGCCGCCGACTGTGCATAACGCCACTTCACGGCCAAGCTATCTATCTGTGTGAGCTGAGGTTTTGGTTGCCGCAAACTCGGCCCGGAGGGCTTCGAGAACCGGCCGGGTCAGAGGCCGCCGACCGCGCCAAAGGTAGAACGACTCCGCCGCCTGCTCGACCAGCATTCCGACGCCATCGAATGCCCTGGCGACCCCCCCTTCGCGCGCCCAGCGAACGAAAGCAGTGGGCTCGTTGGCGTACATCATGTCGTAACACGCTGCCTCAGTTGCGAGCACCGTGGGGGAGATCGGCGGCGTCTCGGCCACCAGGCTCGCCGCGGTGGCGTTGATGACGAGGTCGAAACGGAAGCGCGCCAAGTCGTCGAACCTGCGCGCCTTCAGTCGCTTGTCGGGGCCGAACGCGCGCACCAGTTCCTCCGCCCTGGAATGCGTTCGGTTCGCGATCACCAGAACCGCCGGCCGTTGCTCGAGTAACGGCCCGAGTACCCCTCGTGCCGCCCCCCCGGCCCCGAGCAGCAACACCTGCTTTGCGTCAATGGATATCTTGTGGTTTCGGGTGAGATCACGCACCAGACCGATCCCATCGGTGTTCTCACCATGGACCGATCCATCGTCACCAAACCAGATCGTGTTGACGGCACCCGCGCGCTCAGCCATCGCACCGCGATGAGCCGATAGGGCCCAGGCCTC
Source organism: Gammaproteobacteria bacterium (assembly GCA_041594935.1). GTDB lineage: Bacteria > Pseudomonadota > Gammaproteobacteria > HK1 > HK1 > JBFHLI01. Next base: position 8,798 of record JBFHLI010000007.1, on the reverse strand, counting down.
CTGCTTGAGGGGCACGGTCAGGTTGAGACCCTTGCCGCCCCCGAGTCGAAAATTCTCAACCGCATTCTCGAAGTTCCGGAGCGGGACCCGAATCGAGCAATACTCCATGTCCTGACCGGTCTGGGCCGCAAACCGGGCATGAATGAAGGGTGATTTGCTGTGAACAATGGGGTCACCCATCACCGCGTAGCGGTCCGTCATGGCGCGGCGGTAGCTCGAGCGGCAAGTTGCACCCTAACGGCGCCCCGTCGAAGAAATCCGGATCTCGTCAGCCACGCTAGGCGCCCTGGCGACCGCGAGTCGTATGGTCTGGCGGTGGGAGAAGATGGGCAGTTGTTATCTGACGAGAAGGACCGGACCATCGGGCGGCGAATGGCAAAGCTTGCCGCGGTTCCTCGATTCATCGACCAATGCGGTACATGCTCCTAACCTCGCGCGCTCGCCTGGGGAATTGCCTGGAGACCACCTTTCAGCACACAGCTGTCAAAACCGCGCTCACTCATCAAGAACGCCGCGGCGGAACTGCGACGGCCGGTTTCGCAGTAGCAGACGTACTTCTTCGCGGCGTCGAGGGTTTCCGCTTTCAAACGCAGCATGAACAGCGGGATGTTCTGGCTACCCTTGATACTGCCCGCCTTGTGCTCGCTCTCGAGCCGCACGTCCAGTAAGACGGCGCCGTTCTTCACCATCTGCTTCGCCTCTTCCAGCGTCACCGCATGAAGCATTGGCGCTTTGAGCAGCTCCTCGAAATCCTCTTTCGAAAGCCGCATGAGCAGCCCGTCGGACTCCATCGTGATGGTCGCATTGCGCTTCGCCTCCGAGAGCAGCGCCTCCTCTCCGAACGCATCGCCGTCACCGAGACGCGCAAGGGTGACGTTCGAGCCAGAGGCCGACTCACGCGTCACCTTGCAGGTGCCCCGGCTGATGATGTAATAGTAATCTCCTTCGTCACCCTGGCGAATGATCACCTGACCGGACTTGACCGGAAACTCCTGCAGGCGCATGAACATTGCCTGGATGTTGGCGGGCGGGATGCGCAGGAACGCTTTGGACTGGAGAATTCGGGTCATCCAGTCGCCGCTCGCGTTTTCCTTGGAGCTCGGCTGCACGGAAAGGGTGATGTCGCTCACCTCGATTCCCGAGAGCTGATCCCAGGTAAGCAAGATATCGAGGAGATCGCTGTCGAACCGAGTAACCTGGCAGCTGGTTCGCGTCTTCGCGGTCTTTTGACGCGGCTGTTGGTTCGCAAGCGGATGGCGGGCCTCCGGGGTACCGCCCTTCATGACCTGCAAGCCGTCGTCGCCGCTTAGCTCGACTTCACCGGACAGCACGTACACGGCCTTGCGGTCGACATCGCCCTTCTTGAACAGGACCCGACCGCTTGGGACCTCCTCCAACCTTGACTTGCTCGCCAGCTCTTGAAAGTTCTCGGCATTCAGTGCGTTGGCCGGTACCAGAGTCTTGAGAATCTGTTTATCGACGAGCTTAAACGCGCCGGCCATGCTTACCCCGAGGCTTGAAATTCGTGTCGCGAGCACATCCCCAACCCAAGCTTAGTATTGTATGATCGCCCTCCCAGTTTGGATAGTCCCCAGGCACGGTGTGGCTCGTCCCTCGCGAGCTGATTTCGAGGTCACCAGATGATCAAGCCGAAAACGCTCGATGAGATCACTCGCCGGCTATTGGACGCGCTGCCTGAAGGCCTCGGCCAGCTTCCGGAAGAGATCAAGTCCAACCTGCGAAGCGCGCTTAGCGCCGCTCTCGCGAAAGCGGATCTCGTGACTCGGGAAGAATTCGACGTGCAGACTGCGGTGCTGGCACGAACCCGGGAGAAACTTGACGCGCTCGAGAGGCAGGTGAAGCGACTCGAGGGCGAGCCCGGCAAGACATCAGAGCCGGAGGCCACCCGACTCGACTAGGTCGTCGAAAGATCACGCGGCCAACAGGAAACGGTTGGCCCGTTCGCCAAGGAGGGTGATCTCATGTCAATTGCGCTCGCCTTCAGTCGCGCCCAGGTCGGTATAGATGCCCCCCTCGTGAGGGTCGAGGCTCACATCACCGGTGGACTGCCTCGGTTCTCGATCGTGGGCTTGCCCGAGACCGCGGTGCGAGAGAGCAAGGACCGGGTGCGAAGCGCCCTGATGAACGCGCGCTTCGAGTTTCCCAGCCGACGCATTACCGTCAACCTTGCTCCTGCCGACCTGCCCAAGGAGGGAGGGCGCTTCGACCTGCCGATCGCGATCGGCATCCTGGCGGCCACCGGCCAGATCCCGAGTGCCAAGCTCGGTGAGCATGAGCTGATAGGGGAGCTCGGCCTCGCCGGGGATCTCCGCAGCGTGCACGGCGTATTGCCGGCGGCAATGCAGGTACGCGCGACCGACCGTACGCTCATCGCACCCGAGGACGATGCTCGGGAGGCAGCACTGGTCTCGGACATTGCGGTGCTTCCCGCCACCCACCTCCTAGAGGTGTGCGCCCATCTCGGTGACGGTGCCCCCCTGTCGGCGGTTAAGTCGGCCGAGATGGCCACCGGACTGCAGAAATATCCTGACCTCGCCGATGTGGTCGATCAGTTTCAGGCGAGACGGGCGGTCGAGGTTGCTGCCGCGGGCGGCCACAATCTTCTTCTCATTGGCCCGCCGGGAGCCGGGAAGACGATGCTCGCGGTCCGGCTTGCCGGCATCATCCCGCCGATGTCGGAGTCGCAGGCACTTGCGAGTGCCGCCATACGCTCGGTGAGTAACGAGCGATTCGACCCCCGGGAATGGGGCCAGCGGCCGTTCCGATCGCCTCACCACAGCGCCTCCGCGGTGGCTCTCGTAGGCGGCGGTTCCCGCGCGCGTCCAGGCGAGATCTCTCTCGCGCACAACGGAATTCTGTTTCTTGATGAGTTGCCGGAGTTCGACCGCCGGGTGCTCGAGGTGCTGCGCGAACCAATGGAGTCCAATCGCATTCATATCTCCCGCGCCGCGAATCGGGTCGAGTACCCTGCGGCGTTCCAGCTGGTCGCGGCGATGAACCCCTGCCCGTGCGGCTGGCTGGGGGATCCCTCGGGCAGGTGTCGTTGCACCGTCGATCGGATTCGACGTTACCGCTCTCGGGTCTCCGGTCCCCTGCTCGATCGAATCGACCTGCACGTCGAGGTCCCACCACTCGACCCGAAAGTTCTCGGCGCCGAGTCGCGGGCCCGCGGTGAGACCAGTGCCGAAGTGCTGACCCGCGTCGTGCGGGCACGAGAGCGCCAGCTCGGGCGCACCAACCGGCTCAATCGAGAGCTTACTCCGGCCGAGATCGATCGCGACTGCAAGCTCAGGCCCTCCGGTCGAGAGCTCCTGCGAAGGGCGAGCGAAAAGCTGGGATTCTCGGCCCGCGCCTGGCATCGGATTCTAAAGGTCGCGCGTACGCTCGCGGATCTGGAAGAAGAGAATGAAATTCACACCCGGCATTTGAGCGAGGCGATCGGCTACCGCAGCTTGGACCGGCGCGCGAACGATAGCCCCCAATAATGACCCGCCAGACCCTCGGGGGGGATCGTCCTTTCAAAGTCACCTGCCCGGTAGCCCAATCAGCCTCTGGCTAACCTCGTCGCGGAAACATAGTGCGGGGGGGACGAGTATCGGAAACCGGTATCGGTCTTTCCCCGCACGGAAACTTCACGCATCGCGGCGGGGCGCCTTGGTGGACCGAGACCGGGTCCGGGACAACCTTCGCTACTCTGGCGGAGTAACGAGCTTCGTCGACTTGTTGATATGTGAAATCCATGTCTTAAGAAAACGCTTACCCTTTCCGGTCAAATATACTTGCTTGCGACGAAGGTTTAATGGGTCTGAGCGCAACACGATGAGATCGAGTCCCTTTGTCTTTCGCGACGTCCAACCCGAGAGCTCAGCCAAGTTCCGAGATAACGCCGTCGTGGAGGTGGAGTCCAGCAACTTCAAGAGCTCGTTTTGACTGAGTCCCTCATGCAGAAATACGCCGATCAGAATCAGCAAGCGTTGAACGGTGATGTCGGCGCCCAGCTTCGCGCGCGCGTGACGCAGAGTCTGGTCGATTGACCGAAGCAAGCACAGGTCGCGATCTCTATTGTCCACGTTCCTAATGATGGCGCAACCTTTGCGTTATCGCAAGTATATTGCTACACTTGGCTGCACTGGGGTCGCGCCGTAGCGTGGCCGCCTACACCATAAATTCACTTCGAGGAGACAGCATGCTTTCGAAGGACAGGTTCCAAGAACTGGTAGAGCAGCAGCGTGTGGCGCAAGTTCGGGTGGTTCCCGTACCGTTCGACCGGACCTGGTGCATCGACGTGGTCGTGCGCACCCCCCTCGAGCCGGGCTCGAAGACCGGCACCCTGGCGGAGCCGAATAGGCCAAGCAGGTCCGATAGGTTACGCACGTACGAGACCATCGATGGTGCCGCCCGCTTTCTTCAGTCGATCGGAGTAACGACCTTCACGGTCGATTCAGCGGATGCACCGTCAGCCGTTAACGTCGGCACGAACGCGGTTCGAATACTGGAGACCACGCAGCGCCTCTGGCAAGACGACGATGTATCAGAGACGGCTCGCGCGGTCTGACCCCCAATCGGGGCGAGTTGCGCAGTGGGGTCGCGGGGATTGGACTAGAAACCGGTTTCGGGGAATCGCGCGGCTGCCTCGGATGAGCGGAAGCGCCGTCTCCACTGGCGCGGTTGCGCGAATCGAGACATTTGTTTCAAATGCACACCATGGCAGATCGCGACCATCAGATCGAAGTCTCGGCCGAGAGCGTGTACGTACGCCAGCAATCTGACCCGGACGAGAATCGGTATCTGTTCGCATATACGATGGTAATCCGCAACCTCGGAACAATCGGAGCAAAGCTGAAGACCCGTCACTGGATCATCACCGACGCGAACGGGCAGGTGCACGAGGTGCGCGGTGAAGGAGTGGTCGGGGAGCAGCCTCATCTGAATCCGGGTGAGCAGTTTTCTTATACCAGCGCGGCGGTGATCGAGACGCCGGTAGGAAACATGCACGGCAGCTATCAAATGGTCGCCGATGACGGGTTAGAATTTGATGCAACCATTCCCATATTCAGACTTTCAATCCCGCATGTCGTGAACTAGCAGGCGAGCGACATTGCTTTCGGCCACGGCCGGGCCGACGCAATTCGTTCCACCCGACGCCACCGAATCCGGACCGCCCACGGTGTCGCAGAACGACGACTGAGCGCAATGACGCTCGAGGAAAACCCGAGTGGGTCATACTGAGACTCAATCCGGCGGCTCAGGCTCGGACCGACCGAGCGCGAATGAGAGGAGATGTTGCTAGCGATGGCCGTCTACGCCATCGGGGACGTGCAGGGATGTTTTCGGGACCTGCGCACGCTACTCGACCTGATCAAGTTCGACCCGCCGCGGGATCAAGTCTGGTTCGTCGGGGACCTGGTGAATCGAGGGCCGAGATCGCTATCGGTACTTCGTTTCGTCAAGGGGCTCGGGGATTCCGCGGTCACCGTTCTCGGCAATCACGATCTCCATTTGCTCGCCGCGAGTGAGAGTGTAAGAAGGACAAGACCGAAGGACACCTTCACCGATGTTCTGCTCGCACCGGACTGCGATGAATTGCTGGACTGGCTGCGGCACCGACCGCTGCTTCATCGAGACCGCGGGCTGGACTTCGTGATGGTACACGCCGGCCTGCCCCCGCAGTGGAGCATTGAAGATGCGGAGCGTCATGCGCAGCGGGTGAGCCGGGGTCTGGCGGATTCCAGCTACCGCGAGCTACTCCGGCGGATGTACGGGAACGAGCCGGATCGCTGGTCGGACCGCCTTGGCGGCTGGAAACGGATCCGTTTCATCATCAATGCGTTAACTCGCCTGCGGTACTGCCGGCCGGATGGCTCGATCGTGCTCGAGCCTACCGGGTCCCCCGACCCGGACAACTCGAAGTTGATCCCGTGGTTCGCGGTGCCGGAGCGCAAGAGTGCCGGCAACCGGATAATCTTCGGCCACTGGTCAACCCTGCAGTTACGCCGCGAGCTCGACCCTGCTCACGGCGTCTATCATCTGGACACCGGGTGTGTCTGGGGCGGATCCCTGAGCGCGCTTCGCCTCGACGATCGGTCTATCTTCAGCGTTCCGTGCTCCGATCGCGCTGCAACCTGACAAAGCTGTACGAGAACGGATTCTCGGCATCCGGCCCGAAGTCCTCCCGCCCGCACTCTTGCCACTGGGAAGAATCGAAGATCGGAAAGTACTCGTCACCCTCGAACCGATGGTGAATGTAGGTGAGGTACATTCGCTCCGCGCGCTCGAGCATCTGAGCGTAGAAGGAGGCACCTCCAATGACCATCGCCTCGTCTGCCAGGTCACAGGCAGCTAGCGCTTCGTTGATCGTGTGGACGACGCAACAGCCCTCCGCCCGATAGTCGCGCTGACCCGTCAGAACGATGTTGGTGCGCCCGGGAAGTGGGCGACCGATCGATTCGTGGGTCTTGCGTCCCATCAGCACCGGGTGCCCCATCGTGATCTGACGAAACCGCCGCAAGTCCGCCGGCAACCTCCACGGCAAGCCGTTATCCACCCCGATAACCCGGTTGGACCCCATCGCCGCAATGAGCGAAATCAACACTTCGACTCGACTTTCGGGGGAACGAGGCTCTCCTCCTCGACCGATTCGCCGCGGCGCCGGTCGGCACCGGTTTGCCCGGCGCGCTCGTGGGGAAACCTACCTGCGGTCAAACCGCGACGGACGCCTTGATGCTTGGGTGGCACCGGTAGTCGCTCAACGTGAAATCCTGGTAATCGAAATCGAAGATCGACCGGACCGCAGGATTCAGGCGCATCTGCGGAAGCGGATAGGGGGTCCGCGCGAGCTGCCGGTCTACCTGGTCAAGATGATTCAGGTAAAGATGTGCATCTCCCAGAGTGTGAACGAACTCGCCCGGCGCAAGATCGGTCACCTGTGCCATCATCATCGTCAACAGCGAGTACGAGGCGATGTTGAACGGCACTCCGAGAAACATGTCGGCGCTACGCTGGTAGAGCTGGCAAGACAGGCGCCCTTGCGCAACGTAGAACTGGAACAGCAGGTGACAGGGGGGTAGCGCCATGCGCTCGAGATCGGCGACATTCCAGGCCGAGACGATCAGGCGCCGGGAGTCCGGCGATGACTTGATGAGATCTACGAGTCGGCTGATCTGATCGATGTGACGCCCGTCGGGCGCGGGCCACGAGCGCCACTGGTAACCATACACGGGTCCGAGGTCACCGCTGGCATCCGCCCATTCATCCCAGATTCGTACTCCGTGTTCCTTGAGGTAGGCAATGTTCGACTCACCGCGCAGGAACCACAGCAGCTCGTAGATCACCGACTTCAGGTGGAGCTTCTTGGTGGTGACGGCGGGAAAGCCCGTTCGCAGATCAAATCGCATCTGGGCCCCGAAAACACTCAGAGTTCCGGTCCCCGTGCGGTCTTCCTTACGTAACCCCTCCTCGCGTATCCGGCGGACCAGATCCAGATAGGGCTTCATGAACGGCTTCCCTTGGATTTGCGTGGGCGGGGCCGGTTCGCCCGGGCGGGCTTGCCCGGCGCACTTGGTGCGGCCGGTTCCGTCCCACCTCGCGCGTAAGCCCACCCCAGCAGGCCAGCGCCCAGCCCGACCATCGGCACGCTCAACAGCTGTCCCATGGTCAACCAATCGAAGGCCAGGTACCCCAGGTGCTCGTCCGGAAGCCGCACGAACTCCACCGCGAATCGAAGCCCCCCATAGCCAAGCAGAAACAGTCCGGACACGGCCATTACCGGCCGCGGCCGCTTCGAGAAGAACCATAGGATCAGGAACAGAAGCAACCCCTCGAGCAGTGCCTGGTAGAGCTGGGAAGGATGCCGCGGCAGCGCTCCCGCGCCGGGAAAGACAATTCCCCATGAAAGCGAGGTCGTCTTGCCCCAGAGTTCCCCGTTGATGAAATTGCCGATGCGTCCAAAGCCCAGACCGAGTGGAATGAGTGGCGCGACGAAATCGCTGACCTGGAAAAACGACCGCCGAGTACTTCGTGAGAAGAACCACAGTGCGGCCACCACCCCGAGAAGTCCGCCGTGAAAAGACATTCCCCCCTGCCAGATCTTGATCAGATTGGAAGGATTGCTCAGGGTGTAGGGCAGGTCATAAAAGATCACATAGCCGAGCCGTCCGCCGAGTATCACCCCCAGTGCCCCGTAGAACAGTAGGTCATCGACCTCTTCCACGCGCCACCCGCGGCCCGGCTCTTTCGCGCGAACCCGCCCCAGCCACCAAAATGCCGCAAAGCCCGCGAGATACATCAAGCCGTACCAGCGCACCGGCCAGCTGCCGACGTGGAACGCGATCGGGTCGATATCCGGAAAGGTCAACATCCGGTGCTATGGTAACCCAAAAATTCGGGATCCGATCCGGAGTCGACGGTCAAAAAAAACCCCGCGCGATGGCGGGGCTTTAACGTCCCTCCTGTTTCGAGGGACAAGGGGGAGGAAACTTTCTCGCGGTCATCGAACGCCGATCATGCGGCAAAGGACCGACGCGTTTCGCGGGGGGAAGTGCTGTCGCGCCTCAACCGGGCAAAGGACCGGTCGACGACCGTGGCAACGTCGCTGCGATGTACGCCGATATCGTTCAGCAACCGATCATCCAGCGCATTCAGTTCCCGGATCGCCTTGCGCCGTGCCAACCCGTGGCCGATGTTGCGGACTACGGCGCGGGCCGCCGCCAATACGCTGCGCCCTTCGATGAGCGGGGCGCGATCGCGAGCCCGCCCGCGAGAGCCCAGAATGCCGAATT
>JBFHLI010000006.1:0-30969 GCA_041594935.1 Gammaproteobacteria bacterium | reverse complement strand
GGTGGGTTGGCCGAGGAAACGCCAAGATGAACGCCTGCTGCCAGACGTCATCGCCGATCTATCATCCGATCTTGGCCTGCGGCTTTGAAGTTGCCCCCAAGCGGCTGGGCGAGCGGGGCACCTAGACGGCGAAGCTCTCGCCGCAGCCGCATTCGCCTTTGACGTTGGGGTTCCGGAACTGGAAACCCTCGCCCAGGCCCTGGCGCGCGAAATCGATCTCGGTGCCGTCGACGTAAGGTAAGCTCTTGGCATCGACCACCACCTTCACCCCGCGGCTCGCGTAGACGTGGTCCTCGGCCCCGACCGATTCCGCGAGGTCGACCACATACGCGAATCCCGAGCAGCCGGTGGCCTTTACCGCGACCCGCAATCCGACGCCGCTGCCCCGCTCGGTCAAAAAATGCTTGACGCGGGCGGCCGCGGCTTCCGTTAGTCTGACTGTCATGGATGCCTCCGGGTCAGTTTTGCGCTTACCGAGGACATGAGGCCCCGAGATCAGCGATCAAACGCAGACACGCGCGCCGAGCCCGAATCCGGCTCCGGCACCGATACCGCCTGGCGGTCCTGGCGAGCGGCCACCTCCTTGACCCGCCGTCGGTCCACGAGCTGGGCGAGGTCGATTTCACTTAAAAAGGCATGGATTTGCCGGCTCAGGTCGTACCACAGATCGTGGGTAAGACATCGCTCCTTGCCTTGACAGTTCTCGCGCCCACCGCAGCGGGTTGCGTCCACCGTCTCGTCCACCGCGGTGACCACGTCGGCGACCGCGATCTCCCGGCCGTCACGACCGAGCTGGTAGCCGCCCCCGGGGCCCCGGGTGCTCGTCACCAGACCCTTCTTGCGCAGCTGCGCGAACAGCTGCTCCAGATAGGACAGTGAAATACCCTGGCGGTCGGCGATCTCCGATAGGGCTACCGGGCCGCGCCCGGCATGCAAGGCGAGGTCCAGCATCGCGGTCACCGCGTAACGGCCCTTGGTCGTTAGTCGCATCTCTCCTGGCCTCGAGCATCAAGCATGGTCAAAATCACATATCTGAGTAATTTGGTCAAGTATTGCGCGGGCGTACCGACGCTCCCCCGGAACCTCCGGGATTCTCTTCCCCCGACCCGAAGCGAAGTGTGTTTCTAAGCAAATCCAGCGTGACCTGGCTCACCTCGAGCCGGTCCAGCTCGCACGGCGCCACCCAGCGAGCATCGAGGGCGTCATCTCGCGCCGCCGGGCTTCCGGCCACATACTGCGCGATCACGTCCGCGATCACGTAGTGGTAACGAACCCGACCCTCACGGTCACGGTCGACCACATCGAAGACGTATATCGGCGCCCCCGCTCGGATCTCGACCCCGGTCTCTTCCTTGATCTCGCGTTCCGCGGCTTGCTGCAGGGTTTCACCGAGCTCGACGCTCCCGCCCGGAATCGCCCAAATTCCCTCGCTGGGGGGGTCGGCGCGCTTGACGAGCAGGACGGAGCCGGCTTTGAACACCACCGCGCCGACTGCAACCGTGGGTTTGGTCGGATAGGCTTTAGCAGCGCACGGATTCGACTTTCGCCTTGCTATCATCAGACACCTTGGCTTGTCCGCGAATGCGCGCCGTCCGAGCTCAAAGCTCACGCAATCGTTCGAGCTGCTCGCGCAGCTTTTCGATCTTTGTTTTCAGCTCCTCGACTCGGGTACGTTCCTTTTCCACCACCGCGGCCGGGGCGCGTTCGACGAAGCTAGGATTTGCGAGCTTGACCTCGCCTCTCGCGAGGTCCCTCTCGTGCCGCTCGACCTCGCGTGAGATGCGGTCCGACTCGGCGCTCTTGTCGATCAGACTCCCGATGGGCAAGTACAGCTTCAGTTCCCCCAAGAGCGTCATTGCCGACTCCGGCGGGGTCGCATCTGCGTCCAGCCAATCGACGGAGTCCAGCCGGGCGAGCGATTCGAGGTACACACGGTTCATGGTCAGCTGCGTTCGGTCACGCGCGTCGCCGTGCTGCAGCAGGACCGGGACTCGGACGCCGGGCGGGATGTTCATCTCCCCCCGGACCTGGCGAATGCCGAGGACGAAATCCTTCACCCAGGTCATGTCTTCCATCGCTTGGCGCTCCATCTTCGCGAGCTCCGGCACGGGATAGGGCTGCAGCATGATGGTCTCTCCCGCTTTCCCGGCGAGCGGCGCTACCCGCTGCCAGATGGCCTCGGTGATGAACGGCGTCAAGGGGTGGGCGAGGCGCAGCGTCGCCTCCAGCACGCCCAGCAATGTCCGACGCGTACCGCGCAACGCGGCCGCGTCGTCCTTCGCGAGGAGAGTTGGCTTCGAGAGTTCCAGATACCAGTCGCAGTACTCGTTCCAGACGAACTCGTATAGGGCCTGCGAGACGTGATCGAAGCGGTACTGATCGATCGCGTCGCGCACCCGTTGAGTGACGGTCTGGAGCAGCGAAACGATCCAGCGGTCAGCGAGACTGAGCTTGTCCTCCTCGGCACCGCCGCCGAGGTCCTGACCCTCGGTGTGGATGAGCACGAAGCGGGCCGCATTCCAAAGCTTGTTACAGAAGTTGCGGTAGCCTTGGATGCGCCCGAGGTCGAAGCGTATGTCCCTTCCGGTCGTGGCAAGAGAGCAGAACGTGAAGCGCAGCGCGTCGGTGCCGTAGGCAGGTATTCCGTCGGCGAACTGTCGGCGGGTCGCGGCTTCTATCTTCGGCGCAAGGTCCGGCTGCATGAGGCCGGTAGTGCGCTTCGTAACCAGCAACTCTAGTTCGATGCCGTCGATGAGATCGAGCGGATCCAGGATATTGCCCTTCGACTTCGACATCTTGTTGCCGTCGGCGTCGCGCACCAATCCGTGGATGTAGACCTCGTGGAATGGCACTTCGCCCATGAAGCGCAGACCCATCATGATCATCCGCGCCACCCAGAAGAAGATGATGTCGAATCCGGTAACGAGCACATTGGTCGGATAAAAGGTCCTTAGCCGCTCGGTGTTCTCGGGCCAGCCCAGGGTTGAGAACGGCCAGAGCGCGGATGAGAACCAAGTGTCCAAGACATCCGGGTCTTGAGTAAGAGACACCTCCGGCCCAAGTCCATGCTTGGCGCGAGCCTCAGCTTCGTTGCGGGCGACGTACACGTTTCCGTCGCCGTCATACCAGGCGGGAATTCGGTGTCCCCACCATAGCTGGCGGCTGATGCACCAGTCCTGGATGTCGCGCATCCAATCGAAATAGGTCTTGGCCCAGCTGGCGGGAACGAAGCGGATATCGCCGTCTTCGACCGCCTTGATCGCCGGCGCCGCCAGGGGCCCGGTGCGCACGAACCACTGATCGGTCAGATACGGTTCCACCACGCTATGAGACCGGTCGCCCCGGGGTACGAAAGCCCGGTGCGGCTGGACCTTGGTCATCAAGCCCCGGCCGGTGAGATCCGCAACGATGCGTTCGCGAGCCGCGTAACGGTCCAGGCCGCGGTACTCGCTCGGCGCGTTGTCGTTGATGCACGCGTCCGGAGTGAAGACATTGATCAGAGGCAGGTCATGGCGGGAACCTACGTCGTAGTCATTGAAGTCGTGGGCAGGCGTGATTTTCAGGCAACCACTTCCAAACTCCGGATCGACGTAGGCGTCGGCAATCACCGGGATTTTTCGCCCGGTCAGGGGCAGGTCCACCTCTTTACCGACCAGGTGTCGGTAACGCTCGTCGCTCGGGTTCACGGCTACCGCGGTGTCTCCAAGCATCGTTTCGGGACGAGTGGTGGCGACTACCACGTCGCCGCTGCCGTCGCTCAGCGGGTACCGAATGTGCCAGAGGTGCCCGTCCTCCTCCTGCGAGACGACCTCCAAGTCCGAAATTGCGGTGTGCAACACCGGATCCCAGTTGACCAGTCGCTTGCCCCGGTAGATGAGCTGATCTTCGTAGAGCTTTACGAAGGTCTCGAGCACCGCCCGAGACAGACCCTCGTCCATCGTGAACCGCTCATGGGCCCAGTCGAGCGATGCGCCCATGCGGCGGAGCTGGCGGCTAATCGTGCCGCCAGAGTGCTCCTTCCACTCCCACACCTTGCTGACGAAGGCGTCGCGGCCGATGTCCTGCCGAGTCAGGCCCTCGGCATTGAGCTGGCGTTCCACGACCATCTGGGTGGCAATGCCGGCGTGGTCCATGCCTGCCTGCCACAGCGTGTTTTTTCCGAGCATGCGGTGGTAGCGGGTAAGCACGTCCATGATCGTGTCCTGGAACGCGTGGCCCATGTGCAGGCTACCCGTCACATTGGGCGGGGGGATCATGATGCAGTAGGGCTCCTGGTTCCCGGAGGGCTCGAAGTAGCCGCTAGTCTCCCAGCGCCGATACCAGTCCTCTTCGATCTGGTGCGGATCGTATGTCTTATCCATCTCGTCCATCGCGCAACTCGTGATTTATGTGCCTACCGCTCGTGCTTTCGGTCCGGGGCTGGTGGCTGCCATCCAACCCGCAAACCGCAACGCATGAGCGGTTCAAATAAGCGGGGCAAGGGTGGCAGGCTGGATCAAGATTCCTTGCGGGCTTTGATCTCGGCGATCTCGTCGAGGACCTCGGGAAGCGTGATATTGATGTGCTCACGCACTCGTTTCATGATGTCCTTGTTGGCTTTGCGCAGAGCCTCATCCACCCCGGTCTGCACGATCACCTCGATCTCGTTACCGAGGCGCCTGATCAACTGTTGGCAGTCCTCGTCATGCTCGATCGAACCCGGACCGTGCCGCGGGCGCCGAGACGACTGACCCGGCTCGTGGCGCTCCTCGGGCGTTACGACGACGTCATCGAGCAGCGGAATCGTGTACTGCTGCCCCAGCGGATCGTCCGCCGAAGGCTCATTGACCCCGACCGGCTCGCGGGATGACCGCTTACCTCCGAGAATCTGCTCGAGATCGCTGAGCGCCTCATTGAGAGAGGCCTCGGCGTCGGAGTCCGGCGTCGGTCGTCTTGGCGGTGGCGGCTTGTCCGTCATCGGGGAATTACACGTTATGTGTCCTGGGCACGCAACCATGGTCGCGGTAGGCGCGAAATCGCTCTCGTCCCCGCCGGCGCTGGTCGTCGCCGAACCCGACCACCTCCACGATTCGGTCGAATTTAGCGTGGAAGCTCGGTACACCGTCGCTCAGGTTGATGAGCACGTCGGATTCGCTGCTCGGGGGCGTCCCGTCCCCGACCAGGATGGAAACCCCTGGGTCGACATTGTCCGGGTAGATGCCATGGGGCACGAAGCTGTCCTGGCGAAAGGTCCACAGCAACTCGTCCAGCGAGCGTGTCGCCTCCGCCGAGGCGGTGTGAATGAAGACGCGATGCTGCTTGCACCACGCCTTCTCGGCGAGCCGGCACGCAGTGCGCTCGCGGGCACTAGGCCGGTCTTGGCTGACGACGTAGAAATCGACCTGCACTGCCATCCTCGCCGCACGTCTCCCCGGGGCGAGCTACTCCCCCCGCGCGCGGTCCAGCAAGAACTGCGTTAGCAGCTTCACGGGGCGGCCGGTCGCGCCCTTCTTCGATCCTCCCAGCCACGCGGCCCCCGCGATGTCGAGATGTGCCCAACGGTATTCCTTGCAGAAACGAGCGAGAAAACATGCGGCGGTGATCGCCCCCGCTTCCCGACCGCCCACGTTGGCGAAGTCGGCGAAGTTGCTCTTCAGCTGCTCCTGATAGTCCTCCCACAGCGGAAGCGGCCACGCACGATCTCCAGCGTACTCGCCGGCCGCGAGCAGGGCGTCGCCGAGTGGCTTGTCATTGCAGAACAAGCCCGAGGCGTGTGCACCGAGTGCGATGACGCACGCCCCGGTCAAGGTCGCAATGTCGATCACCACATCGGGCTCGAATCGAGCCGCATACGTGAGTGCGTCACACAGGATGAGCCGACCCTCGGCATCGGTATTGAGGACTTCCACCGTCTGCCCCGACATGCTGGTCACGATATCGCCCGGCTTGCTGGCATTTCCATCCGGGAGATTCTCGGTCGCGGGAACGATCCCGACGACATTAAGGCGAAGCTCCAGCTCCGCCAGCGCCCGAATCGTGCCGAAAACGCTCGCAGCTCCGCACATATCGAACTTCATCTCGTCCATCGCTGCCGCTGGCTTGATGGAGATGCCGCCCGAATCGAATGTGACCCCCTTACCGACCAGAACTACCGGCGGCTCGCTCTTGGGTGCGCCGGTGTAGTGTATTGAGATGAGCTTTGCCGGCTCGCGGCTTCCCCTGGCAACCGAGAGAAGGGTGTTCATCTCCAGGCGCTTCATATCGGACTCGCTCAACACCTTCGCCTTCAGGTGCGGGTGCGCGCTAGCGAGCTCGCGCGCCCGCTCGGCGAGATAGGTAGGGGTACACACGTTCCCCGGCAAGTTGCCCAAGTCGCGTGCGAGGTCGACACCGTTCGATATCGCCGAGCCGGTGGTGATGGCTCGGGTAGCATCGCTCGCTTCATCCTTGGAGGGGAGGCCGAAAGTGAACCGACTGAGACGCGCCGGCGGGGTCGCTTCGCTCTTCAGACGGTCAAATCTATACAGGCGCTCGCGGCATGTCTCCAGCCCCTGACGGCATTTCCAGTGGATGTCGCGACCCTCGACCTCGAGGTCCGCAAGATACCAAATCGCATCGCGGGCCCCCGTCTTGTTCAGGGCATCCGCCGCGTGAGCGAGAACCTTTCGGTAACGGGTGTCGTCCATCGCCTTGCGGGCACCGCAGCCGACGAGCAGAACCCGGTCCGCCTTGATGCCGCCCAGGTCGTGCAGCACGAGGCTGCTGCCGACCTTTCCGTCCATGTCCCCCCGGCGCATCGCACGGGCGATGCCATTCGATGAAGCCTTATTAATGAGGCGAGCGGCGCTCGACGTGCGCCGGTGCTCGAACACGCCGACCACTGCGCATGCGGTGCGTTGAGTCGGGGGAGCGGTGGGGCGGGCATGAAATTGCATCTTAGGAATGTTCACCTGACGATTGAGGGTCGACCGAGCCAGCTTCAGCCTCGACGGCTCGGAGCCGCTCGTTGCCACCGGAGGCGCAAAGTGTATGCTCTTGACCTCATCCACGCAAAGCGCTGGCGCGGACTCCTGGTGTCCCGGCCCGAACGGGGCGCGAGAACCCAAGCCCGCGAAAGGCTGGACCTAAATACCTGAGCACAAATATGACACATAAGAGGTACGGACCGGTTCCCTCCCCCGTAGCGCGGAGGGACAGGGTGGGGGGGGTCAGACTACGGGGAGCCAATCGGAGCGCGAAGCGGTTTCGGTGGCACAGTGGGTGCAAGTGGAGACTAAGTGGGTGCGCAGAAATCCGCATCGACCTACCCTGAGCTCGGCACGATTTGTCGCGGATTTCTGCGCAACTATTTAGACAGACATGACTCTTCTCGATAAGCACATCGGTGCTCACGTGGTGTGGGGTACGATGCTGGCGCTGCTCGTGCTGCTCAGTGTCTTCACATTCACCGAGTTCGTCGAGGACCTGGACTCGGTGGGTCGCGGGACCTACTCGCTGCTGCGCGCGGGCGAGTACATGGTCTTGACTCTGCCCCGACGCGCGTTCGAGCTTTTCCCTGTCTCCGCCCTCATCGGGAGCCTGCTCGGGCTGGGGGTACTGGCCAGCAATTCAGAGCTGATCGTGGTCCGCGCGGCCGGTGTGTCGCTCGCACGGATCACGTTGTCGGTGATGAAGGCCGGGGCACTCCTGATGGTGATCGCAATCGCGGTGGGAGAGGTCCTTGCTCCCATAGCGGAGCGCCTGGCCCAGGAGCGTCGATCGGTGGCGCTGAGCAACCAGATTGCGCTCAAGACCGGTGAGGGGTTCTGGATTCGCGATGCCACGAGCTTCATCAATATCCGGGAGGTGCTGCCCGGTCAGAGGATGGCGGATGTGTTCATCTATGAGTTCGATGACGGCCAGCGCCTGCGGGTTGCGACGCATGCCAGCACGGCCCGTTACGAACAGGACCAGTGGGTGCTTGAAGACATCACCCAGAGCGTGATTCACGAGGACCGGGTAGAGCAACGTCGAATCGAACAGGCGGTCTGGAGCTCGGTGTTCGAGCCAAGCCTGGTGAGCGTGATCACGGTACGCCCAGAGAGCCTGTCCGCGATAGGATTGCTTCGCTATCTCGCCTATCTCAAGGGTAACCGCCTCAGCACCGCCCGCTATGAGCTCGCGCTGTGGAACAAGTTGATGTCGCCGCTCTCAACCGGGGCGATGATCTTTCTCGCGATCCCCCTGGTCCTCGGGCGACTTCGCGCCGTCGGCATCGGGCAGCGGGTGCTGGTTGGGATCTTGGTGGGAATCGCATTCTACGTCTTGCAGCAAACAGCGTCTCAGATGGGCATCGTGTACGGGCTCGCACCGATTCTCGGGGCAGCGTTTCCTACGGCTCTGTGTCTCGGATTCGGCATGTGGCTCATGCGACAGGTGCGCTGATCGGCATCGCCTCGGTCGATTGGCTCGGACTCACCGCCGGCGTTCAAGCGTCAATACCGTACCCGAGAGTCGGTCATGCCAGGCGAGGTGATCGCGGTCAATCGCGGCCCAGGCGAATCCGAGCCCGAGCGTTAGCCAGGAGAACAAAGCGGCTGCGAATCGAAGGGCGGCGTCGGGCCAGCCCACCGGTCCCCCATCACGAAGTCGAACCCGAACCTTCCATGCGCGCATCCCCAGAGTCTGCCCGCCGTGGGTCCAGAACCAGCCGAAGTAGAGAAAGCTGAGTCCGAGTAGGTATGCCGAGTACGCGGCGTTGTTCGGCGCGATCGCTTCGCCGTGATTGAGCGGCAACACGGTGGCGGTGCCAACGAACAAGATCGCAAACAGAAGCAGGCAATCATATGAGACCGCTGCCATTCGGCGAGCGAGCCCGGGTCGGAGAAAAGGTTCGAGCGGCATGCTTCATGCGCACCAAGGGGGTGGAACCACGGGGACGTTGCTCAGGCCTTCGGCAGCGTGACGCCCGTTTGTCCCTGATACTTCCCGGCGCGGTCCCGGTACGAAACCTCACACTCCTCGTCGGACTCGAAGAAGATGACCTGAGCTACCCCCTCGTCGGCGTATATCTTGGCCGGAAGGGGGGTCGTGTTCGAGAACTCGAGGGTAACGTGGCCCTCCCACTCGGGTTCGAGCGGAGTGACGTTGACGATGATTCCGCATCGGGCGTAGGTGGATTTGCCAAGACACAGCGTCAACACGTTCCGCGGGATTCGGAAGTACTCGACTGTCCGCGCCAGGGCGAAAGAGTTGGGCGGGATGATGCAGACCTTCGCCTTGAGGTCCACGAAGCTGTTGGCGTCGAAATCCTTCGGGTCCACCACGGCAGAGTTGATGTTGGTGAAGATCTTGAATTCGTCGGCGCAACGGATGTCATAGCCATAGCTCGACGTCCCGAAGGAAATCAGACGGCGATCATCGTCCCCTCTCACCTGCGCGGGTTCGAACGGTTCGATGAGCCCCCGTTCCTCGGCCATTCTGCGAATCCAGCGGTCCGACTTGATGCTCATTGGTCTCGGGGCGGCGGGCCGTCAGTTGCTTTGAATTACAATATTGGGGAACGCTTGCCGATAGTCCTTGCTCTTCAGCGACAACTTTGCCGCGACGCGTCGCGCGACCTGACGATAGATTGTGGCGAGTGGGCCATCCGGATCGTTTACCACGGTTGGTCTCCCGCGGTCGGAATCTTCACGAATGGCGGCGTTCAGGGGCAGTGCCCCGAGAAAATTCACCCCGTACTGCTCGGCGATGCGCTGGCCCCCGCCCTCCCCGAAGATATGCTCCTCGTGGCCGCATTTCGGGCAGAGATGAAGGCTCATGTTCTCGATCACGCCGATCACCGGCACCTGGACCTTTTCGAACATCTTGAGACCCTTCCTCGCATCGAGCAACGCGATCTCCTGTGGGGTGGTGACGATGACCGCACCGCTAACCGGGATTTTCTGGGCGAGCGTGAGCTGAATGTCGCCGGTCCCGGGAGGGAGGTCGACGATCAGGTAGTCAACGTCACGCCAGTTCGTATCCTTCAGCAGCTGCTCGAGCGCCTGGGTAACCATGGGCCCGCGCCAGATCATCGGGGTCTCCTCGTCGATGAGGTAACCGATGGACATCGACTGCACGTTGAAGCCGACCTTCGGCTCCAGGGACTTGCCGTCCTTGGAATCCGGCTGGCCCTTCACCCCGAGCATTCGAGGCTGACTCGGGCCGTAGATGTCGGCGTCCAGCAGGCCGACCGTTGCACCCTCCGCCGACAGAGCAAGGGCCAAGTTCACGGCAACCGTCGACTTACCGACCCCTCCCTTGCCGGAAGCGACTGCGATGATATTCTTCACGTTCTTCAACAGATCGACGCCGGCCTGGACCTTGTGCGAGACCAGCTTCCACTGCACTTCGACCTGCGCCTCGGACACACCCGCCAGCGCGCCGACTCGATCGGAAAGACTTTGCTGAAGGTCTCGCAGGTAGCCCTTGGCCGGAAAACCGAGCACGACCTTGACCTTCACCTTGGCCCCGTCGACCTCGATCTTCTTGATCGCCTTCGCGCTTACCAGGTCTTGCTCGAGGTAGGGGTCCACGTAGCCCTTCAGCGCCTCTTCCACCTGGGCCTCGGTAACTTCTGCCATCCAAATCTCCTAAGCTTGACCCCGGAAACGGCCGCCATTCTACATCACAATTGGGCGTTTCATTGGGTGCGCGCAGCGGGTTCGAGTCGGCCTCGGGTGCGAGCCGGTGGTGCGTTGCCTGGAAAATTGCTCAAATAAGGGCTGGCTCCCTGTCCGGGGTATTGTGGCTCCGACAGCGGGGGGATTCTGGCCCGGAGTGCTCTGACGAATTCATGTCTTCGCCACGCAGAAGGATACTGGTCACCAGCGCGTTACCCTATGCGAACGGTCCCATTCATCTCGGGCACATGCTCGAGTATATCCAGACTGACATTTGGGTACGTTACCAGCGGCTTCGGGGCCATGTCTGCTTGTACGTTTGTGCGGACGATGCCCACGGGACGCCGATCATGTTGCGCGCAATTGAGGAGGGCATCACTCCGGAGACGTTGATCGAGCGAGTTGGCCGTGAGCACCGCGCGGACTTTGCCGACTTTGCAATCGGAGTCGACAATTATCACACCACCCACTCGGAAGAGAATCGGACGCTCGCGAACCACATATTCGAGCGGTTGCGAAGCGGGGGCTATATCGTCACTCATGTCATCCCCCGGCCCTACGATCCGGTCGAGGAGATGTTTCTGCCGGACCGTTACATTCGCGGCGAGTGTCCGGTGTGCGGCGCGCAGGACCAGTACGGTGATAGCTGTGAAGTCTGTGGCTCAACCTATTCTCCAGCCGAGCTGAAGAACCCGCGCTCGGTCATTTCCGGCGCGAAGCCGGTCGAACGCGACTCCGAGCAGTTTTTCGTGAAGCTCTCCGAGTTCACCGCCATGCTGAAGAGGTGGCTCGGCGGTGGCCACGGAGAAATCTCCGGACGCGACTCGATCGCAGGCGTTCACCCGCCGGTGCAGCCAGAGATTGCCAACAAGTTGCAGGAGTGGTTCGGGGCGGGTCTGAAGGACTGGGACATCTCACGCAATGCGCCTTACTTTGGATTCGAGATCCCCGGCGCCCCTGGTAAGTATTTCTACGTCTGGCTGGATGCACCAATCGGTTACATGGCCAGCTTCCGGAATCTATGCGACAAGAATCCGGAGCTCGATTTCGATGAGTTCTGGGGGCCGCAGAGCGACGCGGAGCTTTATCACTTCATTGGCAAGGACATTGCCTATTTTCACACCCTGTTCTGGCCGGCCCAGCTCTATGCCGGCGGTTTCCGCACCCCGAGTGCGGTGTTCGTTCATGGTTTTCTAACCGTGGATGGCCAGAAGATGTCAAAGTCGCGGGGCACGTTCATCAAGGCCCGTACCTATCTCGAGCATCTGAATCCGGAGTACCTGCGTTACTATTTCGCATGCAAGCTCGGCGCTGGCATCGATGACATCGACCTCAGTCTGGAAGATTTCGGCCAACGGGTGAATTCGGACCTCGTCGGGAAGGTGGTCAACATCGCCTCTCGCTGCGCCGGTTTCATCAACAAGCGATTCGACGGAAAGCTCTCGGAGAGCTTGGAAGCGCCCGAGCTGTTTCGATCGTTTGTCGAGCGCGGCGAATCGATTGCCGCCGACTATGAAGCGCGAGCGTTCGGCAAAGCCATGCGAGAGGTCATGTCGCTTGCGGACCAGGCGAACCAGTACATCGACGAGAAGAAGCCATGGGTGAAGGCCAAGGAGCCAGGGCGCGAGTCCGAAGTGCAGTTAGTGTGTACCGCTGCGCTCAACTTGTTCAAGACCTTGCTCATCTACCTCAAGCCGGTCGTGCCGCTCACCGTAGCCAAGGCGGAAGTTTTCCTCGGGACCGGCCCGCTGCACTGGAGTCAGGTCGGTGAGCCTCTGCTCGGGACGCGGATCAATGCCTTCGAGCCGCTGATGGTGCGTGTAGAGCAAGAGAGTATTGACGCGATGCTGGCCGCTTCCAGTGAAGCCCTGCCGCCGGATGGCGCGGGATCCGGTACCGGGCCGGGCCGCGAGAACTATCTCGCGCGCGATCCCATCGCACCCACCATAACGCATGACGAGTTCACCAAGGTGGACCTGCGGGTCGCGCAGATCACCTCCGCGGAAGCGGTCGAAGGCGCCGACAAGCTGCTGCGACTGGTGCTCGATGTCGGCGGGCAGACGCGCCGGGTGCTGGCGGGGATCAAGGGAGCCTATCGGCCCGAAGACTTGATCGGCCGCAAGACGGTCGTGGTGGCGAATCTGGCTCCTCGCAAGATGCGCTTCGGCGTGTCGGAGGGAATGATCCTGGCCGCCGGCCCGGGTGGATCCGACCTTTGGCTGCTAAGCCTCGATGAGGGCGCGCACCCGGGCATGCGAATCAAATAGGCACGTACGGTGTTGCCGACCGCGGGACCCGTTGCTCCGCGTGCGGCGTGAGGACCAGGATGAATTCGCAAGCACTGGCTCAAGCGATTGATGAGCTGCTTCCGCAGACGCAATGCACCCGCTGCGGATATGCTGGCTGCCGGCCTTACGCCGAAGCGATCGCGGCCGGTAAGGCCGGTATCAACCGCTGCCCGCCGGGCGGCGACGTCACGATCTCCGCATTGGCCCGGCTGACGGGTACGAAGCCCGTGCCTCTGGCGGCGGAGTGTGGCTCCGAGCCGGTGAGGCAGGTGGCGGCGATCGACGAGGATTGGTGCATCGGGTGCACCGTGTGTATTCAGGCCTGCCCGGTAGATGCGATCGTCGGCGCCGCCAAGCTGATGCACACCATCGTTCGAGACGAGTGCACCGGTTGTGGGCTTTGTGTCGAGCCCTGTCCGATGTACTGCATATCGATGATTGAAACTTCTCGGCAACCGTTCGTGCAGCACTGGGGCCGCGAGCAGGCCGTGCGGGCGCGCCGGCGATACGACGCGCGCCGGGAACGCCGCGAGCGCGAGCGAGTCGAGCGGACGCGGCGCGCTCGCCTGGCGATGCGGCACTCGAGCGTCGCCGAGAAACGCCGCGTGATCGAGGCCGCGGTCGCACGGTCCCGGACTCGCCGAGTCGCGCTTGCTCCGAAGAGCGATCCCCGGTGAGTCGGTGCGCGCCGCGATGTTCACTCACTCCGTCGTGAGCCTGAGCGCGGCATGAATCCGTCTCAACGTAGTGAGTTTCTAGAACGGCTGCGGCGCGCGAATCCGAATCCGACCACCGAGCTGGCCTACTCCTCTCCCTTCGAACTCTTGATCGCGGTGATCTTGTCTGCGCAGGCGACGGACAAGGGTGTAAACGAAGCGACTAGTGGCCTTTTCAAACGAGCTAACACGCCCGAGGCGCTCTTGGCGTTGGGCGAGGAGAAGCTGCGGGATCATATCAAGACGATCGGCTTGTTCAACAACAAGGCTCGGAACATCATCAAGACGTGCCGGGTCCTCGTCGAAGAGCACGGGGGAGAGGTTCCGCGGGAGCGCGCCGCCCTCGAGGCTCTGGCCGGGGTGGGCCGCAAGACCGCCAATGTAATCCTGAACGTTGCATTCCGCGAGCCAACCATCGCGGTAGATACCCATATATTCCGGGTCTCAAATCGCACCGGTCTTGCCCCGGGAAAAACGCCGCGACAGGTCGAGGACAAGCTCTTGCGCGTGGTGCCGCGAGAGTATCGGCTCGACGCACACCACTGGCTCATCCTACATGGGCGATACACCTGCACCGCCCGCAAGCCGTCATGCGGCGCGTGTCCGGTTGCTGACCTTTGCCGCTACCGATCGAAGACGGCGAGTACCTGACGATTGACCGACGTCGCACGTGTGGGGGCCAGCGCCCGGGTAGACTTGCCGCGGAAACCAGTTGCACCGAGCTGAGGCCGCCCAAAACGGTTCGGTTGCTCATCGCGCTCAGAAGCTCAATGACGAGCGGCGAGCCGCCTTGGTGAAATATCCAGGCTAGACTCTGGTGAGATAGTGAACCCGAGGAAATAATTCTTTGCTGCTAACTCTTTACAAACGCCACCTGGTGCGAGTCGTTTTCAGCCTGGCCATATTGGCGCTCTTCCTGCTGCATGTCACGAAGTTCATCAAGGTGGATGCGCTCGACGCCTTCGAGCTGTTCACTTACGACCAGCGGATGCGGCTGACCACTAGCCGGGCGGTCGACGATCGCATCGTGATAATCGACATCGACGAAAAGAGCCTTGCGGCGGAAGGCCGCTGGCCCTGGAGCCGTGACAAGCTCGCGCTGCTGATCGACAAGCTACTTGATCACTACCGGGTGAAGATCGTGGGCTTCGACGTCGTTTTTGCGGAGCGCGACGAGAGCTCTGGCCTGAAGGTTCTCGAATCCCTGGCGGCGACTGAGTTCGAGGATGAGCCGAAGTTCCAGCAACGCCTGGATCAGCTAAGGCCCGCGCTCGACTACGACAAGCAGTTTGCAGATGCCATCCGCGGAAGGGCAGTGGTGCTCGGCTACGTGTTCAACGAGAAGGGCTCTCAGGCCGAGGCGACAAAGGTGGGCATGTTGCCACCACCGGCTTTCCGCCCCGGCCATTTTACCGGGCGCAACATCCCGTTCGTGGTCGCAGATGGCTATGCTGCGAACCTGCCGGAGCTTCAGAGTGCTGCGGTCGGGGCGGGGCACTTCAATCCTGCGATTGACCCCGACGGAATCGTGCGTAGTGTGCCGATGCTCTACGAGTTCGACGGCGCGCAGTATGAGTCGCTGTCGCTCGCGATTGCGCGAGCGGCCCTCGGAGCGGAGGAGATCGAGCCGGGATACGCTGAGGGCACGAAGGCGGGGAGGGGCTATTCGGGTCTCGAGTGGCTCGCGGTGGGCAACCGAGCGATACCGGTTGATAATCATGTTCGCACGCTCGTTCCCTACCGCGGCAAGAAGGGAAGTTTCCCCTACATCTCCGCGACCAATGTTCTGCACGGTACCGCCGACGCGTCGCGACTCGAGGATAGGATCGTGCTGGTGGGAACGTCCGCGCCGGGACTATTGGACCTTCGAGCGACACCGATCCAGGCGGTGTTCCCTGGGGTGGAGATCCACGCCAATCTCATCGCCGGGATTCTCGACGGCAACCTCAAGGAGAATCCTGCCTACACGCTGGGAGCGGAATTCGTGCTGGTCACGGTTTCGGGTCTGTTCATGGCACTGTTGCTCCCGCTGCTGAGTCCATTGTGGGCTACGATCGCGACGCTCGCCCTGCTGGCGGCAGTGGTCACGACGAACTTCCTCATCTGGAACCTCGGTAACCTGGTCCTGCCGCTCGCCTCCGGGGTCGTGATTCTGGTGGTCATGTATCTGTTCAGCACCACCTACTCGTTGTTCGTGGAGACTCGGGGCAAGCGACAGCTGGCCGGGCTTTTCGGTCAGTACGTGCCCCCCGAGCTTGTCGATGAAATGAGCGAGGACCCCGAGGCCTTCTCACTCGAGGGCGAGAGCCGGGAGCTAACGGTGCTGTTCTCGGATGTGCGCAGCTTCACAACCATATCCGAAGCACTGGAGCCTCGGGAGCTGTCGCAGCTGATGAACGAGTATCTGACCCCGATGACTCGAATCATTCACGAGCATCGGGGCACCATCGACAAGTACATGGGTGATGCGATCATGGCGTTCTGGGGTGCGCCTATCCACGACCCCGAGCACGCGCGGCACGCGGTCCAAGCCGCGTTGGGGATGCTCGCGCAGCTGCGTATCCTGCAGGCCGACTTCGAGCGTCGCGGATGGCCGGCGATAAGAATCGGAGTTGGCTTGAACACCGGTCCGATGAACGTCGGAAACATGGGCTCGGAGTTCAGGATGGCTTACACCGTGCTCGGTGACGCCGTCAATTTGGGCTCGCGACTCGAGGGCCTGACCAAGGGGTACGGCGTGGACATGATC
Organism: Gammaproteobacteria bacterium; assembly: GCA_041594935.1. Classification (GTDB taxonomy): domain Bacteria; phylum Pseudomonadota; class Gammaproteobacteria; order HK1; family HK1; genus JBFHLI01. The sequence continues at coordinate 14,594 of JBFHLI010000006.1, read as the reverse complement.
GTTAGCGAGGCCACGGCGGAGGCGGTGCCGGAGTATCTCTACCGCGAGCTCGATCGGGTTCGCGTCAAGGGGAAGGACCAACCGGTTACCATCTTCGAGCCGGTCGGTCTGAAGCAGGAAGTCGACAAGTCAGAGCGAGACGAGATGACGCTCTATCAGCAGGCGCTCAAGCTTTATCGAGCGTGCGATTGGGATATGGCCGAGCTCCAGTTCCTGAACCTGCAGAAACGCGCACCGGCCAGGTCCCTGTACAGCCTGTATGCGCAACGGATTGCTCATTACCGAAATGATCCGCCCGGTGCCGACTGGGACGGCGTCTTCACCCACGTCACCAAGTGATCAGCGCAGGACCCGGGAAATAGATGTTCGGACTTAGCGGAGCCGCCAGCATCTTACTCTACCCTACGACCCGTTGCGGTCGACGGACGGTAGCGTTTTAGAGGTCGCATAGCTCGTCTCGTTCGAAACCGTCCGTAGGAGCGGCTACGTCGTGACGAAAAACTCCATCTTGACGCCCGCCAGCTCCACCACGTCGTGGTCCCGGAGAGGGTGGGCCTGACTGCCGATCGATTGCCCGTTCACGACCGGGTGAGAACCTTCCACGTGGGTAATGAAGTAGCCCTGGGGTCGGCGGGTGATCACCGCAACCTGCACCCCGGGTCGGCCGAGCGTAATCAGGGCTTTCTTCAGCTCCAACTCCTTGCCAGCGCCCGGTCCGCTCAAGACCTGGATCTTTCCGAGCGGTGTGCCGGAGACGGTGGCATCGGGAGACGGGGCGGCGGGCGCGGCCTGCTCTGCCTTGGCCTGCGCTGCGGCATGGCTCGCCATGCCGGGGCGGATAATCATGGTCTTCTCGAAATCGTCGTCCGCCGTCGCTTGCTCGTTGATGTACTTGAGCTCGTGCTTGCCGATGCTAATCACGTCACCGTTCTTAAGGGCGTGTTTCTTTATAAGCTTTCCATTGACGAAAGTACCGTTGGTACTGTCCAAGTCCTCGAGAAAGGAGTCATTGAGAATCGTGATGATCGCAGCGTGCTGCCCGCTGACCGCCAGATTATCTATCTGTATGTCGTTGTCGGGCTTACGACCGATGGTAATGCGCTCCTTGTCGAGCGTGTATTCGCCCAGAACCGAGGCATTGAGACTAAGTACGAGCTTCGCAGGCATGTGTCCCACTCACTGGCTGAGAGTTAAAACCAATCGAACAGTCTGGCGTACCAGCTCTTCTTGGCCGGAAACGGCTTTAGTACGCGTGCCAGAATGACCGATATGTTGTCCTTTCCACCCTTGTCATTCGCGATCTGGACGAGAGATTCAGCCGCCTTCTGAAGATTAGCACCATATTCGTTCAAGGTTGAGTGAATTTCCGCATCCTCTACTAGGTCACTGAGCCCGTCGGAGCACAGAAGGTACATATCGTCGGGTATGACCACTTCTTCATGAACGTCCGGCTTGACCGTCTCATCGATTCCCATCGCCCGGGTTACCAGATTCTTGTTCAGAGACTCTTTCGCCTCTTCGGGAGTGTAGAACCCCTTGTCGATGAGCTCCTGTAGAAGCGAGTGGTCGACCGTGAGTTGCTCGAGCTGGTTGTGTCGCAGCCTATAGAGCCGCGAATCGCCGATGTGGGCGACCGTCATCCGGTCGTCGTAGAACGCCACCGCGACCAGGGTCGTGCCCATTCCTGCGCATTGGGGCTGACTCTGAGCGGTCTGATAGATGGCCTGATTGGCCTTGAGAATTGCTTCCTTGACCAGCAGCGATTCCTTGCTGTAGCCCGACTCCTCGTCCACTTGTCCCGACGTCAGATTGCTCAGGCCTTTGCGCAGGTCATCCATGATCATATCGATCGCGATTGCACTCGCCACTTCGCCGGCCTTGTACCCGCCCATGCCGTCGGCCAGGATGGCGAGGCCGCTTATCAAATCCGTCCCGATATTGTCCTCGTTGTGGCTGCGGTGCCGACCGACATCGGTCACGCCGGCAATCTCAAGTTTTCCGTCGAGATTCAAGGGCAGCTCCTCGTGCTAGGAACTCAGGCTGGCCATGCAGGCGCGAACGTCTCGCGCCATGTCGGCCCCATTCTGATAGCGCTCCTCCACCACCTTCTTCAGCGCCTTATCGAGGATAATCTTCATGCAGGGCGGAAGGTCCGAGCGCAGCGAGGTGACGTCGGGGTGCTCCTCGTTCGCGATCTTGAACATGAGCGTGGCCATCGAATCTCCCTTGAACGGGAGTTCGCCCGAGGCGAGCTGAAACAGCATGACCCCGAGCGAGAACAGGTCCGAGCGACCATCCACCTTCTTCCCGGAAAGCTGCTCGGGGGACATATACGATGGCGTTCCGAGAACCATGCCGGTCTTCGTCTTGCTCGAGTCGGTGATTCTTGCGATTCCGAAGTCGGTAAGCTTGACGCTCCCGGAATCCTCCTCGTACATGATGTTGGCGGGCTTGATGTCGCGGTGAACCACATTCTGGCTATGCGCGTAGGTGAGCGCGTCTGCCGCGAGGGCGACAATCTCCATGACCTTGGCGAGCGGCAACAGGTTGTCGGGTTTGGTGTAGGGGGCGAGATCTTTTCCCTTGAGGAACTCCATCGCAATGTAGGCTAGGTCATGCTCTTCCCCGGCGTCGAAGATGGTCACGATGTTGGGGTGATTGAGACGCCCGGCGGTCTCCGCCTCCCGGAAGAATCGCTCCTTGACCTCGTCGAGCTCGTCCTCTTCGAACTCTTGCGAGAGCGCCATGGTCTTGATCGCCACCACCCGGTTGATCTTGGGATCTCGGCCGAGATAGACGACGCCCATCGCCCCCTTTCCGAGCTCCTTCTCGACTTGATATCTGCCTAACATCGGTTTCTGGATGTCATCGCCATCGAGTAGCAGGGTACCGCCCGCGGTGGTTGCCCCAGCGCCGCCGAGCATCACCGTTTCCTCGAGCTTGCGACTGCGCGCCACCCGCTGCTTCAGATCGCGGAAGTTCGGATCGAACTCCGCCATGTGCTGATAAACCGACCCCGCCTTGTTGTGCTGGCGCTTGCGCTCGTAGTCGAGCGCAAGGTTGTAGAGCAGGTCCATGACCGATTCGTCCATCGGCTTGACCTTTCGAAAGCTCGCGAACGCCGCATCGAGGTCACCTTTACCCTGGTAGGCGAGGCCGAGCATGCGGTTGCTCTCGGCAGAGTCCGCATCTGACTTGAGCTTGCCCCGCTCGGTCATCAGAAAACGCTTGGTGGTGAGCAGGATATGTCCGACGAGCAGCAGGGTGGCGGGAAGCATGAGCTGAAGCCACATCCGCTCGCCCGTCATCAGGCCGAGGTGGGCGCCGATGATGGCGATGAGCACGGCAGCTGAAACGATGAACGCAAGACCAGCCCGCATCCGCGGCAGGAGCAGGATCAGATAAAGCGCGATAATCGCCAGCACCCCCGCCTCGGCCCAACCGGACCACCGGGGACTCACGAAGAAGTCCTCGTTGAGGATGCTCGATACCGAGTGCGCGAGCGTGAGAACCGGTGCCATCGCGGGAGACACGGGAGTTACCTGGGGGGTGCCCACCCCGGTCGCGGTGGCCCCGATCAGCACGATCTTGTCCCGGTACTTCTCGGCCGGGATCTTGCCTTCCTGCACGTCGAAGAACGAATCCACGTCGAAGGCGGGATTACCGTCCCGGTCGCGGTAGAAGTAGGTCTGCATCTGCAGGAAGGGGTCGGTGCGGATGTAGAGATCCTTGAGGCGGACCCCGTCGCCCAGACTCACCTTGACTTGGTCGAGGGAGACGTTAAGGCTCCTGGCCGCGATCTGAAGTGATAGAGATGGGTAGTAGGTGTCGTAGTGGCGGATGACCAGCGGCTCCGAGCGGATGCCTCCGTCTATGTCGACGGTGGCGTTGAGGTGACCGATTGCGGCCGCCGGCTCGCCCAGCTCCGGAATCGGGGGAATCGCCGCGATCGATGGGATCGGGAAGTTTCCCGCTTCGATCGCCTCCGCCGAGCCTTCGACCTGAAGCAGGGCATTGCGGGTCACGTACTCCGGGAGCGGGTTGTCCGGGTTGCCGCGCGGTTCTCCCAGAACGAACGGCATCGCGAGCACGACGTTAGCTGCATGCTCGATCGCGGCCGCGAGCTTCGCATCTGTGTTCAATGCTTCGGCCGCCTCGACGAGGTAGCCGGCAAGCTCGGCAGATTCGTTCGGTAGTGACTGGGTGAGGCGCGATTGCTCGACGAACTCCCTCAGCTGCTCCGCTGCTTGGAGCGCTGGCGAGGATTGGTCGGTGCTTGCCGCGACGACCTCGTCGACGAGTCCGCGGAGAAGGCCTATTTCGCCAGAAGCGGTCGAGTAGAGACTCGAGCCTGCGTAGAACTCGGCCAGCGCCTCGATATATTGTAGGCCGGGGTCGATTTGCGGCTCGAGAAAGAACACCGTGTTGCCGACGACCTTAGCGCCGCCCTGCTTGAGCTTCGAAATCATCCCCGCGTGCACGTCGCGCGACCACGGCCACCGCCCGATATTCGCGATGCTCTCGTTGTCGATCGCAATGACCGCGACGTTCTCGCTGGGGCGACTCGTCGAGAGTCGCACTCCCCAGTCATAGGCGGCGCGTTCGAGCGATTGGAGCAGCGCGGTTTGCCCGGCCACGAGAAGAACGATGGTAATGATGAGACCGGCGAACCAATCGGCGGTCCAGAATCCCTTTCTCAACGGCGACCCCAGTTCTTATACTAGGATAAATATAGGCTATACAATGCTGAATATTCAAACAAAAAGGGATGATCAATTGCCGGCGCTCGGATCGCACCGCGGACGGGGCTGCCTTGACCGACCTGCGAGGCGTCGTAGCCTTGGGGGGCTGGAGCGGACCGCACCCGTCCCGAGAGTTTCGCTATCCCCGGTGGCAGCGAGGAGGGGACCGCGGCGGGTGACTTCCTCTACCATGGGAGCGGCATGAGGCTCTCGTTTTCCAAAATGCATGGGCTGGGCAACGATTTCGTCCTTCTGGAGCGGTCGCAGTTGCCGCAGGAACTCGACGTGGGTCAGATCCGGGGGCTTGCGGATCGTCGCCGCGGAGTCGGTTTTGACCAGCTTCTCGTCATCGGCCCGGCCGGAGCCGCCGATGCCGATTTCAGGCTCGAGATATTCAACGCCGACGGAGAGCGGGCCGAGCAGTGCGGAAACGGAGTGCGGTGTGTTGCGCGCTACATCGAGCGCAAGGGTTTGAGCGAGAAGCGCGAGCTGACGATCGAGTCGAGCGGACGCTTGATTCGACTCGTGCGCGAGTCGGGGTCCGACATCGTCAACGGCGACATGGGTACACCGGTGTTCGAACCGCAGGAGATACCGTTCATCGCGGACCGTCGGGCCGCTCGATACGAGATCGAGGCCGCCGGGCAGCGGCTGGAGGTTGGCGCACTGTCGCTCGGTAATCCGCATGCGGTGCTGGTGGTGGACGACGTCGAGCACGCGGACCTACTCGCTGTCGGTCCTGCGCTCGAACGGCATCCGCGATTCCCCAATCGGGTAAACGTCGGGTTCATGGAGATCGTGAATTCGGGCCGAGTCCGGCTCCGGGTGCACGAGCGCGGAGTGGGGGAGACGCTGGCGTGCGGCACGGGCGCGTGCGCGGCGGTCGTGGCAGGTCGGTTGTGGGGTCGCTTGAGTGAGCGGGTCTCGGTCGATTTGCCGGGAGGCACGCTGAGGGTGTCGTGGCCGGGGGAGGGTGCTTCGGTCTGGCTGGCGGGACCGGCGACGTGGGTTTACGAGGGGATTCTAGAGCTATGAAGATCATCAATGATGAGAGCGCGTTCGGTGAGGAAAAGGTGCTCGAGTTCTTGCGGGACAACCCGGACCTGTTGGCGCGATATCCGGAGCTGGTGGTGGAGCTGCGAGTACCGCACCCCTGCGGCGGAGCGGTCTCGCTGGTCGAGCACCAGGTCTCGGTGTTGCGGGACCGCAACCGGCGGTTGAAGCGCCAGCTGCGCGAGCTGATCGAGAATGCGCGGGACAATCAGGCTCTCGTGCAGCGACTCTTGCGCCTTTCCCTGAATTTGTTCGAGTGTCGTGATGTGGGAGAGATTGTGGATCGTATCTACTGCGCACTCACCGATGATTTTGAGATCGAGCTAGCAACGGTTCGCTTGTTCAGCCCGCCCCAGCTGGGAGCGGATCGGGGATTGGCCGAGTTCGTCGATCTCGACGATCGGACTCGTAATCTCTTCGAGCACGTCCTGCAGAAGGGGAAGCCGGTATGCGGGCGCTTGCACCCCGCTCAGCTCGATTTCCTGTTCGGGACGCATCGGGCGGAGATTGGCTCGAGTGCCCTGTTGCCTCTCGGCGAGGCGGGAAGGATCGGAATGCTGGCGATGGGAAGCCGTGACCCGGGGCGGTTTCATCCGGCCCAGGGCACCGAGTTCCTGTCCCATGTGGCCGAGCTGCTGACCCGGGCAATCAAGCCCTACCTGCAGGTGGCCTAGGCCGTGGGCGGCCACGGCACCGGTCCAATCCGCGGTCGAGATCAACGTCGATTTAGAATCGGGTTCATGGTCTATCGTCGCCCGCGCTCGGGCATCTGACCGTGGGTACTCTGCGACCAGCGCCGCGTGAGCCCGCCGATGGTTGGGTTGAGCTGTTCATTGAGCATCTGAGGTCGGAGCGACGCCTGTCCGCGCACACCTGCGAAAGCTACCGGAGGGATTTGTTGCGGCTGAGCGAGCACTGCGAAGCGGTGCGGCAAGGCGGCTGGGGAGCGATGGATGTGGCCGGGGTGCGTGCGCACGCGGCGTGGCTTCATCGTCGTGGCATCGGTGGACGCAGCATTCAGCGAGCCCTTTCCGCAATTCGCACATTCTATTTCTTTCTGATCCGCGAAGGACTGGTCGCCCGAAATCCGGCCCTCGGCGTATCCTCACCGCGTACCCCCCGAAAGCTGCCGCCGGTGATGGACGCCGACGAGGTCGCGAGCTTGCTCGAGTCCGATGGGGGAGAACCGCTCGAGGTGCGTGACAAGGCGATCATGGAACTCCTGTACTCGGCGGGACTTCGCCTCGCCGAGCTCGTCGCACTGGACGTCACTCATCTCGACTTGGTCGATGGCTTGCTAGAAGCGACCGGAAAGGGGCAGAAGAAGCGCGTGCTTCCGATTGGCCGCGAGGCCCGTGCCGCCATCCGCAGCTGGCTCGCGGTACGCGAGCAGCTCGCGAGCGCGGGAGAGCGCGCATTGTTCGTGAGCCGCCGCGGACGGCGGATTCATGCTCGCACCGTGCAGGACCGGCTCGAGCGATCGGCGCGTCGTCGGGGGCTGCGCTCGCGGGTGCACCCTCACCTGCTTCGTCACTCTTTCGCAAGCCACCTGCTGGAGTCAAGCGGTGATTTACGGGCGGTGCAGGAGCTGCTCGGCCATGCCGATATCAGTACCACTCAGATCTACACGCATCTAGATTATCAGCATCTCTCCGAGGTTTACGACCGAACCCATCCGCGTGCCCGAAAGCGGCGCTGAATGCGGCGCCGGCATGTTACACTCTTTGGTTCTCTCAAAGCGCCAGAGTGGACAATGGAGCAAATGCGGGGGACCACGATTCTAGCCGTGCGGCGCGGGGGCAAAGTAGTGCTCGGCGGCGACGGCCAAGTCTCTTTCGGGGCGACGGTCATGAAGGGCAACGCGCGCAAGGTTCGCCGGCTTTATCACGACCGGATCATCACGGGATTTGCCGGCGGCACCGCGGATGCGTTCACGCTGTTTGACCGCTTCGAAGGCAAGCTTGAGGCGCATCATGGCAACCTCACCCGTGCCGCGGTGGAGCTGGCGAAGGACTGGCGGACTGACCGAATGCTGCGCCGCCTCGAGGCTCTGCTGCTGGTGGCAGACCCGGCGGCCACCCTCGTCATCTCGGGAAATGGGGATGTCATCGAGCCCGAGCACGACGCGATTGCGATCGGTTCGGGCGGCCCGTTCGCCTTCGCGGCGGCGCGGGCAATGCTTGAGAGCACCGAGCTCGCAGCTCGGGAAATCGTCGAGCGGGCCCTAAAAATAGCCGCGGATATTTGCGTTTACACCAATCAAAATCTCGTCATCGAGGAGTTATCGCAGGCATCCTAGGTTCGGATGATCGCGAGGCGGTGACGGTTGAGCAAATCCGGCATGTCGCACATGACCCCGAGAGAAATCGTTCACGAGCTGGACAAGCACATCATTGGCCAGGGTGCCGCGAAACGCGCGGTGGCGATCGCGCTGCGCAACCGATGGCGGCGTCTCCAGCTACCGGAGATGCTGCGCCAAGAGATCACCCCGAAGAACATCTTGATGATAGGACCAACCGGGGTTGGGAAGACGGAGATTGCCCGGCGCCTCGCGCGTCTGGCCAACGCTCCGTTCGTCAAAGTGGAGGCAACCAAGTTCACCGAGGTTGGCTACGTCGGTCGCGACGTCGAATCCATCATCAGGGACCTGGTGGACGTCGCGGTCAAGATGCGACGTGAGCAGGCCACCGAGAAGGTGCGTCATCGGGCGGAGGATGCGGCGGAGGAGCGGGTCCTCGATACTTTGCTGCGCCCCGCGAGGTCCGTGCCTAGTATCGGTCAGGAATCTGACGATGCGTCCTCGACCCGGCAGAAGTTCCGAAAGATGCTACGCGAGGGTCAGCTCGATGAGCGCGAGATCGAGGTAGAGGTGAGCATCGGCTCGATGGGGGTCGAGATCATGGCGCCACCGGGAATGGAGGAGATGACCAGCCAGCTGCAGAGCATGTTCCAGAATCTGTCGGGGGGGCGAAAACGCAACCGAAAAATGCGCATCAAGGAAGCGCTCAAGCTGCTGATGGAGGAGGAGGCGGGAAAGCTCATCAATGAGGAGGACATGAAGGCGCAGGCGGTCGCCGATGCGGAGCAAAATGGAATCGTGTTCCTCGATGAGCTCGACAAGGTGGCCAAGCGAAGTGAGCTTGCCGGGGCAGACGTTTCTCGCGAGGGAGTGCAACGCGACCTCTTGCCGCTGGTCGAGGGCAGCACCGTGACCACGAAGTATGGCATGGTTCGCTCCGACCATGTGTTGTTCATCGCTTCCGGGGCCTTCCACTTCTCTAAGCCCTCCGACCTGATTCCCGAGCTGCAAGGCCGGCTACCGATTCGGGTCGAGCTCGATGCACTCAGCGTCGAGGACTTCGTGCGCATACTGAGCGAGCCCGATGCTTCGCTTACCGAGCAGTACACTGCGCTGTTGAAAACCGAGGGGGTTGATTTGGAGTTCACGGAGGATGGCCTTGCCCGTATCGCGGAAGTGGCGTGGGGGGTGAACGAGCGTACCGAGAACATCGGGGCTCGGCGCTTGCACACGGTGCTCGAGCGGCTGTTGGAGATCGTGTCGTTCGAGGCCCCGGATCGGGCGGGCGAAACGGTTGCGATCGACGCGGCCTATGTCGATGGCCATCTCGGTGACTTGGTGAGAGATGACGATCTCGCGAAGTACATTCTCTGAGCGTCAGGTGAAGAAGGTGGCTTCCCGGGTACCTGGAACCGGCGATGCTCTATCGGGCTTGATCACGGGCGCCCATCGTCGGCGCAAAGGGCATCGAGGGTGGAGCGCGCGGCCGGTATGACCGAAGAGCAAACTGATTTCGGGTTCACAACGATTCCGCTCGACGAGAAGGTCCGGCGGGTCGGAGCCGTATTCGATTCGGTGTCCGAGCGATACGACTTGATGAATGATCTCATGTCGTTCGGGGTCCACCGGCTGTGGAAGCGTTTTGTGGTGGCGACTTGTAGGCTGCGAGCCGGTCAGCGAGTTCTCGACCTCGCCGGCGGCACCGGTGACTTGAGCATTCTGTTCGCCCGTGAAGTTGGGCCCGGTGGCCAAGTCGTCTTGGCGGACATCAACGCGAGCATGCTCGATGCCGGGCGCCGTAGAGTCCTCGACGAAGGCCTCGTGCGGGGGACCGGATTCGTGCAGGCGAACGCCGAGATTTTGCCTTTTCGTGAAAGCTGCTTCGATTGCGTCTGCATCGCATTTGGGTTGCGAAACGTCACTGATAAGGCTCGAGCGCTGCGCTCGATGTATGGGGTCCTGCGTCCCGGCGGCAGCGTCGTCATCCTGGAGTTTTCGACCCTCACCGTTCCCGCCCTGAGGGCGTTGTACGACGCCTATTCTTTCACGGTGTTGCCTCGCCTCGGCAAGCTGATTGCCGATGATGAGGCGAGCTATCGCTACCTGGCTGAATCGATCCGGGTACATCCCGACCAGGAAAGCTTGTTGGGTATGCTGCGCGAGGCCGGGTTCGAGCGGTGCAGTTATCGTAATCTTTCCTCGGGAATCGTCGCGATCCATCAGGGCTACAAGTTTTGACCAGTCAGCCGCGCCGCGGCGAGTGATGAACCGAGGGGACGGGGCGATGACTCAGAGCGCTCCCCTTAGCGTGCTCGAGAATCTCATCAATCATTACCTGCATCTCGACTCTGATGCGACAAGCCTGATGACGTCTCTCGATGGCCGATCGATCTTGGTGGAGGTCGAAGGAACTCGAGCTCGGGTCATGGTCTGCTTCGAGGGCGCGCGGGTGGCCCTGATGGAAGCGCAGTCCGGGGCGCGGGGCGATGCCCAAGTTGGTGGATCCCCGATTGGGCTCGTCAGGGCGCTACGCAATGTGCGGTCGGGAGGTGGGTTCGGCTCGGACCTCAGGATCTCCGGCGATGTGGAGGTGATGGCCGATCTCCGGCGGCTGTCTGCAAATCTCGATGTCGATTGGGAGGAACACCTTTCCGAGTTCATAGGTGACTCGGGCGCGCACGGTTTTGGGGCGCTGGCGCGTGCATTCGGTGCCTGGCGCAGCAAGGTTGAGGCAACGTTGCTGCGCGACCTTGGAGAGTATCTCGAGGAGGAAAGTCGACTCACTCCCAGCCGGGACGAGCTCGACGCGTTTTCCCACTCGGTCGATGTGATGCGTGACGATGTAGAGCGCTTTGCACAGCGTGTGAAGCGCTTGAGTGACATTTGCGAGGTACAGACCGGATGAACCGCCTGGCTCAACTGTACCGACTCCTTCATATCAACGTGGTATTGGTGCGGCATGGCCTCGATGAGGTGATCCTGGCCACCCACGTCTTCCGGCCCATCCGATTCCTGACCTACTTGCTGCCATGGAACTGGATTCGTGGTGCGCAAGGACCGCGCAGCGTGCGGATCCGGCGGGCGCTCGAGGATCTCGGGCCGATTTTCGTCAAGTTCGGCCAGATCCTGTCGACTCGTCGGGACCTGCTGCCGGACGATATCTCGGCGGAGCTGGCAAAGCTGCAGGATCGGGTCTTGCCTTTTCCCGGGGCGGAGGCGCGTCAAATCATCGAGGAAGCGTACGGTTGCGGGCTCGACCGCGTCTTCCAGGAGTTCGACGAGTCTCCCCTTGCTTCTGCGTCGATTGCACAGGTTCACGCGGCCAAGCTGCTCGACGGGCGGGACGTGGTGGTCAAGGTCGTGCGACCCGGGATTCAGGGCGTGATTCGGCGCGACGTCGGATTGCTCTTCACGCTCGCAGACCTTGCGGAGCGTTACTGGCGCGAAAGCCACCGGCTGCGCCCCCGCGATGTGGTGGCCGAGTACGAGAAGATCATCTGGGACGAGCTGGACCTGTTGCGCGAGGCCGCTTCCGCCTCGCAGCTCAGGCGAAACTTCCAAGGATCAGACTTGCTGCATGTGCCGGAGATCCACTGGCGCCACACGCGGAGAAACGTGATGGTGGCTGACCGCATCTCGGGAATTCCGGTAAGTGACATCGATCGGCTGGTTGCACACGGGATTGATCTCAAGGTGCTGGCCGAGCGGGGCGTGGATATCTTCTTCACGCAGGTTTTTCGGCATAACTTCTTTCATGCGGATATGCATCCGGGCAACATCTTCGTGTCCACCCTGGATCCCCAACAGCCAAGCTACATCGCGGTCGATTTCGGAATCATGGGAAGCCTCACCCCCGACGATCAACGGTACCTGGCGGAAAATTTTCTGGCATTCTTCAATCGCGACTATTACCGGGTCGCGGAGCTGCATGTGCAATCGGAATGGGTGCCGTCCAACACCCGAATCGACGAGTTCGAATCGGCGATTCGAAGTGTCTGTGAGCCGATCTTCGAGAGGCCGCTGAAGGAGATCTCGTTCGGCAATTTGCTGGTGCGGCTGTTCCAGACCGCACGCCGATTCGACATGCAAGTCCAACCTCAGCTGGTGCTGCTGCAAAAGACGGTGCTAAACATCGAGGGGCTGGGGCGGCAGCTTTACCCTGACCTAGACCTTTGGCAAACGGCAAAACCATTTCTGGAGCAATGGGTGCGCGAGCGGATCGGTGGTCAGGCCATGTTGCGGGAGCTTCAAAAGCAAGCTCCACGGTGGGGGGAGACGGTGCCGATCTTGCCAGGGCTTGCGTACGAGGTGTTACGCCAAGCGCGGGACGGGAAGCTACGGCTGGCGTCGAACTCGGAGGAGCTCGAGCGGGTGCGGCGTGAGATTCGTCGTTCTAATCAGCGCACGGTATTGGCAGTGGTCGGGTCGGCATTCATCCTGAGTGCGGCGATCCTGCTCGGGCTCGATGGCTTCTCCCCGACCATGCTCGGCGAGGCGCCGGTCGTCTCCTGGCTGCTCGGCACCGTGGGCCTTTATCTGGTGTGGGTAGCCTGGCCGTCCCGCGACGACTAGCCCCTCTGTTGCACCAAGCCCCGGGGCGACGAAGTGCACGGACCGAAGGTTACTGGAGACTGACATTTCTCTCCCACGGCGCAGTAAGTTAACGCAGGACGGCGGGGAGCCTTGGTGCAACATACGGGTTAGATACCAAGGCCGGGCCTTCAGCCCTACCAGCCGGTCGCGGGGCGGGATTGCGACGGGAGTGCTCCGGCGGTGTTCGGCGCCGATGGGGGTGAGCCGTCCAGCCGTTGGCTAAGCTCGTATGAAAGCGAGAGTCGGGGTACCTCGGGTGGATTCGGGCGTGTGGAGAACCGCTGGCGCAACAGTTCGGATACGGCGACGAGCTGTACCCCGTAGAGATCCAGGTTCGCGAGGTTCGTGGTGAGGAAGTCTAGGGTACTCGGATAAGGATGACCGATTCCGAGCGCAGTGCCGTTAGCCTTGGCTTGGGTCACGAGGCGCTCGAATTGAGTCTCAATGTGCTCTAGGTCGGGGGAGTGATCGAGGAAGACATCGCGGGAGATTACCGGGACCCCGTGCTCGCGCGCGGTGCGGGCGAGAATGCTGCGCGCAGTGGTGCGGCTGTCGACGAAGAAAAGCGGCTCGTGTCGATCCTCGATCGCTTTCATCAGCCAGCTTGCCTGCGCCTGTCGGGTCGACAACAGGCTACCCATGTGGCTGCTGATTCCACTGATGTGCGGAACTGAGCCTAGGTTACGATCGAGGATCGTCGCGATCTCGGCCTCCGAAGTTCGGGTAGTGATGCCTCCGGGCCCAAGGGGCTTTCCTTCGATCGACTCCATGGGCAAGTGCAGCAGTACTTCCTTGCTCGACGCGTAGGCGCGCTCCGCGAGCCATTCCCCGTTCGGCGTTCCGGGAAGCACCGCGTAGGTAACCGGGCCGGGCAATTCGAGCGCTCGTTGGTCTTCCAACGTCCGATATCCGAGGTCATCGATGATGATCGCGATGAGCGGGGATTTCGCGCTTGCCAGGCCGGGCTCGGGCAGCTGCGCGAGGCTTGAAGTACTCAGTGTGATACACCAGGCAACCGCCGTGCAGCCGCATAGACGCGATCGTGACCAACGAGTTAGCTGACCTTGCACGTGAGATCACCCGAGTTCTTGTTGTTGGAGCTCGCAGTTGTTGGCGCCGGCTTAGGATTCCGGCACCGGGACCTTCTTCGCTTCGGCTGTCGCGGCTCGTGCGACCGGTTGCGCCCGTTAACGCTAGGACGACCCCCGCTGCATGATTGTGAGCCCCTTGAGCAGATTCAATGCTTCGAATAGAGCAAAGTCATCACGCGCCAACGTGGTAGCTCCTTTGGGACTGGTCGGTTCCTTGGCGGATTCCGGTTCATCGTCCTCACTCGTCAAATGGCGCGCAAGATTAGCCTCTTTAACCTGAGTATCGGGGGTAGCCTCATCGCCACTCACCTTGACGTTAGCGAGCGCGATATCCGGAGTGATTCCAGATGCCTGAATGGAAGTTCCGGAGGGCGTGTAGTAACGCGCCGTCGTGAGCTTCAGGGCAGAGCCGTTTTCCATCGGTAAGATAGTTTGTACCGATCCCTTTCCAAACGTCTTTGCGCCCATGATCACTGCGCGTTTGTGGTCCTGCAGTGCTCCCGCGACAATCTCTGATGCGGAAGCGGAGCCACCGTTCACGAGAACCACGATCGGCGCTCCGTTCAAGATGTCATTGGGCTTTGCGTTGAACTTCAGCTTGGCCTCATCCAGCCTTCCCTCGGTATAAACGATGATTCCCTTCTTCAGGAAAGCATCGGAAACCGACACCGCAGCGCTCAGTACTCCGCCGGGGTTGTTACGCAGATCCAATACGATCCCCTTGAGATCGCCCTCATTTTCCTGTTTCAGACTCGAAACCGATTCACGCAGGCTCTCGCCGGTGCGGGATTGGAACTGAGTGATTCGCACGTACCC
>JBFHLI010000005.1:0-31729 GCA_041594935.1 Gammaproteobacteria bacterium | reverse complement strand
TTTTGCACGAAGCGAATCGCGTCTCCCTGCTCGCTCGTGCCGGAAATCACGGCCCCTCCAACCGTCGCGTTGTGCCCGTCGAGATACTTCGTGGTGCTGTGCACGACGAAGTCAGCGCCGAGCTCGAGCGGACGCTGGTAGTAGGGAGTCAGAAAAGTGTTGTCCACCGCGTGGGGAATTCCCCGCTTGCGCGCGATCTCCGAGACCGCGGCGATATCGGTCAACTTGAGGGTTGGGTTCGCCGGCGTCTCGGTGAAAACGAGCCGGGTATTCGCACGCAGCGCCTCGCGCACCTGAGCCGGGTCGGACGTGTCGACGAAGCTGAACTCGACGCCGAATCGAGAGATGACCCGAGTCGCCAGCCGGTGGGTCCCGCCGTAGACGACGTCCGAGACTATCGCATGCTCGCCCGCGTTCAGCAGTGCCATCATTACCGTGTTGGTAGCGGCCATGCCGGTGGAAAAACACGCGCAGCCCGCACCACCCTCCAGGGCCAGGAACTTCTGCTCCAGTGCGCTCACGGTGGGGTTGCCCGAGCGTGAGTACGAGTAACCCTTCTCCAGATATTTGTCGACCGACTCCTGCACGTAAGTCGTCGATTGGTAGATTGGCGTGAGGATCGCACCAGTCGACGGGTCCGGTTTGACGCCGGCGTGAATTTGCTTGGTCCTGAACTTCATCGGTCTTTTCTCCGGAATGCGACGCTTGCGGATGATGGGCCGGGGATTGTAGCAACGGGGCCACGGGCCGAGAAGGCTGAGCCGCGCCCGAGGGCATGTCGCGTGGGCGCAAACTACCCGGCGATGAGCGAAGTCGGTTCGTAAGTCGGTACTGACCCCTCGATTGCGCACGACGAGCAGCGTCGTCGCGGAGGCAAGATCGCTAGCCGAGCCAGGACTCGATCAAGATCTATACTACCCGGGGAAACCGACGGGCGGCGACGCCGCGTCAAAGAGCCTTGCCCACCGCCAGCGCGCACGCGGCCCAGCCTGCGATGAACGCCGCGCCGCCCACCGGCGTGATCGCCCCCCACCAGCGCACTCCGGAGATGGCGAGGACGTACAGACTCCCCGAGAACAACACCATCCCCGCTACGAGCAGCCACCCGGACCACTTGATCCAAGGCGACTCCGGCAGCTGGAGCGCAATGAGGCCGACCAGGATCAACCCCAGCGCGTGGTAGAAATGATACTGGACCCCCGTGTGATACACCGCCAGCATCTCCGTTGATAGCCGGGCCTTCAGGGCATGGGCCCCGAACGCTCCCACGGCGACGCCGAGCAGCGCGCTCAGGCTACCCAGCAGCAAGAACAGTTTCGGTATCGGCACGCAGTCCGCTCCTCGAGTGCAGTGTTCAGATTCTATCCTCAGGCGATGTCCTAAGACCCGCTGCAGCACCGGGGCGTCGCAGTGGCCGACCGATAAGGCGCTGCCGCGTCAACGGTCAGGCATGCCGCGCGAAGCCCCCGGGTGTTCGAGCGAAGGCACGGTTTGCGACGACGCGACCGGCGTTATCCGTGCGCTTGCTCGTCACGGCCACTGCGCGGAGGATATCCTTCTCACCCGGGACAGCCCAATGTTTCCGCGTGGACAGAGCGCAACGACTCCACCTCATGCCAGCCAACCTATCTCCCGAGTACAAGGACGCCGAAGCGGCTTTCCGGCAGGCACGTGATGCGAAGGAGCGACTCGAATGCCTGCGCCAAATGCTCCGGGCCATTCCCAAGCACAAGGGCACGGAGCATCTGCAGGCGGACATCAAGACCCGCATCAAGCACCTTACCGACGAGGTGGCCACCGCCAAGAAGTCCGGCCGCACCGGCCCCGTCCACGTCATTCGCGCCGAGGGCGCGGCTCAGGTCGCGCTGATCGGGCCGCCCAACGCGGGCAAGTCCTCGCTGCACCACCGTCTCACCGGCTCCCAGGCAGAGGTCGGGCCGTACCCGTTCACCACCCAGGAGCCCCGGCCGGGGATGCTCGCCTTTCATGACATCCACTTCCAGCTCATCGACCTTCCGCCGATCTGCATGGAACACCCCCTACCCTGGATCGCCAAGGCCCTGCAGCCGAGCGATGGTTGCCTGCTCGTGGTCGACCTGCAACAAGCCGACTGCCTGGATCAGGCGGAGGCCATCCGCACGAGCCTGGCCGCAAAGCGAGTGATCCTGGGGCCCGAGTGGCCCTCCGACGTCTCAGCAACCTCATTGGGGGATGAGGCCGGCGAGATTCGAGACCCCTTCACACGCGACCTACCCACTCTGCTGGTCGCAACGCACGCCGACGAGCTCTCCCGCCCCCTCGAGGAGCTCTCGGTGTTCAAGGAGCTGCTGGGCATCTCATACCCGGCGATGAGCGTCTCATCGACCACCGGCGAAGGGCTGGAGGCCATCGGACCCTGGCTGTTCGAACATCTCGCCATCGTTCGTGTCTACACCAAAGCACCGGGGCGTCCGCCGGATAGCGCTCGCCCGTTCACGGTGCGTCGAGGTGATCGCGTGCAGGATGTGGCCGCGCTGGTGCATCGGGACCTCGGGGACGCCATCAAGTTCGCCCGCATCTGGGGCGAGGGTCATTTCGATGGGCAGCAGGTGGGGCGCGAGGAGCCGGTCTGCGATGGCGACATCCTTGAGTTTCACGCCTAAGCTCGGCCAATAAAAAACATTTAAAGCAATAGGTAATAAGATCTATCTACATTTTACTTGAGCTTTGAGGCTTGCGGCGGCGATGGCCGGCGGTACGTCTGGCGCCGCCTCGCGCCAGCGCGCGGCATTTCGCCTAGAAAGACGAGTCGGGCTCATCGAGAAACGCGAGCTCCTCTGGGCTCGAGACCCGACCCAGAATCCGGTTTCGATGGGGGAATCGCCCGAACCGGTCCACGATTTGCTTGTGTCGTTCGGCGAATCGCAGGGAGTGCGGGTCATCGAGGGTGGAAAACAGCTCTACGGATCGCGCCTGCTCCCCGGGTTCCTCGCTGTGCTGGAAGGGCATGTACAGAAACACTCGGCGCTGCCCGTCGAGCCTTCGGTCGAATCCTCGCTCGATCGCCGCCTTGGCGAGCGCCAAGGCAGCGTGATCGCTTGCGAAAGCCCGAGCGTCGTCGCGAAAAAGATTGCGTGAGAGCTGGTCCAGGACGATCACCGCCGCCAAGCTTCTTTCGGGGGTGTCACCCCAGCTCTTACCCTCGAGCCTTGCGACCCGCTCATGAAGCGTCTTGAAGCGCCGGCGCACGGCATCGTCCACCACCGGGTCCCGCTTGAACCACTGCTCGGGTCGAAGCTCGCCGAACCAGAAATCCAGCACCTCCTCGATGTCGTTGCTCACGCTCAAAGAGCACTTCTCCCACGTCGCCATGCGAACGGACCGCAACGGTGAGTTCGCATTGTCTCTGTGCTTGTGCACTCGCGCCCCGCCGGCACGATTACAGGTCCGGCGTTCGCGTTTGTCAAACGGACCGAGAGCGTGAACGCAGCGCGGGCCCGACTGGGTGGAGCGGAAAAAAACTGGGGCGCCCGGTTGGGGCGCCCCAAAGCTATCAAGGGCAGATGCTGGGGGAGGAGGAGGAGCCCTTGATGTGCGACATTTATGCCGCAGACCGGAAGTGAAAAATGCCGACCACCTCACAACTTTTCGACCAAGAGAATCGTGCCGCTGCCATAGTGTGACCCGGCGCATGAAAGACGCCGCCGTCCACATCGTTCTCACTCGAGCGAACGGGAGGCGTGGTCGACCGGCTCGCGCTTACCCGCGCCCGACCCGCCCCTTCGTCACGTCCGCAAACGGGCTTCGGCCCCCCGGGCCAAGAGGCGTCTCTCCCGACGAAGGTGCCGCTCTTCGGCCCCATCGAGGTCCCGTAATCGACGCGTGTGGACCAGCGCCGTCGCGATGTCTCGGGCCACGTGCTCATAGTATTTGGCCAAACGCTCCAGTGCTTCGTGGTCGTCACGGCGGGAAAGCTCTTGCCAAATCTTCACCGCCAACGTCCAGTTTCCCCGACGACGGGCGAGTCGAGCCAGGTCGAGCGCAGCCCGGGCGTCAAGGTGTGCCCGATGCGCGAGCAGATACTCATAAGCGGCGGACTCGTCACTCTGCCGATGGTAGTGCCGGGCCACCGCGCCGATGTCCGTGCGCATGGTCTGGGGGTTCTCGTAACCGTGTCTCAGGGCCCGCGGCAGGGCCGCGAGCGATACGACGTCCGCACGATTGTGCTCTATCACGCGAACCAGTCCCTCCGGCGTTCCGAATCGAATCCAGTCGAACCAGCACTGTGGGGCTTCGGCACCCGGAAGGTCGTTCACCCGATCGAGCACCAGCAGGCGTCGCTCGGCGGTTCGAAGACTGCAGTCGGGCCAGGCGTTGCGGAAAGCGCGTCGGGTGTGATGGAGCAGATCGATATGAGTCAGGCAGTCGAATGGATCTGCCATTCCGGCGAGGCGGTAGCGGGTGGTTAGGAGCGGGTGGTCGAAGCTCTTGCCGTTGTAGCTCACCAGCGTACCGGCCCCCTCGATGAACTCGCGCGCCGCTTTCAACAGCGCGGATTCCCCCGCGAAAGTGGTCATCAAGAGCTGCGCGAGATGGAGCCCTTCGTGCACGATTCTTGCGAGGCCGAGGAGGAAAATCACCGTGCCCGTGCCACCGGCAAGGCCGGTGGTCTCGGTATCCATGAACACCACCGTCCCGTGCTCGTGGCCGAAGTATTCGAGCGCCGTCTCGAGCTCCTCCCCAATCGATTGGCTTCCGTGCCGGGTGGAGAACGGAAGCGAGACCTCGCACCGGATGAGCCCCGCCGATACCAAACGGCCCTCGATTCGATCGGCGAGCGCTTCGTCGGACAGACGCGACTGACAGCGTGGTTTCGAGCGTCTCGTGGTGAGCGCGTGTCTCCCGAGCCGATCGCGAAAGCTAGCAATCCCCGACGGAGCTTCCTCGGCGTCGCAATCGGACGCCGAGCCAGGCACTTGCCCTACCGTCGGGCGAAGACTGGCCAGACGTGAGCGCAGCGTACCCATCACGAGCCCGAGGGCGTCGCGCCGAGCAGATCGAGAACCCGCAGGGCGTTGCGCTTCGCGGAGCTCGCCGCCTCGCCGTGGACGAGCACCGGGCCAACGCAGGCCGGGCACCCCAGAGGGCATTCGCAGCCCTCCACCAAATCGCGGCTGCGAGTGAGCAGCGGCTGGCTGGCGTCGAATAGCGGGGCCGAGAGGCCGATGCCGCCCGGGTAGTTGTCGAACAGGTAGACGGTTGGAACGAATGCCGCCGGCGAGTCGGCGTGTTCGCGAGCCGCGACCGGGCGGCCTCCGCTCGCCGGTTCGTCCGCCGGCCCTTCGCGGCCGCACCACGTCGAATCGCTGGTTCCCACCGCGCGCCCGAGGTCACGCGGATCGGACATCGTCAACAGGGTTGCGACGAAGTGCATCGCATGCGCTGCGCCGAGAAAGCCCTCGAGTGCATGCTCGCGCTGGGGGAAAGCGCGCGCGAGCGCGGCTGGATCGGCTTGCCACCACGTCGCGGTGGTGTGCATCTCCTGGTCGGGAAGGCTGACGTTTCCATAGCCGATGTTCTCGTGGGTCTGGAAGCGCACCTTCTTGTAGCCGGCTACCCGCCGCAAGAGATGAACCTCACCGGTGGCGTATCGCCCGGCGACGATCTCCTCGTGGGCAAACTCGTCGAGCACCTTGAGGCGGGTGTAATCGATCGCGTCCGTGTAGTAATCGGCCCGGGTGCGCCGCACGAATGCTTTGCGGCCCTCCCAGTCGAGCCGCTCGACCTGCCAGGGCTGCGCCTGGACCATGTAGATGGCACCCTCGTAGAGGGTGGTCGCAGCGCTCGAGTAATCGACCTCGGCAATGATTCGTGCGCCTCCGTCGGTCAGGTCGACCACCACGAAGTTACCCTCGGCCACCGACCGGAGGCTGACCCGATTGGCGGGGTAGCCATCGGCCATCCAGTGCCACCGATCGCCGGCGTGGTGCAGCACCCCCTCCTCTTCGAGATAGCGCAGGCATTCGGCGAGATCTTCTTTCCCGAAGCTCTCGCCGTCGGTGAACGGGAGCTCGAACGCCGCGCAGCGGATGTGGTCGGTGAGGATCAGCAGCTGATCGGGGTCGATGCGTGCATGCTCGGGTGAAGCGTCGAGGAAGAACTCCGGGTTACGCATGACGAACTGGTCGAGCGGAGAGCTGTTGGCGACCAGCACCCCGAGCGAGGGACGGTTCCTCCGCCCCGCTCGCCCCAGGCGTTGCCAGGTGCCGGCGATCGTCCCCGGATATCCGCTGAGAATGGCCACGTCGAGTGAGCCGATGTCCACCCCGAGCTCCAGGGCGAGGGTGGCGACGACGCAGCCGATCTCGCCGTCGCGAAGCTGCCGCTCGATCGCCCGGCGCTCGGTGGGCAGATAACCTCCTCGATAGGCCTTCACACGCGCGGGGTGCCGCGGATCGCGATCGAAGGCCTCCTTCAAGTACTTCGTCAGCACCTCGGTCATGAGTCGGCTCAGCGTGAACACGATCGACTTGAACCCCCCGGCCACTGCCCGGCGCGCCAGATATGCCACCTGGGATCGGGCCGACGCGCGGATGCCGAGGTCCGGATTCACGACCGGTGGGTTCCACAGCATAAGGTGCCTTCGACCCTGGGGTGCCCCGCTCCGCTCGATGCTCTTCACCGGCTGTCCGATCAATCGAGTGGCCAGCTCTTGCGGGTTGGCAATCGTCGCCGAGCACAGCATGAACACCGGGTTCGACCCGTAGAAGCGACAGACCCGGCGCAGGCGGCGCAACACGTTTGCCACGTGCGAGCCGAACACCCCGCGATAAATGTGCATCTCGTCGATGACCACGAAGCGCAGGGCCTCGAAGAACTGGGCCCACTTGGTGTGGTGGGGCAGGATTCCCTGATGCAACATGTCGGGGTTCGAGATCACCACGTCCCCGCGCGTCCGCACCGCCTTGCGGGCATCCCCCGGGGTATCGCCGTCGAACGTGTAGGCCCGCACCCCCAACTGAGCCGCTCGATTCACGGCGAGCAGCTCTGCCACTTGATCTTGGGATAATGCCTTGGTGGGGAACAGGTAGAGTGCCTTCGCAGACTCGGTGAGCACCGATTGCAGCACCGGCAGGTTGTAGCACAACGTTTTTCCCGAAGCGGTCGGGGTGACGATCACGGTGTGCTCCCCGCGCCGAGCGCCGGCCCAAGCGAGCCCCTGATGTCGATACAGCCGGCAGATGCCGCGGTTGCGCAGCGCCGCCGCGAGCCGTGGGTCCAAGTCGAGCGGGAAGTCCACCTCGTCGCCCGGACGGGTCGGTATCACCCGATCGGCTGCGATCCGCTCGGGATGCTCGCGGCGCAATCGATCCACGAGCTCGTCCAGGCTCCCCATCCGGTCCGACGCACGCGGTTGCGCCGGCTCGACCCGGTCTTCGATCTGGGCTGCGTTCATTGTTTGTTCTCTATTTGTTCTCTATCCTCAGTCTAGAGAACGACAGGACAACGCACAAGAGACCGATGGCCTCGCTCACTCGACGCCAGGAGGCGGTCTACCGGTACCTATGCGAGCATGCCCGGGAGCACCCGCCCACCCTCGACGAGGTTTGCCGGGGTCTCGGTCTTCGGTCCCGGGGTTCGCTTCACAAGCACATCCAGGCCCTGATTCAGGCGGGGCTGGTAGAGCCGCGATCCGGCGCGCATCGCGGCATTCGCCTCACGCACCCCCGGGCTCGAGCGGCGCACGATCTGCCCCTTCTCGGCAAAGTCGCCGCGGGCCGTCCCCTCGAGCCCTTCGAGTCACCCGAGACGATCGAGGTGCCGGAGATCTTGCTGGGCCGAGGGCCTTGCTACGTGCTGCAGGTCGGCGGAGATTCGATGATCGAGGCCGGCCTCCTCGACGGCGACTGGATTGTGGTCGAGCACACGACCAGAGCCGATAACCATCAGGTCGTGGTTGCGCTCGTCGAGGGTCGGGAGACGACGCTCAAGCGGATCGTCCAGTCCCCCGGAAAAGTCATACTCTATCCGGCAAACCGTGCGCTCGAGCCGCTCGTCTATGCACCGGAGCAGATAGAGATTCAAGGTGTCGTGGTGGGCCAAATGCGTCGCTATGGCTGAGTTCTCGGGTCCCAGGCAATCGCCTGCGGGCTTCAATGATCGTCTGGGCCTGGCCCTTGCCGGCGGCTCTGCGGTGGGGCTCGGTCTTTCAATCGCGCTCTCCCGGCTGGCCTACGACGGCGGCGCCAACGGGTTGACGGTTGCCACCGCGCGGGCATTGTTATTCCTCCCGGTGCTCTATGGGTTTTGCCGTCTGACCGGCCGTCAGATGAGGCTTGCGCCTGCCGATCGGCTGCACGCGCTCGGCCTCGGGGTGTTGATGGCGATAACCTTTTACGGGAACGTGGGGGCGGTCGAGTACATTCCGATCGGACTTGCCGCCATTCTGTTCTTCACCTTTCCGCCCATGATCGGGGTCATCCAGGCGGTCGTGACCCGCGAGGCGCCCGGTTGGATGCGAATGTCGGCCCTGGCGCTCGCGTTCGCCGGTCTTGCCCTGATGCTCGGGATATCGTTCGAGAAGTCCGACCCGCGAGGCATCGGCCTGTCGTTGGCAGCTGCGCTCGGCGCCGCGTGGAGCTCAGTCTGGCTCGTCCGCAAGGCCTCCCACGTGGACGGTGTGGTGATGCTCTGGCATATGGGCGTCGCGGCGAGTATCGTGCTCGCCGCGCTCATATTGGCGAGCGGGAGCGTTCAGCCACCGTCGCAGGCGATGGGATGGGTCGGGCTCGTCACGGTCGCCCTGCTGCAGAGCGCCTGTCTGCCCCTGTACTACATGGCAATCTTACGTATAGGCCCATTGAAGGCCGGAATGGTCGCCAACGTTCAGCCGGTAACAAGCATCGTCGCCGCCCAGTTTCTGTTCGGGGAGATGTTAACCGCACTCGAGCTGCTGGGGGGCGCAGTCGTGTTGCTCGGCGTCGGCTTGATGCAGTTTCAGGACTCGCGCGCGCTCGCGGGCGGGCGCCGATGAGCGGGCAACGCACCCCGTTCGTGGCCCCGGCCCAAGGGGGGCGCGAGTCGAGCTCGACTCGAACCGGAGACAGGTAAATGTCACCCCACGAGGATCCGATGGAGCTTTTCCGGGAATGGTACCGGGAAGCCGAGCGAAGGGAGAGCATCGACTTCAACGCGGTCGCCCTCGCAAGCGCCGACGCCGAAGGGGTCCCGTCGGTGCGGATGGTGTTGTTGAAGGGCGTCGACGACAAAGGCTTCGTTTTCTACACCAATCTCGAGAGCCGCAAGGGGCAGGAGCTTGCGGCCAATCCCCACGCAGCCATGTGCTTTCACTGGAAGAGCATGAGCCGGCAGGTGCGCGTCGAGGGGCCGGTGGAGCGCGTGTCAGAATCGGAAGCCGATAGCTACTTCGCCTCGCGGGATCGCACAAGCCAGATCGGCGCCTGGGCATCGAAGCAGTCGCGACCCCTCGCCGGACGGTTCGAGCTCGAGTCGGCGGTGGCGAAATCGACGGCACGGTTTCACGTCGGCAAGGTGCCGCGTCCGCCGTTCTGGTCGGGTTTTCGCCTGCGAGCGGTCTGCATCGAGTTCTGGACCCAGGGCCGATTTCGCCTGCACGACCGGGCTCAATACCGGCTTGCCAACGGGCAGTGGAGCGTGCGCCATCTCTACCCGTGATGCAGGCGCGACCCCGGGTCGCGGCCCTCGGCTGAGCCCAACCACCGCGCACCATCTCCCATCGCCCGCCCCGCTCGCTCGGAATCGGGACTCACTCCCGCACGGTCCGCGGCTGGGGTCGCTCGATCTCTATGCGTGGCAGCGGGCGGCATTGGACGCGTGGGCCGCCGCCGGTCACCGGGGAGTGGTGGAGGCGGTAACCGGTGCGGGCAAGACGCGAGTGGGATTGGCCGCGATCGACGAGCGGTTCAGCGCCGGAGGTAAATCGGTGGTCCTGGTCCCGACCACGGCACTTCTGCACCAGTGGGCGGAGCGAGTGCATCGGCGTATTCCGGATGCGGCGGTCGCCTGTCTCGGGGACGGCACCGCCGGCGAGCTGCGCCAGTGCGATGTGCTGGTTGCGACCCTCGACTCCGCGCGCTCGCGCCGGCTCCTGGCGCCGGGCCACGCCGCCCTGCTGGTGGCCGACGAGTGTCACCGCTGCGCCTCGGAGGTAAATCGTCTCTCGCTGGCGGACGGCTTCGACCGGCGCCTCGGGCTCAGTGCCACCCACGCTCGCGCCGATGGCGCCCACAATACCGTCACCGGACCTTACTTCGGGGGGGTGGTGTACCGGCTCGGCTACCCCGCGGCGATCGCCGAGAACGTCATCGCCCGATTCAAGGTTGCGCTGCTCGCGGTATCATTCAGCGCGCCGGAGCGTATCCAGTACGAGTACCTCGACGAGCGCGTGCGCCGGGCACGACGTCGTCTCGTCCAGGAATTCGGGGTGCCGGGCTCGCCGTACGGTGCCTTCATGCGGGCCATCAACCGCCTGCGTACGCGCGGAAGCAAGCGCGAAGCGATCGCGGCCGGTTGCTACCTCTCGGTATTCAATCGACGCCGGGCTCTCATGGCAGAGACCGGGGCCAAGTTCGAAGCGCTTGCCAAGCTCGAGGAGACGCTGGCCGGGGCCCGAAGGGCCATCGTGTTTACCCAGACCGTGCGCTCGGCCGAGCGTACCGCGGCGGAGCTGCTCGATCTCGGCTTCGATGCCCGGGCGCTGCACAGCGGGCTGGATCGCGACACCCGCCGCAGTCTGCTCCTTCGCTTCGCGGGCGGGGGTCTGCACACCATCGTGGCTCCTCAGGTCCTGGACGAAGGCCTCGACGTGCCGGACGCGGATCTCGCGATCATCGTCGCCGCGAGTCGGCAACGTCGCCAGATGATTCAGCGCATGGGGCGGGTGCTCAGGCGGAAGAGCGACGGGCGGATGGCGCGCTTCGCCGTCCTCTTCGTGGAAGAGACCAGTGAGGATCCGGCCCTCGGCGCCCACGAGACGTTCCTGGACGAGATCACCGCCGCGGCTGATTCTGTGTGCAATTTCCCCGTCTCGGCCCCCCCGAGTGCGGTTTCGGCGTTTCTTGACGGCACGTCGCGGTGAGCGGGGGGCCCCCCGGGCCCTCATGGCCAGGCCCCCAAGGCCGGGCCCCGCGGCAAATGGCTGACGCCGACTCCATCCGCGGCTACACTGTGGCGTATACTCGTTTCGTGGCGCCGCTGGCCCGATATCACGAGGGGGTTTCCCATCGACCCGAACCCGACCACCTTCATCGGGCCTGATCACGTGGCCCTCCCGCTTTCGGTGAATCCGCACCGGCGCCGGCTCGCGGTGAAAGCTCAGGCCACGTGACCGATTCGTTTTCCAGGAGGGGACGCAATCAAAGGAGGATGAACCATGTATGCACGACTCGTTCTCGTGACCCTAGGCCGCGATGCGCGCCCCAAGGCAGAGGATCTCGCTGACCGCTTTGCCATGCGGTTGGCGGAGCTCAAGGGATTTAAGGCGGTGACGTTCTTCGCGGACGACACGGCCGGCGAGTACGGCTCGCTGAGCCTGTGGGAATCGAAGGAGGACGCCGAAGCGGTGACCACCCTCGCGGGGCCTCAGATCAGGCAGGACCTGCGCGACATCGCAAAGGGCCCGCCCAGAGTTCGCCTCTTCGAGGTGTACGAGCCGACCCTCCCGGGAATGATGTCGGTCGACCGCGTGTTGGGGATCGAAAAACAGACTCCGCACGCTACCCTGTGAGGGGTAAGAGCATCAGCTAGCGAGCCCGGGGCGGGAGCTTGCGCCCCCGACTTCGGGCGACGCGATCAGCCTGTTCCAGTCCTCGTCGACGGCCGCGACCGTGTACCTCCCGTCGCCCCGTCCCTGGCCATCCGTCGTCCGATCGGCGAAGATCTCCTGGCGAGTCGGATGAAGGGTGACCCGGGATGGGAACAATACGCGAGCTCTTGGCCGAGAAGGGGGACGACGTTTGGTCGATCGGGCCCGACGATTCGGTGCTGGATGCCATCCAGCGCATGGCCGAGCACGAGATCGGAGCGCTGGCGGTCGTGGACCAAGGACGGCTGGTCGGGATCATTTCGGAACGGGATTATGCGCGCAAGCTCATCCTCGAGGGCAAGTCCTCGAAGGATACGCGGGTGCGTGACGTAATGACCGCGAGGGTCATCTACGCTCAGCCCCATCAGAGCGTGGAGGAATGCATGTCGATCATGAACGACAACCGGATCCGACACATGCCGGTCATGAAAGACGATCAAATGGTGGGCATGCTCTCGCTGAAGGACCTCGTCAAGGTCATCATCTCCGAGCAGCAATTCATCATCGATCAGCTCGAGACCTACATCACGGGCTGAGGCCTTCGCGGCTCGACCACCCTGGTCCGCAGGTCGCGTCCGTTCAACCCGCGAGCACGACCTGATTACGGCCTCGATTTTTCGCGAGGTACAGCGCCTTGTCCGCCGCCTCGGTGATGCTCCCGGCGTTTTCGAACTGCGGATAGGTGGCAACGCCAGCGCTGAACGTCACGGCGAACTCCTGGCTTCCGGCGCTCTGGCGGATCGCTTCGAAGCACCCACGCAGAGCGTCGACGACCTCGTGGGCTTGCGTCGCCTCGGTATCGGGGAGAATCAGCGCAAACTCCTCACCGCCGTAGCGCCCGATGACATCGGTGCGACGGAGTCGCTGCTGCAGGAGCCGGGCGAGACTCTTGATCACCCGATCCCCGGTGGGATGGCCGTACGTATCGTTGACGGTCTTGAATAGGTCGATGTCGATGAGGGCGAACGCGAAACGGCCCCCCGAGCGGCTCGCTCGGGCGACCTCCGATCTCAGCGACTCCAGGATATTGGCATGATTGAGGGCCCCGGTCATGCTGTCCTTGACCATGAAGGAGCGGAGCACTCGCGCACGTTGCACCCGGCTGAACACCGACGCCACCAGATAATCCGGGCGGATCGGCTTGGTGAGGAAATCATCTCCGCCCAGGCTCATCGCGAGCATCTGGCGGTCAAGTCGGCCCTCGGTGGACAGGAACACGATCGGAACGCTGGTGTAAGCCTCCTGCTGCCGGATAACCTTCGCCAGGTCGAGCCCGGAGCACCGTGGGAGGTAGAGATCCATCAAGATGAGCTCGGCGTCGAACTCGTCCAGGCACCGGGTGATCTCCCTCGGTTCGGAGACGATCTCCACCGTCATCCCGGACCCGCGCAGCGCGAGCGCATAGGCCTCGGCAAGCGTCTCGTCGTCTTCGACCACCAGGATCCGGTAGGGCTCCGGCTGATTGACCGCGGTTAGCTGGTCGATTCGTTCGATGAGCTTGATCGGATCGGCCGGTTTTTGGAAGTAGTCACTGGCCCCGGCCCGGACCGCTGCGAGCCTTGCCTCGAAGTCATCGCGCGACGACATGAAGATCAGTGGGATACCCCAGACCTGCGGATCGGAGATCGCGGTCACGCACTCCAGGCCGTAGCTCGGCCCCTCCGGAAAGATGATGTCCATCAGCACCAGATCCGGGCGAGACCGCGCGAGCGCGGTCTCGATACCTCGCGGCGAGGCGAACACTCTCACTTCGTAGCCGAAATGCCGGATGCCCTCGGCGAGGAGCGAAGCCTGCTCGCGATCGTCATCGACCAGGAAGATGAGCCGCTGATCGCGCCCGGTTTCACTCTTCCCCCGCGCAAGCTTGCCGCCCATTGCGACCGGCTCGGATGGCGTCGACGCCGCCCGCATCAGCCGCTCGATGAGGTGACCGATTCTCGCGCTCGGGTTGATCTCCTGCGACGAAGCCGGGTCGAGAGCCCGCGAGAAGATGTTCTCGAGGGCCCGGGCCGTTTCGCTCACCGAGGCGTAGCCGAAGGTGGCCCCTGCCCCGGCGAGGTTGTGGGCAAGAAGCTCGAGGTCGTGCAGCGCGTCGGAGTCTTCAAGCGTGCCACCGAGCGCCGACCATCGACCTGCAAGCACCTGGATCTTTGCCTCGAGCTGCTCCGCAAAGCGCAGCTTGAGGGTATGAAGCTGCTCACTCAGTACCGTCTCAGACTGACTCATGGCGCTGTACATGACTGGACCAGATCGACGCCACCTGTCCGGGGAGTGCCATCGGGTCGAAGGGTTTGGCGATGATGTCGGTAACTCCCAGCGATTGGTACCGCTCGATCTCGTGGGCCTGAGTCTTGGCCGTCATGAAGACCACCGGGGTGTTGGCCGTCGCGGAAATGCGCCTCAAGCCCTCGAGGGTCGCAGGGCCATCCAGCCCCGGCATCATCACATCGAGGAGGATGAGATCGGCGGTGCAGCTGACGGCTTGCTCCAGGGCTTCGTGCCCCGACGAGCATGCCTGCACCGTGTACCCACCGAGATTCTCCAGGGTGAGCTTTACGACAGCGGCAATGTCCGGCTCATCCTCCACGTAGAGGATGCGTCTCAAGCCTGTCTCCATGACCTTCTCCCTCTCATTCGTTGTCAGGCCGCATGCCCGACGGTAGAGCCCTCGGATGCCCGATTTCCGATCAAGGCTCGGATCTTCTCCACCAGGGAATCGTTGCTGGTTCTCGATTTGACCAGGTTGGCGGATACCGAGTCGGCCATTTCTGCCGTGACCTCTTGCGCGGAGAAGATCATGACCGGGGTGGCGCCATGGTTGGACTCCTCCAGGTGCGCTAGCAACGACTCGCCGGAGCCGTCCGGCAGGGTGAGGTCGAGGAGCACGAGGTCAAAACGTTCGGCCTCGAGCAGGGCCCGGGCGTCTCGGAGCGACCGGGCCGGGACCACCTTCGCCAGCGGCCCAACGAGGGCGGCGACCACCTGGCGCACGTCCTCCTCATCTTCCACGTGAAGGATCCGGGGCCCGTCCTTCGAGGTCTGGGTGACGCGCCGAATTCCCTCGAGGAGGCGTTTCTGATCGATTGGCTTGTCCAGGCAATCGACCACGCCAACCGCGTCTCCGGCCAGCTCGTCTCCATTCTCGGTCGCCACGGCCGAGACGACGATCACCGGTACCCCGCGCGTTTCCGGCCGCTCTCGCAGCTCCTTTATGAGCGCGAGTCCACTCTGATCGGGCAGTCGGAGATCCAACGTCATGGCCGCGTACCGGTTCTCGGCAAGACACTTTTTTGCCTCGCCTGCGCTGTTGGCGACGTCGACCACGTAGCCTTCGCGGCCGAGGATGATGGCGAGCAAGGTACCCACATCGATGTCGTCCTCGCAGACCAGGATCCGCGGACCCGAACCCACTGCCGTCTGGGCAGCGGCGCTCGCGCCTGGTGCTCGGACATGCGGCAGCTCGAAGTGAAAGGTAGTCCCCTTGCCAATCTCCGTTTCAAAGCCGATGGAGCCACCGAGGCGCTCGACGATGGCCTTGGCAATGCTCAGCCCGAGGCCGGTGCCCCCGATCCGGCGGGTGTCGGAGCCGTCGGCCTGGGCAAACTTCTCGAAGATCTCGGGTTGGAACTCCTCTGGGATCCCCGGGCCCCGATCGCTCACCTCCACCCGCACGCCCGCCCCCGCGCGCCGCAAGCGGACCTCCACCTCCGCCCCTTGCGGAGAGAACTTGATCGCGTTCGAGAGCAGATTGGTGAGCACCTGATTGAGCCGGTCTCGATCACCCTCGACGCGATGACCTGGCAGCGAGTCCACCGCCCGCAGCGTGACCGCGTGCTGCACCGCGAAGCCGGCATTGGCTTCGATCGCCTCGGCGATCACCTGATCGATCTCGAGTGACTCCACCCGGAACACGAGCTTCCCGGACTCGATCTTCTCGACATCGAGAATGTCATTGATAAGGCGCACCAGCCGATCGCTGTTCTTGTAGGCGATATCCACCATCGCGCGAGCCTGCTCGGAGATCTCGCCCATCGCCCCGGCCTGGATCAGGCCGAGCGAACCCATGATCGAGGTAAGCGGAGTTCGCAGCTCGTGGCTCACGGTGGAGACGAACTCGTTCTTCATCTGATCGATCTTCTTGCGCTCGGTGATGTCGACGATGGCACTGAGCACCAGCATGCCCTGATCCGACTGAATGGGATTGAGGCCGATCTCGATCGGAAACTCGCTCCCGTCCCGGCGCACGCCGTAGAGTTCGCCGCCGGTCCCCATGGCTCTTGCGTGCGGCGAGGCAAAGAAATCTCTGCGTGCGCCCGGGTGATGAGCCCGCAGGCGCTCGGGCACCAGGATCTCCACCGGCTCCCCGATCAGTGCCTCGCGCTCGTAGCCGAAGAGGGTCTCCGTCTGGGCGTTCACTAGGACGATCTCACCGGACTCATCGACCATGACCATCGCATTCGGTGCGGCTTCCACCGCGAGCCGGAACTGCTCTTGAGCCCGCTGGCGCTCGGTGACGTCGACGACGGTGCGCTGCACCGCCGGCTCGCCCTGCCAGGTGACGCTGCGGGCGGAGTTCAGGAGCGTGATGATCGTGCCGTCTTTTCGTACCGCCTCGTACTCGTACTGCTCCGGCACCAACTCACCCGCGCGCCGCGCCTGCTGGAAGTGCCACATGCGCTCGCGCTCGTGCGGCGCATGCTGATCCGCGATGGACTCCTGTGCGAGGATCTCCTCGGGCGACTCGTAGCCCAACATTCGCGCGTACGCCCGGTTGACGAACAGGGGCTTCCAGTCGCGATGCACGAGAATGCCCTGAATGGAGCCCTCGACCAAGCTGCGATACATCTCTTCCTTCTCGTTCAATGCGGCAGCGGTGGACTGTCCGTCCGCGATCTGGCTGGTTAGCTTGTCGTTGGCCTCTCGTAGCTCGCGGGTGCGAACCTCCACCATGCGCTCGATCGCACGGGTGCGGTTGAGGCCCACCAGGAGGTAGGCGACGAGCAACGCGGTGAAGAGAAAACCCCCGACCAGCGTCACCCGTGGCTGCCAGGCAATCTCGGCGCCGACCCAGGCCCCAGAAGGCCGCGCGACCACGGCCCACGGCCGGCCAGCGACATCGATGGTATGCGCGAGGTGGGTTGACTCGCGCGCCGCTGCCTCGATCAGGACCGGCGCCGGTGCCTCGCGCGGTCGACCGGAGACGATGTGCAGCAAGGCCTCGTCGGGCATGGCATCCGCGTCGTAGAGGTACAGGTCGATGGCGTGACCGGGCGTTGCGGCCGCCCCGGCGAGAGCGTCCCGGACCATGTCACCGATCCGCACCACCCCGAGAGCAAACCCGGACAGGTGAGTGCGTCTCTGCCCCACCGTGCTCAACGATTGCTCTTTCTCGTAGATTGGCGCGAACACGATGAGCCCCGACTCCTGTGCAGCCTCCTGCACGAGGGTGATCCGACCGCTTGCTGTCATCCGGCCGCTGTCGCGCGCGTCCCGGAGCGATTCCAGGCGAATCGAGTCGGAGCCGAGATCGAATCCGAGGGCACGCTCGTTGCCTTCGAGCGGAACCAGGTAGTGGACGGGAAAGTATTCCTCTCGCTCGCCCGCTGCCACCAGCCGGTTATCTTCGGTGCGCTCCGAAATCCTGAATTCCGGCAAGCCCTCCGCGCGGGCGGACCGCTCGAACTCCGCCCGGGCCGAAGCCGGAACGCGCGGCACCCACTCGAGGGCCTGAATGCTCGGGCGTTGTCCGAGAGCGCCTGCGGTGAATCGGGTGAACTGCGTCCGGTCGATTGCCACCCCGCTCGCGAAGAACCCCGCGAGGCCACGGACCACCTCGAGGTCTGCATCGATGCTTCGCTCGAGCGCGGCGATTCGGGCCATCGCCTCGCGCTCGAACTCGGCAGCGGAGCGCACCTCCTCGAGGCTACGCACCGCGTTGAATCCCAACACAGATAGGGCGAAGCCGAGCGCGGCCACCACCACTACCGGCGAGAGACGTCTGGAATCGTGAGTCATTTTTCGAAGCGCGCCTCAGCTCGGGCCGCGGCCGATCCGTAGCCGCCCCTCCAGGGTCGGTCAGTAATGAAATTAATCCGAATATCGGCGGGTTGACGGCGACACTTTAGGAGTGCGCTTCGCCGGAATGGGCTGAGCGGACGCGCCCGAATGCGGTATCACCGATTCGCTCAGGCCTCGTCCCAGTGATGGCAGGCCACCCGATCGCCGGGGCAAGAGGAAACCAAGGGGGGACGCTCGCGCGCACAGAGCTCGCTCGCGCGGGGACAGCGGGTCCGGAAGCTGCAGCCGGAGGGCGGGGCCAGCGGCGAGGGAAGATCGCCGCCGAGCACGCGGCGCCGACGCCGACGCTCCACGTCGGGGTCCGGAATCGGAACGGCCGATATCAGCGCTTGCGTGTACGGGTGGCGGGGATTGGCGCAGAGCCGA
Organism: Gammaproteobacteria bacterium; assembly: GCA_041594935.1. Taxonomy (GTDB): domain Bacteria; phylum Pseudomonadota; class Gammaproteobacteria; order HK1; family HK1; genus JBFHLI01. The sequence goes on along the minus strand of JBFHLI010000005.1, from coordinate 13,461 downwards.
ACGCGGTCCGCAATCTCGACGATGCACCCCAGGTAGAGCACCATGATCCGGTGGCTAATGTGGCGCGTGACCGCGAGGTTGTGGGAGATGAAGATCATGGCCATGCCGGTCTCGCGCTGCAGCTCGGCGAGTAGGTTGACGATCTGGGCCTGAACCGAGACGTCGAGGGCCGATACCGGCTCGTCGCACACGAGCAGCCGAGGGGAATTGATCATCGCGCGGGCGATGCCAATGCGCTGACACTGCCCGCCGGAGAACTCGTGCGGGTATCGGTTGACCTGGCTTGCCAGAAGTCCGACCTTGGCCATGACCTCCGCGACCCGCGTCCTGACTTCGAGCCGCGATAGCCGGGGGGCGAATGTCACCAGGGGCTCGGCGATGATCTCGCCCACCGTCATGCGCGGGTCGAGCGATGCCAGCGGATCCTGAAAAATGATCTGCATCTCCTTGCGAGTGCGCCGCAGCTGATCGCGCGTGAGCCGGGCTAGGTCCCGGCCGCGCCACCGCACCCGACCTGCCGACGGCTTTAGCAGCCGTAGCACTGCCCGACCCAGGGTGGACTTACCGCACCCTGATTCTCCGACTAATCCGAGCGTCTCCCCCGCCTCGAGGTCGAAGCTGACTCCATCGACCGCCTTGAGCACCCCGGCCGGTTTGCGCGCGAGCACCCTCCGCGAAACCGGGAAGTGAACGCTCAGGTCTCGAACCGAGAGCAACGGGCTGGATGGCTGGGCGGGGCTGTCGGTCACGGCCCGCCCGCAGAGGTTGCAGTCACGGTGAGACGCGGGAGACGGGCCGAATGAGGCGTAACGGCGCGGCGCTCACCAAGAATCGCCGAGCCGGCACAGCGCCAAGCTGCTAGTGCGACGGAAGATGGCACGCCTTGCCTCGTCCTCGGGCCAGCTCGGTCAGCTCGGGCGACTCGACGGCGCAGATCTCCATCCGCCGGTCACAGCGCTCCCGGTAGGCGCAGCCTCTGGGCAGGTGCAGGGGGTCCGGCGGCTGCCCGGGGATTGCGCTCAGACGCTCGGACTTCGTCTCGTCCAAACGCGGAACCGAGCGCAGAAGGTCCTGCGTATAGGGATGAATCGGGTCGTGGAAGATATCCCGGACCCCGCCCGACTCGACGATCTGGCCGGCATACATGACCATGACCCGATCACACAGCCCGGCCACCGCCCCGAGGTCGTGGGTGACCAGGACGAGCGCCAGCTCCGAGGCTCGCTGCAGCTCCGCGAGCAGCTCCAGAACCTCGGCCTGCACCGTCACGTCGAGGGCGGTGGTCGGCTCATCCGCGATCAGCAGATCGGGCTTGCAAAGCAGCGCCATCGCGATCAGGGCGCGCTGGCGCATGCCGCCCGAAAGCTCATGCGGATACCGCTCGAAGCAGCGCGCGGCCTGAGCGATCCGTACCCGGTCGAGCATCGAGATACTGGCCCTGCGGGCATCGGCCTCGCTCGTGCCGCGGTGCGCGACGAGCACCTCGCTCAGCTGCCGGCCGATGGTGAGGTAGGGATTGAGGGAGGTCATCGGGTCTTGAAATATCATGGACATTTGCGCCCCCCGGATTCGATTGAGGCGCCGCGGGTGGGCCCCGAGGATCTCCTCGCCCCGAAACAGGATGCTCCCTCGCACCCGAGCGTTAGCCGCAAGCAACCCCATCACCGCCATGAACATCTGGCTCTTGCCCGAGCCCGACTCGCCCACCACCGCGAGCGCGTCGCCCGGGCCCACATCGAAGCCGATCCGATTGACCGCCCTCACCTCCCCATCCCGCGTCGAGAACCGGACCTCAAGATCACGCACGCAAAGAACCGGGAAAGAGTCGTGCTTTTCCCCGGCCGAGGGCGAAGGTGAGTTCGACCCCGCGGCCGGGGCGATCATCGGCCCAACCAATGACGGGTGGACGGGCGCGACATCGGGACTACCGGTCCTTGGGGTCGAGGGCGTCGCGAAGACCGTCGCCGAGGAAGTTGAAGCAGAACAGGGTGACGGCCAGAAATGCGGCGGGAAAGATCAACGCCCACCACGCGGTCTCCATCGTCTCCGCCCCCTGGCTGATCAGCACTCCCCAGCTGGTGAAGGGCTCCTGCACCCCGAGGCCGAGGAAGCTCAGGAACGACTCGTAGAGGACCACCTGGGGGACGGTCAGCGTCACGTAGACCACGACCGGACCCATGAGGTTGGGAATGATATGGCGGCGCACGATGTTGAAGCTGGAAACCCCGGCCGCATGCGCTGCCTCGACGAACTCCCGGTGCTTGAGGCTGATCGCCTGACCGCGCACGATGCGGGCCATGTCCAGCCATGAGACGGCCCCGATGCCGATGAAGATCAGGAACAGGTGCCGGCCGAAAACGACCATCAGGAGAATCACGAAGAAGATGAGGGGAATCGCGTAGAGAATGTCGACGATGCGCATCATGACCGCATCGATATGCCCGCCGAGAAATCCGGCGGTGGCACCCCACCCCACGCCGATGACGAGGCTCACCACGGTGGCGATGATCCCGACCGCGAGCGACATACGCCCACCGTGCAGGGTGCGCGCGAACAGGTCGCGGCCGTTGCCATCGGTACCGAAGAAGAAGCCGGCCTCCAGATCGGGAGGCGAGCTGATGAAGTCCCAGTAGACCTCATCGAAAGGATGGGCCGAGAAAGCGGGCGCGAATCCGCACAACGCGGTGATGGTCCCGAGGGTGGCGAGGCTGGCGACCGCGGCTCGGTTGCGCCACAGGCGCGCGCGGGCATCGTCCCACAGGCTACGACCCCTGACCTCATCGCCTTGCCTCGCGCGTCCGCTCATCGCGGTCAGTAGCGGACCCTGGGATCGAGAACACCGTAGAGCAGATCGACGAGCAGATTGAAGCCGATGATTAAACCTCCGTAGAAGATGACCACTCCCATCACGAGGGTATAGTCGCGATTCAACGCCGCCTGGACGAAGTAGCGCCCGATTCCCGGGATGCCGAAGATCTGCTCGATGACGACCGAACCGGTGATCACCGCCGCCACCGCTGGTCCCAGGTACGAGACCACCGGCAGCATCGCCGCCTTCAGTCCATGGCGGATAATCGTGACCCGAGCGGGCAGCCCCTTCGCCCGCGCGGTGCGCATGTAGCTGCTTCCGAGCACCTCGATCATGCTCGCACGTGTCAGTCGCGACACCGCTGCGACTTGCGGCAGGCACAGAGCGACGATGGGCAGTACCGCCTGGCGCCACGAATCACCCCAGCCTCCGACCGGGAGCCAGCTCAGCCACAGGCCGAAGACGAGCGTTAGGGCCGGCGCCATGACGAAGTTCGGAATCGTGATGCCGGTCATCGCCGCCGCCATCACCGCGTAATCGGTGCCGTGGTTCTGCCGCAGGGCGGCCAGGATACCGGCACTCACCCCCAGGACCACCGCGACGATCATCGCGGTGCCGCCGAGCACGAGGCTAGTGGGAAAGCCGCCCCAGATCAGCTCGTTTACCGAGAAGTCCTTGTACTTGAAGGAGGGGCCGAAGTCGCCCTGCAGGACGTTTCCGAGATAACGCGCGTACTGGCTGATCAAGGGCTCGTCGAGATGGTAAACCTTGAGGAGGTTGGCCTCCACCTCGGCTGGCAGCTTGCGCTCCTTGTCGAAGGGCCCGCCCGGCGCGAGCCGGATCAAGAAAAACGCGACGGTGACGATCAGAAACAGAGTCGGGATCGCCCCGAGCAATCGCTGGATGCCATATCGCAGCAAGGAGGTCCCCCCGTTTCCCGCACCGATTGCATCGGCGCCCGACTGCGCCTCGAGCCCGGTCACCCGGACCCGCGCGACTATTCCTCTCTTGCGATGTAGCGCGTGAGGTGAAAGCCCATTACGTTCTCATCGATCCCGGAGAGGGCAGGACTCACCATCTTCAAGTTCCGGTAATGATAGATGGGAATGATCGGCAGGTCGGCAAGCAGGATTGCCTCCGCGCGCTCGAGCTGGCGGCTGCGTGATTCCGGGTCGGGATTCACCGCGGCCGCCGCGAGCAGCTCGTCGAAGCGCGGGTTTCGATAGCCCGCGTCGTTGCGCTCCCCGGCGGTGGAGAGGAACAGCTCGAGGAAGTTCGAAGCGTCCATGTAGTCACCGATCCACGCGGCGCGAGCGATCTGGTGCTGCTTTTGGTCGCGCGTCTCGAGATAGACCTTCCACTCCTGGTTGGTCAGGGTCGTCTCGACGCCGAGGGCTTTCTTCCACATGCTCGCGATGGCCACCGCAATGCGCTGGTGGCGCTCGCTCGTGTTGTACAGGATCTGCACCCGTAGCGGGTTCTCGGGTCCGTAACCAGCCTGCGCGATCTGCGCTCGGGCAAGCTCGACCCTCGCCTTCCCGGGCATCGTCGCGAAGTCGAGGCGTTGACTGCGATAGCCGTCGACGCCGGGCGGTACCCAGCTGTAGGCCGGCTCTTCCCCGGCCCGCGTTATCTTGTCGGTCAAGATCTCCCGGTCGATCGCGAGGGCCAGCGCCCGGCGCAGGCGTACGTCCGAACCGAGCGGAGCTTTCGTCAGATTGATGACGTAGTAGTAGGTTCCGAAATAGGGGGAGTTGCGATACTCGAGCGGCATGTTCGCGGCCGCCCAGTCGATCTTGTCCGTCGGGATGGTGGAGGTCATATCCAGCTCACCGGCGCGGAACCGCTTGAACTCCTCGTTCTGATCCTCGGTCGGGTAATAGACTACCCGGTCGATCTTGATGTCGGCGGCACCGTGGAACATGGGATTCTTGCGCAGAACGATTCTTGCCTGCGGCACCCACTCCTCGATCGTGTAGGGTCCGTTGGTCACCGAGTTTCCGGGCCGGGTCCACTGTTCTGCGTGCTTCTCGACGGTTCCCCGGTGCACCGGCCACGTGATGTGATGCACGAGCAAACCGAGGAAGTACGGCGTCTGGGCCTTCAGGTCGATCTTCAAGGTCCGGTCATCGAGCGCCTCGACCCCGAGGCGCTCGCTCGGCTGCTCACCGCGGACGATCGCTTCGGCGTTGAGAATAGGAGCCATCACCGGTGCATAGTCGGACGCGGTCGCGGGGTCCACCGCTCGGCGCATCGAGTAGACGAAGTCGCCCGCGGTCACCGGGTCGCCGTTCGACCAGCGCGCGTCTGCGCGTAATCGAAACGTGTAGGTCTTGCCGTCTTCGCTGATGTCCCATCCCTCGGCGACACCGGGCACCGGCTTCCCGCTCGGCGAGAAGACCAACAACCCCTCCATCAAGTCGTAGATGATGTTTGCCTCGGGAACGCCGGTCGACTTGTGCGGGTCGAGGCTCTCGGGCTCGGTGCCGTTCCCCCGGTGCAGCACGACCTCCGCCGACATCGCCGTCCCGACCAGGGCGAGCGCGAGCACCGCCGTCGATAGATACCACCGCAATCCTCGCTGCACCCTAGCCCCCATCTCTGTCGCTACGTTAGGCGACCATCCCATCGCCGCACCGATTTCATCACTCGGCTGCCCGCGCCCTCACTCGAGCTCGGGGTTGGGCAGGATGCCGCGTTCCTCGTGGCGGTACACGTAAGAGTACGCGTGCATGTTCTCGACCCAATACCCGAAGTGGGTCGGCGGGTAGCGCGGCGGATTGTCGGGTCCGCAGCAGCTCCCGAGAGGCCGCACGATCGTGCCGTGGTTCGCCCCGAAGAAGAACGGGAAGGAGTACCGCTCGCGACCCGGGGGGTTGATCACCCGGTGCGGGGTGGATCGAAACATATCGTTGGTCCAGCGCTGCATCATGTCGCCGATGTTGACGACGAAAGTGCCGGGGATTGGTGGTGCCTCGACCCATTCGTTCGAGCGGTTCTGAACCTGCAGCCCCGGCGCATTCTGCCAGAGGATCGTGAAGCATTCGTAGTCGGTGTGGGCACCGATGCCGATGTTCTCCAACTTCACCCCATCATCGTGACCTGCCGGATAATAGATGAGGCGCAGCTGAGCCGTTGGCTTCGTGATCTCCGGTTCGAAGAACGCCTCCGGCAGCTCGAGCGCGAGGGCAAAGGCCCGAAACAGCAGGTGCCCGAGCTCGCGCACCGATTCAAAGTAGCGGTACACCTTCGGCGCGAACTCCGGGACCTCCCGCGGCCACACGTTCGGCCCGTAGAGCTTGCTGCCCGCGAGGTAGTCCGGATCGTCTTCGGGCAGCTCGAGGGCTACTTCGTAGCCTTCCTGTCGGTCCGGCTCGGTGTCGGGATCGGCGGTGAGGGCGCCCACCGGCACGAATCCGCGGTGACGCCCGATTCGGGCGATGTCATAGCGCAGCTTGACCGCGGACGGAAGCGCGAAGAACCGCTCGGTCTCGCCCAGCGCCTCCTCGACGGTGACGTCGGGCACACCGTGGTTCTTGACGTAGAAGAATCCGACCCGACAACAGACATCGCGCACGGCCTCGGTGAGGCGTCGTTTGGCGCCTTCATCCGCGCCGCGCATCGGGGCGAGGTCGATCATCGGTATCTCGGAGAAATCAAGTGCTCTCGAGCCGAGCACCCGGCGATTGGCGAACTCGGTGGGTCGGGTTGGATAGCTCATCGCAACGATCCTCGAAACTCCACTCGGCCGGGAACACAACCCGCCACGGGCTACGCCTTTCCGATCGAAGTCAGCAGGGTAACGCTGCCGCCGGGCGCCGGCTCTTCGATCTCTCCGTTTTCCAGCGCGGTTCTCACGGTCTCCATGAGCTCGCGTTCGCTGAGCTGTCGGTATGCCATCACGCGGTAGGTCAGCAACCCCTCACGTGCGGTGATGACGTTCTCCACCGGGGGGGCGAGACCCCGATCGGCGGCCGCCTCGCCCGCCTTGCGAGCCTGGAGATACTCGTTGGCCCGCTGCGCGCGCATCAGCTTGATCTTGGTATCGGTCGCATCCATCGGATTCTCATAGGTCGGCACGACCCGTTCCCGCCGCCGATGACGCAAGCTCCGGTAGGACTTCTCGATGAGGCCGATCAACCCCCCGCCAATCGCACCGTAAAGAGCAAACTTGTGCAGCTCCATGACCCTGAACGCCATGTCGAAAGGAGGCACCGCCGTGAGCGAGTGGCCTCCCTGCACGATGATGTAGGCTCTCCATGCGGCCGCCGCGAGGGTGGTGATGAGCGCGCCGGCCAGCGACCACCCGATGACGCTTGCATTTCTTGCCATGGTCTTCCCCAGCTTGGAACTTTCAATCTGGCGCTCGGCCGCGGACCGGAGCAGCGACCCGACCGGCATTCGGGCCGTTCAAGGCTTCCGTAGTCGATAATAGTAGCGGCCCGCCTCCTCGCGGGACTCCAGCAGCTCGCAGCCGAGCTGCACCGCCAGATCCTCGAAATCCTGCACCGAGCCGGGGTCGGTCGCAACGACCCGCAAAACTTCGCCTGGCGACATCCTCGCAAGCGTCTTCTTGGCGCGAATGACGGGAAGGGGGCAGTTCAAACCGCACGCGTCCACTTCGCGATCAAACCCCGTCATCGTCTCTGTCCTCGTCGAGCGGCCCCGAGCGCTTTGCGTTGGCAACCTACTGATAGCTGTTCCGAATTGGACGTCACCGGTGGCTTCGATAAGCGCTCCATGTCTATCCCCCATCCTGTTTCTCCCCCACGTTCCGCGGGGGAGGGAACGCGACCGCGCGCGTAGTGACCGACATTTCCGCCCAGGCATCTAGCCTATTCCTCGCCCGCCGGTCTCGGCTCGCGCGTCTCGCGCAGCAGCTGCTCGGCTTGCGCCTCGTCGGCTGCGAAGATCATACGGACCACCGGCTCGCCCGGAGACGCGGACTTTCGCATCGCTCTCACCCGTTCCCGAGCGTCGCGATACCGCTCGAACGCGTCCACCCGCTCGAGGCGTTTCGGCGGGTGAATTCGGTACACGAAATATGGCATATCCGTCGGCTCGTCTCGAGCGTACACCCTAGTCCCGCGTGACCGCGACCGAGCCCCCGAGGCGAGCTGGGCCGCGCGGAATGCCCTCTTCCACCGCCAGGATCGCCGCCTCCACCCGGGACTGCACCCCGAGCTTCTTCAGAATCGAGCGAACATGCAGCTTTACCGTCCCGTCGGTGATTCCCAGCTCGCGCGCGATCGCTTTGTTGCTCTGGCCGGCGGCGAGGTGCTGGAGGATCTCCATCTCGCGCGGTGTCAGATCACTGAACCGAGAGGCATGCGCCTCGGGCACCGCATCGCCCTGCACCACCTTCGCCAACACCGCCGTCATCCCCGGGGCAACGACGGTTGACCCCGCGATTGCCTCGTGCAGCAAGTCGACGAGTTGGTCGGGCTCCATATCCTTGAGCAAGTAGCCCTGGGCTCCAGCTCGCAGACAGCGCACCAGGTCGCTCTCGTGCGCGCTGGTGGTGAGCATGATCACCGGTAGCTCCGGCTGATCGCATCGGATTGCCTCGAGCACCCTTAGCCCGTCATCGTCCGGCATACGTAGGTCTAGCAGCACGAGGTGCGGGTGAAGATCCGCAAGCAGCGCGCGGCCCTCTTGCCCCGATCCAACCGCCCCCACCACCTCCAGGCCGCGACGCTCGAGCAATTCCTGCAGGCCGGTTCGAAACAGGGTGTGATCGTCGATCAGCAAGACCCGCAATCGGTGCTCCGGAAGGGTTTCAACCGACACTGCCGAGCACTCCCCGCGTATGCGCAGGTCCGACCTCGAACAGTAGGTCTATGCGCGTACCGTCTCCAGGCTCGCTCTCGATGCGTAACTCTCCGCCGAGGCGGCGCGCTCGATCTTGCATGATCGAGAGCCCGATGTGTTCACCGGGGTGAGAGTTTACCACCGGCTCGGTCATCCCCACCCCGTCGTCCTCTACCAGCAGGCGGTAGCCGGTCGAACCTCGGGGCTGGAGCAGCACCCGAACCATGTGGGCCTTGCTGTGCTTGCGAACATTGGTCAGCGCCTCGCGGACGATACCGAGCACCTGCATCTCCGCCGCCGGCGGCAGAACCAGGCCCTCTGCGTCGGCGTGAAAATACGCCGCAATACCGGTGTCCTTGCGAAACCGCAGTGTCATGTCCTCTATCGACCGGAGCACACCGCGCTCGTCCAAGGGAGTACGGAAGCTCGCGATCAATTCCCTCACCTCGGTATTGACCTCGTCCATGGAGCTTCGGATACGCCTTATCTCCCGACGCACATCGAGCGACTGCTCGGGTCCGAGGGTCTCGTCAAGATTACGCATCTGAAATCGCAACGCCGCGATCGTCTGGGCCAGCGAGTCGTGTAGCTCGTAGGCAAGCGAGGCGCGCTCGCGCACCAGATTGAGGTTGCGCGATTCTTCGTCCAGCTTGAACTTGGCGATTGCCATTGCGAGGTGATTGCCCACGCTCGCGAGCAGCTTGATCAGCTCGGGCGTTTCGCCGGGCTCGGTGGGTTGGAGGTAAAGCCGGATCAGCCCGAGATCGCGTTCCCGATAGATCAACGGGACCCGGACGTCGAGCGGCCCTTTATGGTTTGCACCGGAACCCGGCACGTCAACCTGGCGGGGAATCGGCGGACTGGCCTCGGTGTCCGGCGGAGCTCGATCCGGCGCCCACGCCTCTCCCACCGTGGTGAGCAGCTCGAGCGACCCCTCGACGTTGCACAGATACACCGATCCCCCGGTGCCGCCGAGAACATCCAGCACGCGGCTCATCGCTTGCTCCAGCACCTCGGTCAAATCGTCGGTGGTGCTGACCGCCGCCGCAATCTCGTAGAGCAGCTCGAGCGATTGGTTCTTCCGTTGCAGGCGATTGGTCTGCTCCCAAACCAAATCATCCATCTCATTTGCAAGTCTATCAAGGGCTTCACTCAGACGGTTGATGTGAAAGCTGAGCTTTTCGAAACGTCCTACCTGCGGCGTCGGAATGCGGGCCGACAGGTCACCGTCGCACATACGCAGGGCCCAGGTGTAGAGCTGAGAGAGCGGTTTCACGAGATGGCGGCGGACCTGGAACATCAGCACTGCGACAATCAGAACCGACGCCACCAGTAGCAGAGAGAAGGTCGCGAGCAGCCAACCGTCGCCCGTCGTCCCCAAGAATCCGAAGACCAGCAGCCCCATGGCACCGAGGACCCCGAGCAAGACCGACATCAGCACCGAAAGGATGCTGGTGCGGCGCTCGTTGGCGCGAAACGCCCAGTCGTCAGCGGGCCTCACCAGGCGAGCAAGAATGCTGCGGAGCCGGCCCGATTGCGCCGGTGGGTCGCCTGCGGGCATTGCTCACTCCTTCGGTGGTCGGAAATGAGGATCGTTCGGGTTGAGAAACACGAAGCTCGGGCGGCCCGGCTCCAGCTCCACGAAGTCGAGGGTCGCGCCCTGGAGAAGCTCCTTATCATTACCGCCGATCAGGATGTCCACTCCCCCGGCGCTGATTAGCGTGTCTTCCGTCGAGACCTCGTCGAATCCCATGCGGTAGGTGATGCCACCATCGGATTCGCGCGCCGCTGCGATTCGCAGCGCCAGCTCCTCCATGTCACCGTCGTTGGCCACTTTCCGGATCTGCCTCGCGGCAGCACGAGTTACCGTGAACACAATTCCGTCCAGATCGCCCCGTCCGCGCTCAGTATACGTTACCCGCGCGTCGGCGGGAGCGTCGGTCCCGGACGAAAGACACGAAACGCTTTGTCCAGTGATTGCGATGCGTATCCCGCAGGTGCACGTAGCTCGCAAGCACGTTGCCGAATACGATCCCGTCGTGTCGGCCGTCGATACCGTGCCCCCTGACAACATCGTAGGCATACTCGAAATTTCCGCTCGCGTTGCGCAGCTCCGAATAGTGGAACTCGTGGGCCGGAAACACCCGGCCGGGTCTTGCCTTCCCCGCCCGCGGCCAGGGGGCGTGCTCGGTTTCGCGTAAGCGCACGTATCCGCGCCCCTGCGGGCGCTCGCGGATGACCACGTCCGCTTCGAGGGCCCCGACCATCTCGCCGCGACGATCGCCCCAGACCATCCTCTTCGCCAGGTACATCAGTCCCCCGCACTCGGCGTACACCGGCAGGCCCCGAGCGACCGCGCGCCTGATTTCGGCCCGCAGCGAGCGGTTGGCGCTTAGCGCATGCATATGACGCTCGGGGAATCCGCCACCCATGAACAAACCGTCGATCGGCGGCAACGCCCGGTCGCGCAAGGTGTCAACCGCCACCAGCTCCGCCCCGGCCCGCTGGAGCGCCTCGAGATCACCCGGGTAGTAGAATCCGAAGGCTTCGTCACGGGTGATTCCGACCCGGATGTCGGGCGTAGCCCGCGCGCGGGGTGATGCCGGGAGCGGGCTCGACTGAGCGGAAATTGAACCGGACCGCGCGAGGATTGCGCCCACATCGACGCGGGTCTCGATGATGCGCCCGATCCGCCCGATGATTTCGCCCGCATCGCTCGTCTCGTTGGCGGGAACCAGGCCGAGGTGCTGCTCGCGGAGGAACATCGCGTCGTCGCGAGGTATGACGCCGAGCACTCCCACGTCGGTATAGGCTTCGACCGCGCCGCGCAGCTTGTCGGCGTGACGCGCGCTCGCGACGTTGTTGAGAATTACGCCGGCAAGCGTGACATCCCGATCGAAGTACTGCAGGCCCTGCAGCAGGGCCGCGATCCCCCGGGTCATCCCCTCGGTATCGATGACGAGCACGACTGGAGTCGCGAGCAGCTTCGCCAGGGAAGCATTGCTCTGGTGGCCCGCCAGGTCTACCGAATCGTGCAGACCCTTGGTTCCCTCGACGATGCTGATGTCCGCCTCGGCGCCGTGGCGTCGGAAGGTGTCGACGATCTCGTGGCGGGTCATGGTGTAGAAGTCGAGATTGTGACACGCACGCCCCGAGGCCTCGCCGAGCCACAGCGGGTCGATGTAATCCGGCCCCTTCTTGAAGGGTTGCACGCGGTATCCGCGCCGGCGCAGTGCCGCACACAGCCCCATCGTGCAAAGGGTCTTGCCCGAAGATTTGTGGGCGGCCGAGATATAGACGCCGCTCATCCGGGTCTCCCGGGCTCATCCCAGGCCGGTTGCGGGTCGGGGAGGAATCTCAAGACCTTGAGACCGAGCACTACCAACAGTGCGCTGAGGGCGAGGCCGCCCACCCCGAGCGCAAGCTCCGGGATCCGGGGCCGGTACTCGGCGACGACACCGTCGAAGAAGCTGCTCGCAACGATCTCCATGCCGGGAAACAGCGACAGCGGGTACGCCTGGGCCCCGACGATGAGGACGTAGAGCTGGGCAAAGCCGCCGATCACGACCAACATCGCCGCCGCCGCGACCGAGCCGCGGTGCTCGACGAGCCGGGGGTGACCCAGAAGGACCAGGGGGACCAGGGACCCCACCGCGATCTGTCCCAGCCAGAACGTCGCCGGGTAGACGCCCCCCTCGAGCAGGAGAAAGCGCTCGATCCCTCGATGCTCGGGTGCATACAGGTTGGTCACATGCTGGACCAGCACGAAATAGAGGACGCTCATCACGAAGATCGCGAGCAACCGGCGAAGACGCGCCACCAGGTCGGCGTCCAGCTCCCGAGCGCCGAAGCGGAAGGCAAACATGAGGACGAGCAGGAAGACCGCGGTCCCCTGTGCGAGCGAAATGGAGATGAACAGAGGGGCCAAGATCGCGGCATCGTATCCCTCGCGCGCCACGAGAAAACCGAATATGCAGCCGGTGCCGCTGGTCAGAACGAGGCGCCAGGCGAAGGCGATGATGCCGACCGCCTTCGTGTGACGATTCAACTGGCGCTCCATCAATGTCCCGAGGTAAACGAGGGTGATCAGAAGAAAACCGGTGTAGAGAAAAATGTTCCAGGCAAAGATGGATTTGAAATTGTAATGGGTCATCGCGACCACGAGTCGATCGGGCCGGCCGAGATCGAGCACCAGGATGCAAAGCCCCCCGACCAGCAGAGCGATCGCGAGCAGCCCGGAGAGCCTGGCGAGCGGCTGGTACGCCGCCCGGCCGAACACCGAACTAAGTGAGGCCACGTTGAGCGCCCCGGAGGCGGCGACGATGAGAAATACCGCGAATACGTGGGGGACGCCCCATACGACCTGGTTCGACATCCCGGTGATGTGATGCCCCTGGGTATCCATCTGGTGGGCGGCTATCCACCCCGCGACGACGAGGGCTCCGAGAGCCGCTACGAGGGCCACGTAGCCGGCGCTGCGGCCCTCGAGCTCACGAAACGGAGTCTCCACGCTCAATCCCTCCAACCGGCATCGCGCGTCGGGCCCCGCCCGGCTGGCCGCGCGGGGCCGCCGTCTTGCTCTGTCGGCTCACCGGCGGAATGGGATCGTCGGCCCATGCTCAGAACCCCGCGTAGCGAACACCGGTATCGAGCCCGAGATCGGCCCGGATCTCGCTACTCTCGCGGCTCGCGAGCGCGGTGGAAATGCCGCTGTCGGGATCGTTCAGATCGCCGAACAAGATGGCTCCGTGCCCCGCATCATCGCACGCCTCCACGCAGGCCGGGGCGCGCCCCGCCCCCTCGTCGATGCGGTGAACGCAGAGCGTGCAGCTCTCCACCGT
>JBFHLI010000004.1:0-32688 GCA_041594935.1 Gammaproteobacteria bacterium | reverse complement strand
GCCACCGTGGTCGTGTTCTTGGTCCGCACTGCAATCTACCAGCGGGCGAGTGAGAGATGGAACTCATCTTAATAGCAAAAACCGCCGGTGCCCAAGGGCCGGTGAGAATCGGCTGGAGGGGAGTGGTCTTGTCGCTCATCGCGAGCGCCGGGGTTGCCGCGCTGCTCGTGTATGGGGGATTCAAGATCGGCCAGATATCCCCGGATCCCACGCCGGGAATATCCGAGGCGCGGATCGAACAGCAGCTCGCGCAGCAGAGCGGGAGAGTGGAGGGCGCAATCAGGAACGCCGAGAAGAACGTCAATGCTCTCGCATTGAAGCTCGGTGAAATGCAAGCTCACCTAATTCGACTCGATGCGCTCGGTGAGCGACTGGTCGAGATGGCTCAGCTCGATCCCCAGGAGTTCGATTTCAGCCAGTCACCGGCCCGGGGCGGCCCCAACAATGCATCAGCGCTGGAGAGCCAGTCGGTGCCCGATTTCGTCGCTTCGCTGGAAGCGCTTGCCGGTCAGCTCAATGATCGGTCGCCCAAGCTCACCGCGCTGGAGCAGCTCCTCATGACCAACCGCTTGCAGGCCGAGGTGCATCCGACCGGGCGCCCCGTCTCGAGCGGCTACATATCGTCGGGATTTGGCTACCGTACCGACCCGTTGAGCGGCAAGAAAGCCTTTCACTCCGGCCTCGATTTCGCCGGCCGTTCCGGCTCGAAGATTATTGCGGTCGCGGCGGGAGTCGTCATCAGCTCGCGTTACCGGGCCGGGCTTGGTAATGTCGTCGAGTTGCACCACGGCAACGGTTACGTGACGCGCTACGCCCACAACAAGAGGAATCTCGTTGCGGTTGGCGACACCGTGAAGAAAGGCCAGACCATTGCCATGATGGGTTCTAGTGGGCGCTCGACTGGCCCCCACGTTCACTTCGAGGTTCTTCACAACGGCAAGTCGGTCAATCCGATTCAGTACGTGCGCGCCAATCCTTAACGACCCGCAGCAGTTCCACGCTGCTCGAAGGTGGCGCCCCGGTGCGGCGGCTGGTCCGCCTTGACAATCAGGCATGAACGCTCAATATCAGGCGTGATAGCGTCGTTTCCAATTGGACTCGCGCACAAATTCTCAGCTGCTCAAATGCTCTCATGTTCGGAAATTTAGTCAAAAAGGTTGTCGGTAGTCGCAACGAACGGATTCTCCGGCGCATGTCGCGAACCGTGGCCAGCATCAATGCCATGGAACCGGAAATGCAGAAGCTTAGCGACACCGGGCTCCGGGAAAAAACAAAGGAGTTCGTCGAGCGAGTTGCCAAGGACGAGCCTCTGGACGCGTTGCTGCCCGAGGCGTTCGCGGTGGTTCGCGAGGTTGCAAATCGGACCATGAACATGCGTCACTTCGACGTGCAGCTGATAGGTGGTATCGCTCTGCACGAGGGAATGATTGCAGAAATGCGTACCGGTGAGGGTAAGACGCTGGTGGCGACACTGCCCGCGTATCTGAATGCACTCACCACCAAAGGGGTGCACATCGTCACCGTGAACGACTATCTCGCCCGGCGTGATGCGAAGTGGATGGGGGCGATCTACGAGGCTCTCGGCATGCGAACCGGCGTTGTGGTCCCCGGCATGACCCCGAGCGAGAAGCGGGAGGCCTACGAGTCCGATGTCGTCTATGGAACCAACAACGAATTCGGTTTCGACTATCTGCGCGACAACATGGCGTTCACCCTTGATGAGAAGATGCAAAAGGATCTTCACTTCGGAATCGTGGATGAGGTTGACTCGATTCTTGTCGACGAGGCGCGGACGCCGCTTATCATCTCGGGGCCGACCGATGAGAACTCCGAGCTCTACATTCAAATTGACAAGCTCATTCCCCAGCTTACTCGCCAGCTCGAGGAAGATGGCCCCGGTGATTACTCAGTCGATGAGAAAGCGCGACAAGCATACCTGACCGAAGAAGGTCATCAGCGGGTAGAGGAGCTGATGGAGAAAGCGGGCCTCCTCAAGGCGGGGGAGAGCTTGTACGATGCGGCTAACATCACCTTGATGCATCATCTGGGCGCGGCCCTGCGCGCGCATTCCCTTTTCAAGCGCGACGATGAGTACATAGTCAAGGACGGTGAGATCGTTATCGTGGATGAGTTCACCGGCCGCACCATGCCGGGGAGGCGCTGGTCGGAGGGGCTGCATCAGGCAATCGAGGCGAAGGAAGGAGTGCCGATTCAGAACGAGAATCAAACCCTCGCTTCGATCACGTTTCAGAACTACTTCCGTCTGTACGACAAGCTTGCCGGCATGACCGGAACCGCTGACACCGAGGCGGTGGAGTTTCAGCAGATCTACGGCCTCGAAGTGCTGGTGATCCCCACCCATCTGAAAATGATTCGTTCCGATGCGGCGGACCTCGTTTATCTCAGTAAGAGTGAAAAGTTCGACGCGATCCTCGATGACATTCGGGATTGCCGCGAGCGCACCCAGCCCGTCCTCGTCGGCACCACCTCCATCGACACCTCCGAGTTGCTGTCGAAGGTCCTCGAAAAGGAGAAGGTGACCCACGAGGTCCTGAATGCGAAGCAACACGAGCGTGAGGCGCAAATAATCGCGCAGGCCGGGCGGCCCAAGGCGGTAACCATCGCAACCAACATGGCGGGTCGTGGTACCGATATTGTGCTTGGCGGAAATCTTCAGGCGGAGCTTGCGGAGCTCGGTGACGCGAGCGAGGAGGAACGTGAGCGGGTGCGCACCGAGTGGCAGGAGCGCCACGGCAAAGTGGTAGCTGCGGGCGGATTGCACATCATCGGCACCGAGCGTCACGAATCACGACGAATCGATAACCAGCTCCGCGGCCGTTCCGGTCGGCAAGGCGACCCGGGCTCGAGTCGATTTTACCTCTCCCTCGAAGACGACCTGATGCGTATCTTTGCCAACGAGCGCGTTTCGGGACTCATGCAGAAGCTCGGAATGGAGGAAGGTGAGGCGATCGAGCACCCCTGGGTGACGAAAGCGATCGAGAACGCACAGCGCAAGGTTGAGGCGCGGAACTTCGACATCCGCAAGCAGCTCCTGGAGTACGACGATGTTGCCAACGATCAGCGCAAGGAGATCTACTCCCTTCGAAACGAGCTGATGGCGGTCGAGGACGTGTCCGACCAAATCCGGTCGATTCGCGAGGACGTCGTTGCCTCTACCATCGATTCGCATATCCCACCCCAGAGTCTCGACGAGCTCTGGGACGTACCTGGCCTCGAGGATACGATTGAGCGCGAATTCGGATTGCGTTTGCCGATCGCGAAGTGGCTGGCCGAGGACGACGATCTACACGAGGAGCCGCTGCGAGCCCGTATCCTAGAGTCCATCGAGTCGGAATATCAGGCCAAAGAGCAAAAGGTCGGACCGGAGGTGATCCGCCACGTGGAGAAAGCGATCATGCTCCAGGTGCTCGACACCGCCTGGAAGGAGCACCTGGCGGCGATGGACTACCTGCGCCAGAGTATTGGGCTCAGAGGCTATGCGCAGAAGAATCCCAAGCAGGAGTACAAGCGGGAGGCCTTCGAGATGTTTCATGGCCTCATCGATCGCTTCAAGCGCGAGGTGGTCGGGATCCTGTGCCGGATTAACGTTCGGGCCGAAGAGGACGTCGAGGCGGTCGAAGCGCAACGACGCCGAAGCGCACCGATGCGCTTCGAGCACGCCGAGGCAACGGCTCTCGCGACCGAGGGCGCGGAGGCAGCACCGGGCGACGAGGAGAGCGAGCCGGAGCGGCCGCATCGGGAGCCCTTCGTGCGCTCGAGTCGCAAGGTGGGTCGCAACGAGCCGTGCCCGTGCGGTTCGGGGCGGAAGTTCAAGCAGTGTCATGGGCGCTTGTAGCAAGAGGCGCGTGCTAGCGACTCGGCGCGTTGCTTGCGGAAGGTCTTGATGACCGTCCGTTCGGGTCTGGTGTCCGATTTTCGGCCGATTCCCGGAGTCCGCGTCGGGGTTGCCCGGGCAGGACTCTACGCCTCTGACCGCGACGACATCGCGGTCTTCGAGGTGGCTCCAGGGGCGGCTTGTGCCGCGGTCTTTACCCGTAACGCATTCTGCGCCGCTCCGGTAACCGTAGCGCGGGCTCATTTGACGGCAAGCGCTCCCCGCTACCTGCTGGTCAATGCCGGAAACGCGAATGCCGGCACCGGTGAACGCGGATTGAGTGATGCCCTTGCATGCTGCGCCGCGCTGGCGCGTCTAGGAAGCGTCAAGGCCGGGGAGGTCATTCCTTATTCAACCGGCGTGATCGGCGAGCCTCTTCCGGTCGACCGGATCTGCTCGGCAATTCCGGATGCGCTGACGGGACTGGCGGACGACCACTGGCAGAAGGCGGCGCGGGCGATCATGACCACTGACACCGTCCCCAAGGGGATCTCGGAGCGGGGCCAGATTGACGGCGAATCGTTCACGATAACCGGGATCTGCAAAGGGTCGGGAATGATTTGCCCCGATATGGCGACGATGCTCGCGTTTCTCGCCACCGACGTCTCGATTGACCCCGGGGTCCTGCGGCGATGCCTCGTCGTCGCGGTGGACCAATCATTCAATCGGATCACGGTCGATGGTGATACTTCGACCAACGACGCCTGCACCTTGGTCGCTACCGGAAAGTCGAACGCGAGATTGAACGCGTCGGATCGCGAGGGTGAGGGGGTTTTCACCGCGGCGCTCGTGCGGGTCTGTGAGTCGCTTGCAGAGGCACTCATTCACGACGCGGAAGGCGCCACGAAGTTCATCACCGTCGAGGTGAAGGATGGGCGGGATGATGCGGAGTGCCTTAGCGTCGCCTACGCGATCGCGCACTCGCCCCTCGTTAAGACCGCCTTCTTCGCCTCGGACCCGAACTGGGGGCGAATTCTCGCCGTGGTCGGCCGCGCCGGTCTCGCTGAGCTGGACGTGGGAAAGGTTGAGATCTGGCTCGACGAGGTGCGAATCGTTCGCGGGGGCGAGCGCGACCCCGGCTATTCTGAAGCGGCTGGACAGCGCGTCATGTCCCGCGAGCAAATCACCGTCTCGATCCGCTTGGGACGAGGTGGTCATGCGGCCAAGGTGTTGACGAGCGACCTTTCCGACGACTACGTCCGGATCAACGCCGACTATCGGAGCTGATCTGATTGGTTGAAGTCCGCGTGAGCGTTCCGGGCAACCCGTTCCGTTCACGGCGCGAGACAGCTGGACACATCGAGCCGGCGGTCACGCAATGAGACGTCTTCACGTGGTCGCGGCCGCGATCGTGGATCCCCACACTCGGGTACTGGTGGCGCAGCGACCCCCGCACACCCATCAGGGAGGGCGGTGGGAGTTTCCGGGAGGGAAGGTCGAGCGGGGGGAGGTCCCTCCCGATGCATTGCGCCGTGAGCTCAGAGAGGAGCTCGGGATCGAGATCAGCCGCCTCAGACCCCTCATCCGGGTTCCCCATGATTACCCCGATCGACGGGTGTTGCTCGATGTCTGGCGCGTCGAGAGATGGGTGGGCGAGCCGGTTGGAGTCGAGGGCCAGCGAATCGACTGGGTCGGCGTCGAGAATCTCGATCCGGGCTGTTTCCCGGCCGCCAACCGACCGATCATTCGCGCCCTTCAGCTACCACCTTTGTATCTTATTACCCCCGAGCCGGCCGAGATCCCGGATTCAGGGCTGCGCGCACTCACCGGCAACCTGGCCGCGCGGAATGTTCGTCTGGTACAACTGCGATCGAAACGCCTTCGGGGTGAGGCGCTTCGATCGCTCGTTCACCAAGCGGCATCAATTTGTCGGTCGAGCGGCGCGAAGCTCTTGGTGAATGAGGCGCCGGGCTTCGTCGAGGACACCGAGGCGCACGGTGTGCATTTGAGCAGTACCCGGCTTCTCGCCCTCAGCGATCGTCCCCTCGATTCGCGGCATCTCGTCGGTGCTTCGTGCCACGGGGCTGAGGAGCTGACCCATGCCGAGCGGATCGGGGTCGATTTCGCGGTGCTCTCGCCGGTGCGAGCGACCTGCTCCCACCCTGGCGCCAAGGCCCTCGGCTGGAAGCAGTTCGAGGACTTGGTATCCGCCGTCTCGATACCGGTGTATGCACTCGGGGGCATGCGGCTAAGAGACCTCGAAACGGCCTGGCGCCACGGCGGACAGGGCATCGCCGGTATCCGGGCGTTCTCGGGAGATTAGTGCTTGCTTATGGTGCCGCAGTGAACTTCGATCCAGGCACCGGGGTGGACGGCGAGCCTTACCGCTCCAGATACTCGAGCTTGTTTGCCACACCCTCCCAATCGGCCGCGTCGGGCGGCGCGTCCTTCTTCTCGGTAATTACCGGCCATTCGCGTGAGAGCTCGGCATTGAGCTCGAGGTATTTTCGCTGATCGGCGGGTAGGTCGTCCTCGGACAGGATGGCATCTACCGGACATTCGGGCTCACACAGCGTGCAGTCGATGCATTCCTCCGGATCGATCACCAACATGTTGGGGCCCTCGTGAAAACAATCCACCGGGCACACCTCCACGCAGTCGGTGTACTTGCATTTGATGCAGTTGTCATTCACCACAAAGGTCATGACAGTTTTCCCTGAGTTCTAAGCGGACGGTTGCAAACGACCGCGTATGATAAACGGGATCTCCGTCGGTGACGAGACTGGGCCGTATGCCGCACCGAGGACCTGCGGCGCTGGCTCGGTGATGCAAGCCTGGACTTCGGTCTCAGCCGGACGATCCGCGGAGGGTTCCTCAGCGTACCAACTTCTTCAGCCGGTACAGTGCATCGAGCGCCTCGCGGGGCGATAGATGGTCCGGGTCGAGCTCCGCCAGCGCGCGGTCCAAGGGACCGGGCGGCGCGGGTTCGAAAAGTGAAATCTGCGCATCCGTACCGGGCACGTCGAACGGTTTATCCCCGGCCTCGAGCCCGTGGAGCAAGCTGCGCGCCTGCTCGATCACGCTCGCGGGGACTCCGGCGAGCGCTGCGACCTGGAGGCCGTAGCTGCGGCTCGCCGGTCCGTCGCGCACCTGGTGCAGCAGCACGATCCGTTGCTCGTACTCGATCGCTTCGAGATGCACGTTGTCGACCTCGGGCAGCTGCTCGGCAAGTGCGGTGAGCTCGAAGTAATGGGTCGCAAACAGGGTGAACGCCCCAATTTCTCCGGCCAGATACGAGGCGCATGCCCACGCCAGGGACAGACCGTCGTAGGTACTCGTGCCCCGACCGACTTCATCCATGAGCACCAGGCTGTCTCGGCTCGCGTTATGCAAGATGTTTGCGGTCTCGGTCATCTCGACCATGAAAGTCGAGCGTCCGCCCGCCAGATCATCGGCGGCGCCGATGCGGGTGAAAATTCGATCCACGGGTCCGATCACGGCCCGGTCGGCCGGCACGAAGCTTCCTATGTACGCCAGGATCACGATGAGCGCGGTCTGGCGCATGTAAGTGGATTTTCCGCCCATGTTGGGTCCGGTGATGATCAGCATGCGGCGCCCTTCATCCATCCGCAGGTCGTTGGGCACGAACGGCTCGTGCAGGAACTGCTCGACCACCGGATGGCGACCCGCCGCGATCTCGAGCCCTGGGCTTTCGCAAAGCTCCGGAGCGCAGAAGTTGAGCTGACCAGCCCGCTCGGCGAGATTGGTGAGAACGTCCAGCTCGGCCAGCGCCGCCGCCCAGTCTTGCAGCTCCGCCAGCCGCTGCGCGAGCCGATCGAGCAGCTCCTCGTATAGGCGCTTCTCCCGAGCAAGGGCACGCTCTCTCGCGCTCAGAACCTTGTCTTCAAACGCCTTGAGCTCCGGGGTGATGTATCGCTCCGCGTTCTTCAGTGTCTGTCGACGGACGTAGTCGGGCGGCGCGCGCTCGGCTTGGGCCCGACCGAGCTCGATGTAATAGCCGTGGACGCGATTGAATCCAATCTTGAGGTTGGAAAGCCCGGTACGGTTCCGCTCTCGCACCTCGAGGTCGGTCAAGTAGTTACTCGCATCGGTGCTGAGCCGTCGGAGCTCGTCGAGCTCGGTGTCGTAGCCCTCGGCGATCACCCCACCGTCGCGGATCGTGAGAGGAGGGCTCTCGGAGATTGCCGCGGACAGAAGCCGCTCGAGGTCGGGATGCTCACCCATCAGATCGAGCAGCTCCCCGAGACGCGGGGAATCATGACTGCGAACGAGGTCCCGTACTTGCGGCGTGGCGCCGAGCGCGGCACAGAGCTGGCTCAGGTCGCGAGGGCGAGCGGTGCGCAGCGCCACCCGGGCGAGAATGCGCTCGACGTCGCCGACGCGGCGTAGCGTCGACGCCAGCTCCGCACCACTTGCCCCTTCGAGCAACGATGCTACCGCGTGTTGACGCGCGCGCAGCGCGCCTCGGTCGCGCAGCGGTCGATTGATCCAGCGCCGGAGCAGCCGACCGCCCATCGCGGTCGCGGTACGATCCATCACCCGGACCAGGGTGTGCGCCGAGTCGCCGGCGAGACCTTCGCTAAGCTCCAGATTTCTTCGCGTGGCGGCATCGAGCATGATTACCTCGTCGCGCTGCTCGAGAATAAGGGCCCGGATGTGTGGCAAGGCCGCGCGCTGGGTCTCCCGCGCGTAGAGGAGCAGGCAGCCGGCGGCGGGAATCGCGCAGGTGGCGTCCGCGATTCCGAAGCCGGTGAGGTCGCGGGTGTCGAACTGCTCGCAGAGCGCACGACGTGCCGTCTCGAGATCGAAATGCCAGGGGGGGCAACGGCGCAACCCCGGCCGTTGGGTGAGCTCCGGGTCAGGCGGAGCACGGTCGTCCACGAGCAGCTCGGCGGGGCCCAGGCGTTCAATCTCTGCCAGGAGTTCACTGCGATGCTGGAGTTCGATCGCGGTGAACCTCCCGCTGCCGAGATCGAGAGTAGCGAGTGCGACTCGATCGCGGTCGTGGTGGATGGCCGCGAGCAGATTGTCGCGACGTTCATCCAGCAAGGCCTCGTCGGTCACCGTGCCGGGGGTGGCGATGCGGGTAACGCGGCGCTCGACCGGTCCAGGGCTGGTGGCGGGATCTCCGACCTGCTCACAGATTGCGACCGACTCGCCGTGCCGCATCAGCCTGGCGAGGTAGGGTTCCACCGCATGAGCCGGCACCCCCGCCATCGGTAACGGCTCGCCGCCCGATCGGCCGCGAGACGTGAGGGCGATGTCGAGCAGTCGGGAGGCTTTTTTCGCGTCGTCGAAGAACAGCTCGTAGAAATCCCCCATGCGGTAGAAGAGCAGGGTTTCCGGGTGATCCGCCTTGATCTTCAGGTACTGGGCGATGACCGGGGTATGACGCGGTCGCTCGGGAGGGGCTTGGCCTCGGGTTGGGCTCATGCGCGAGGAGTTTATCGAATGGAACTCGAGGTCACCATGGCACTTGAATCACGCCATTCGGGACTCATATATACTGGCGCGCACCTCGATATCCGACGCTGGGCGGCATGGCGGCTTTTCTATCGCAGCGAGCTTTCCAGTTTCGGGCTCGACCCTAGAGTTTCCATGGGCCGGCGTGCGGTCGCGCGGTCCGCTTTAACAAATGGAGTGTCGTGATGAGTGCTGAAGGGCAAAAGGAAAAGCTTGGCTTTCAAACCGAGGTCCGACAGCTGTTGGACCTGATGATCCACTCGCTGTACAGCAACAAGGAGATCTTCCTCAGAGAGCTCGTCTCGAACGCGTCCGACGCGGCTGACAAGCTTCGCTTCGAGGCACTGTCCGACGATGCGCTGTTCGAGGGGGACGGCGAACTCAAGATCCGAGTTGCGGTCGACAAAGAGGCGCGCACCATCACGGTCACTGATAACGGTATCGGGATGAGTCGGCAGGAGGTGATCGACAACATCGGGACGATCGCCAAGTCTGGCACCCGTGAGTTCTTCCAGGCCCTCACCGGTGATGCAGCCAAGGACGCTCAGCTCATCGGACAGTTCGGAGTTGGGTTCTACTCCAGCTTCATCCTCGCCGATCGCGTCACTCTCGTCACGCGCCGGGCCGGATTGCCCCGACAGGAGGGAGTGCGCTGGGAGTCAAGCGGTCAGGGTGAGTACACAATCGAGACGGTGGATCGGGCCCGGCGAGGCACGGAGGTCACGTTGCACCTGCGCGAGGGAGAGGATGAGTTCCTCGATGCGTCTCGGCTGCGAAGCATTCTTCGCCGGTACTCCGATCACATTTCCTTGCCAATCGTGATGCGAAAGGAAGACAAGGGCGATTCGGAGGCACACGAGGACGAGACCGTCAACTCCGCGACGGCTCTCTGGTCGAGAGCAAAGCACGAGATTTCGGAGGATGAGTACGAGGAGTTCTACAAGCACGTAGCTCACGACTTCGAAGCGCCGCTCGCGCATGTGCACAGTCGGGTGGAGGGTAATCTCGAATATACGTCCCTGCTCTATATTCCTTCTCGCGCGCCGTTCGACCTGTGGGATCGCCACACGCGGCGCGGGGTAAAGCTCTATGTGCGGCGGGTTTTCATCATGGACGATGCCGAGCACCTCATGCCGACCTATCTTCGATTCGTACGCGGTGTCATTGACTGTGCCGATCTGCCTCTCAATATTTCCCGCGAGCTGCTCCAGCAGAACAAGCAAATCGATTCGATCCGGGCCGGCTCCGTCAAGAAGGTGATCGGTTTGCTCGAAAGCGTGGCCAAGAATGAGCCGGAAAAGTACGCGGGGTTCTGGAGGGAATTCGGGCGAGTTCTCAAGGAGGGGCTGGTCGACGATTCGGCCAATCGGGATGATTTGGCAAAGCTGATGCGATTCGCCTCGACCTACACCGACTCTCCGGAGCAAGACGTCTCTCTCGCGGATTATGTCGGTCGAATGAAAGACGGCCAGGACAAGATCTACTACATCACTGCCGCGACCTTTGCGGCTGCCAAGAACAGTCCCCACCTGGAGGTGTTCAGGGATCGCGGGGTAGAGGTGCTGCTGCTGTCCGACGAGGTGGACGAGATCGCGGTGATGCACCTGCAGGAATTCGAGGGCAAGACTCTGCAGTCCGTCACCAAGGGCAGTTTGGACCTCGGCGCCCTGGCCGGAGAGGACTCATCCGAAACGCAAGAGTCGGCCGACGAGCACTCGGCGCTGGTCGAGCGCGTCAAGCGCTGCCTTGCCGAGCGAGTGAAGGATGTGCGAATCACGCAACGTCTAACCGCCTCACCGGCGTGTCTGGTCGCCGATGAGCACGAGATGAGCGCCAATCTCGAGCGGTTGCTGAGATCGGCGGGGCAGAAAGTACCTGCCACCAAGCCGATCATGGAGCTGAATCCAGACCATGCGATCGTGGCATTGCTCGAGCGCGAATCCGATGACTCGCGGCTATCGGATTGGAGCCATATCTTGTTTGACCAGGCGCTTCTCAGCGAAGGGGGTCAGCTCGACGATCCGGGTGCCTTCGTCGGGCGCTTGAACCGGATGCTCTCGCAGCTGGCCGAACCCGCCGCGGTCGCGACGAAGCGTGCCCCGCGGCCCAAGACCCAGCCAAAGAAGGCCGCGGGTGAGGCTGGCGAGAAGCCCAGCAAGCCGCGCGCTCGCAAGAAGAAGGCTGGATGACGTATCCGGATCCGGGTTAGTCCGGTGGTGGGGGCCGGGTCGGAGGCGTCGGAGCTGGCTCGAGCGCTCGATGTTGCGGCCCTGGCCGCAGTTGAAGAAACGTCGACCGCCGCCGACCTGATTCGGTGGGGGGCGGAGCGGTTTGGCGAGCACGGGCTGTGGTTTGGCCACGGGACCGACAACCCTGTCGACGAGGCGGCGGCGCTTGCCCTGCATGTCCTTGGCCTCGACCCGCACGATTGCTCGCGGACTTTGCTCGAGAAGCCGCTGGAACGCTCGGTGCGCATCGAGATCGTGGCGCTGCTCGTGCAGCGCATCCGGGAGCGAAAGCCGACCTCCTACCTCACTCGACGGGCATGGTTCGCGGGGCTCGAGTTCTACGTGGACGAACGTGTCCTGGTTCCTCGCTCGCCAATAGCGGAATGGATTGAGCGCCGCTTCTCGCCCTGGGTCGAAGAAGACCGGGTGAGGCGGGTGCTCGATCTCGGCACGGGCAGCGGCTGCATCGCGATCGCCTGCGCGAAGGCGTTCCCCAACGCGCTGGTGGATGCGCTCGATATCTCGGCCGATGCGCTCGATGTAGCGCGCATCAACGTCCGTCGCCACCGGACGGGTACTCGAGTGCGCCTTCTCGAGTCGGATCTCTTCGAGCGAGCGAGCGGGCCCTACGACTTGATCGTGAGCAACCCACCCTACGTCGATGAGCACGAGCTCTTCGCCGCACCCCCCGAGTATCGGCACGAACCGCCGATCGGCCTTCGTGCGGGCAAGGACGGCTTGCAGGTGGTGCGAACCATCTTAGGCGAAGCTCGGCGTCATCTGTGTCCGGAGGGCGTGTTGGTGGTAGAGGTCGGCACCAGTCGCGATGCGCTCGTCGAGGCGTTTCCGTGCCTGCCCTTCGTTTGGCTGGATCTCGCGCGCGGGGGCGAGAATGTGTTCCTTCTCGACGCGCGCGACTTGCCGGCACCCCGCCCGGGAACGGCATGATTGCGCCGAGAGGGGGCGAGACCGCACTGACGGTGCACGGGAAGTCTGTGACCGATCGCCGCTACAATGACGACTATGGCAGGAAACACGATTGGCAAGTTGTTCAGTGTCACCTCGTTCGGCGAGAGCCACGGGCCGGCGATCGGGTGTGTCGTGGATGGTTGCCCGCCGGGACTTGAGCTCGAAGAAGCCGATATACAGCACGACCTGGAGAGACGGCGCCCGGGAAAAACCCGCCATACGACCCAGCGCCGGGAGACCGACCTGGTTCGGGTTCTATCCGGCGTGTTCGAGGGTCGAACCACCGGTACGCCGATTGCGCTATTGATCGAGAACGTCGATCAGCGCTCCAAGGACTACTCGAAGATCAAGGACGTGTTCCGCCCGGCACATGCCGACTATACCTACCAACAGAAGTACGGGTTTCGCGATTATCGAGGCGGGGGACGCGCTTCGGCCCGCGAGACGGCGGTCCGCGTCGCGGCAGGGGCGATAGCGAAGAAGTTTCTGGCGCAGCGCTATGGGATTCGGGTGGCGGGCTACCTGGCGCAGCTGGGTCCGCTGCGACCGCGGCGACACGATTGGCTGGCGGTTGAGAGCAACCCTTTCTTCTGTCCCGACCCGGATCTCGTACCCGAGCTCGAGGCCTACATGGATGCGCTGCGAAAGGAGGGCAATTCGATCGGGGCGCGGATCACGGTCGTGGCCTCGGGGGTTCCCCCCGGCCTCGGAGAGCCGGTCTTTGACCGTCTCGACGCTGACATAGCCCATGCTCTGATGGGCATCAACGCGGTCAAGGGGGTCGAGATCGGCGCCGGTTTCGCCGCGGTCGAGCAGAAGGGTACCGAGCATCGCGATGAGATCACGCCGGAGGGTTTTCTCAGCAACAACGCGGGGGGCACGCTCGGAGGGATCTCCTCGGGTCAGGACGTCCTCGTCAGCGTCGCCCTCAAGCCGACCTCGAGCCTGCGCTTGGCAGGGCGCAGCGTGGACCGCAGGGGGGACCCGGTCGAGGTGGTAACGCATGGTCGCCACGACCCTTGCGTAGGGATCCGAGCCACTCCCATCGCGGAGGCAATGCTCGCGATCGTGCTGATGGATCATGTTCTGCGCCATCGGGCACAGAACTGCGATGTGAGCTCGGGTACGCCCGTCGTTCCCGCCTCAATCCCCGAGTAAGCGGCCGCGGGGCATTCACCCTCGACGCACTGCAAATCTCTACGAGTCGGGCCTCCCACGCCGCTGGAGTCAAGCTTCCGCCCGAGGGCATTTCCGGTAAGATTGGGGTCTTGCTGAATGGTAAGGCCGAGACGCTCTCATGGCAGGACAGACGTTGTACGACAAGATATGGGCGGCCCACGAGGTTCGTTCCAACGACGATGGCACCACCCTGCTCTACATCGATCGACACCTGGTGCACGAGGTAACGTCGCCCCAGGCGTTCGCCGGACTGAGGCTCGCTGAACGGCGCCCGTGGCGAACGGCCGCCAATCTTGCGGTGAGTGACCACAATGTGCCCACGACGGACCGCGCCGATGGTATTAAGGATCCGACCTCCCGGCTGCAGGTCGAAACCCTGGATCGCAATTGCGCGGAGTTCGCGATAACCCAGTTCCAGATGAACGATCCCCGGCAGGGGATCGTGCACATCATCGGGCCAGAGCAGGGCGCGACCCTGCCGGGGATGACCATAGTGTGTGGCGACTCCCACACTTCAACTCACGGTGCGTTCGCGGCCCTCGCGTTCGGGATTGGTACCTCGGAGGTCGAGCATGTGCTGGCGACACAGTGTCTGATCCAGCGCAAGGCCAAGAACATGCTCATCGAGCTGAGCGGGCGAGTTGGGCCGGGGGTCACCGCGAAGGACATCGTGCTCGCGATCATCGGCGAGATCGGCACGGCGGGAGCGACCGGTTTCACGATCGAGTACGCGGGCGAGGCGATCCGCGAGCTTTCCATGGAAGGGCGGATGACGGTGTGCAACATGTCGATTGAGGCCGGGGCGCGGGCCGGTATGGTTGCGGCCGACGAGAAGACGACGCGTTACGTCGAGAATCGACCCTACGCTCCCCGGGGCAGTTTGTGGGAGCGCGCCGTTGCTGCCTGGACGGATCTCAAGAGCGATGAAGATGCGCATTTCGAGAGGGTGGTTCGCATCGAAGCGTCCAAGATTGTTCCACAGGTTACTTGGGGCACTTCACCCGAGATGGTGGTGCCGGTGACCGGCACCGTGCCCGATCCGGCCTCGGAGCCGGACCCGACGCGCCGCTCGAGCATCGAGCGAGCCCTGCGCTACATGGACCTGGTGCCCGGAACCGCGATCACGGATGTCACCCTCGACAAGGTGTTCATCGGATCTTGCACCAATGGCCGTATCGAAGATCTACGCGCGGCGGCGGAGGTGGTGCGCGGCCGCAAGGTTGCCGGCAGCATCAAGCTCGCGATGGTCGTGCCGGGCTCCGGCTTGGTGAAGCACCAGGCGGAGGCGGAGGGTCTCGCTCGGATATTCACCGACGCCGGATTCGAGTGGCGTGAGCCGGGATGTTCGATGTGTCTCGCAATGAACGCAGATCGACTCGAGCCGGGCGAGCGATGTGCTTCGACTTCGAATCGCAACTTCGAAGGTCGTCAGGGCCAGGGAGGACGTACCCACCTGTTGAGTCCGGCGATGGCCGCCGCCTCGGCTATCGCCGGGCACTTCGTCGACGTCCGCGACTGGTGATTCAGCCGGGTGTGGACCGGTCTCGTTTCCCCCGGCTACGAGACTAAAGCGTATCGCTGTTCCGGCGCGATGCGATGCGCCGCCGCCAGGTAGGCAGCGTGTCGCACTCCCCCGCTGTGCCCGATAGCCCGGTTCAAGACCCTCACACGCTGGTGCCCCCGACGGTGAGGGCGTCGATGCGCAGGGTGGGTTGTCCGACACCGACCGGCACGCTCTGGCCCTCTTTGCCGCACACTCCGATTCCGCTGTCGAGCGCCAGGTCGTTTCCGACCATGCTTACGCGCGTGAGCACGTCGGGGCCATTCCCGATGAGCGTGGCCCCCTTGACCGGCTGAGTGACCTTCCCATCCTCGATGAGATAGGCCTCGCTCGCCGAGAACACGAACTTGCCGGAGGTGATGTCGACCTCGCCGCCCCCGAAGTTCACCGCGTAAAGCCCCTTGCCGACCGATTCGATGATCTCTTTGGGGTCATACCGCCCGGCGAGCATATAGGTATTGGTCATGCGAGGCATCGGCAGGTGCGCGTAGGATTCACGACGGCCGTTGCCGGTGGATGCTTCGCCCATGAGCCTGGCGTTCAACTTGTCCTGCATGTAGCCCTTCAATATGCCGTTCTCGATCAGAACCGTGCACTGGGTGGGCACGCCCTCATCGTCGACGTTGAGCGAGCCCCGCCGGTTGGGCAGGGTGCCGTCATCGACCACGGTGCACTGGTCGGTGGCGACCCGTTCCCCGATGCGTCCTGCGAAGGCCGAGCTTTGCTTACGATTGAAGTCGCCCTCGAGCCCGTGCCCGATCGCCTCGTGCAGCAGCACCCCCGGCCAGCCGGGTCCCAGCACCACCGTCATCGTGCCGGCCGGAGCATCCCGGGCTTCGAGGTTAACCAGCGCCTCGCGCGCGGCTTCCCGGGCATAGGCGAGGCCTCGATCTTCTTCGATGAAGTAGTCGTAGCTCACCCGCCCGCCCCCGCCGAAGGTTCCCCGCTCGCGCCGACCCGCATGCTCGGCGATCACGGAGACGTTGAGTCGAACGAGGGGGCGAACGTCACCGGTCAACGTCCCGTCGCTGGCAGCGATCAGGACCGTGTCTAGCTCGGAGGCAAGACTGACGATCACCTGCTTGATGCGCGGGTCCTGGCGCCGCGCTTCGGCATCGACCGATTCCAGCAGCGCGATCCGCTGCCGCTCATCGAGGGCGCGCACCGGATCGCTCGGCGCATATAGCTCGTGCCCGGTCTGGCCGCGCCACGCCTGCACCTTGCCGGCCGCCCCGCTCTGAGCAATCGCACGCGCCGCGCCGGCGGCGTGGGTGAGCGCGGGGGCAACAATCTCGTCCGAGTAGGCGAAGCCGCACTTCTCCCCGCTCACCGCCCGGATGCCGACTCCCTTCTCGATGGTGTGCACCCCTTCCTTGACGATCCCGTCCTCCAGCATCCACGACTCGAAATGCGATGCCTGGAAATAGATGTCGGCGCTGTCAACGGCGTGGGTCAGCAAGCGTTCGAGAGTCCGCTGGACTTCCTGGTCATCCATTCCGGCCGGCTCCAGCAGGCGGCTTTTCGCCAGGGTGAGACCTTTGTTCATGACATCTCCACCTTCAACTTCACGTGATCGAGCGCCGGAAACCTCCGGCGCAGTGCCGCAATGTGATCTCGGTCCAGGGCGTGGGTGACGACCCCCGAGCCCTTCGTCAAGCGAGCCAGCACCGAGCCCCAAGGGTCGACGATCATACTGTCCCCGTGAGTCTCACGGCCGTTGACGTGATATCCGCCCTGAGCGGGTGCAACCACGTAGCACAAGTTCTCAATCGCCCGCGCTCGAAGCAGGACCTCCCAGTGCACCTTGCCGGTTACCGCCGTGAAGGCCGAGGGGACCGCGAGGATTTCGGCGCCCTTCTGGGCGAGTGAGCGGAAGAGCTCCGGGAATCTCAAATCGTAGCATACGGCGAGCCCCAGGCGGCCAATCGGGGTGTCCACCACAACCACTTCATCACCCGCCTCCATTGTGCGCGACTCCTGGAAAACGCGTTTGCTATCGCCCTCGACCGTTACGTCGAAGAGGTGGATCTTGTCGTATCGCGCAACCGGGCGACCGCGGTCATCGAACACCAGACACGCGGCACGAAGCTTGCCCGGGGAGCGGGCAATGAGCGGAATCGTTCCCCCGACAATCCAAACCTGGTGCTGGCGGGCCTGGTTCGCCAGGAACGACTGTATCGGCCCCCGACCGGGAGTCTCGCTTATCGCGAGCAATTCCTCATCCGAATTGCCCATCAGCGCGAAGAATTCGGGTAGCACGACCAGCGCCGCCGCCTCGGCCGCGGCATGGGCGATGTGGCGGGCCGCCTCGGCGAGGTTCGCCGAAACGTTTGTCCCGGTGGCCATCTGCACCGCAGCTACTTTCGGCGCCCGTTGCGCTTCCATCACTTTCGGCTCGGCCTCAACCCTCGCGCCCGCGTGGCCACGGGACCCATCGAATCGAACGTAGTTGGCACTCAGCAGAAGCGGATCCGTCCGGCACTCGCCCGCATCGTTTCGGCGCTCCGCGACGGCCCGCCGAGACTCAATTGCCTTCCAGGTATCGCGGCTTGGCGCGTGCCGTCCGTAGGCGCCCGTAAAGAAGGTCTATGCTCGACACGCCACCCGGGGATCTGCAGGATTTGAGATCCCCGCGCGTGAACTCTGACCCGGCCAGAATAGCACGAGTTCTCACTGGCACCTACGGGGGCAAGGTCGAGGTCGAACGGCCCCGGGCCCGGTGGCGGT
Organism: Gammaproteobacteria bacterium; assembly: GCA_041594935.1. GTDB lineage: Bacteria > Pseudomonadota > Gammaproteobacteria > HK1 > HK1 > JBFHLI01. Next base: position 14,705 of record JBFHLI010000004.1, on the reverse strand, counting down.
AGATTGACAGCGTTTCCACCGATTCGCTATGTTCGATCGAGCTCGCTCGGCGCGAGTACAATTCCCCGATAAACCCTGCCCGGTTGCGCCCGCTCATGGCGGCCTGCGCGTCGAGAGGAACCCTCGATTGGCTGACGCTTCGGAAAACTCAGGCTCCCTCGGCTCCGTCAAGGTAGGACTTCTCGGGCTTGGAACCGTAGGCGCAGGGGCCGTCAACGTGCTGTCGCGCAACCGCTCCGAGATCGCGCGCCGTGCCGGCCGGGCGATCGAGGTGGTGCAGGCGAGCGCCCGCGATCTCGCCAAGCCTCGCGGTTGCGATCTGGCCGGAATCGCGCTCACCGCGCGGCCCGAGGACGTGGTCGACAACCCGGAAATCGAGGTGGTGGTCGAGCTCATCGGGGGCACGGCCATCGCCCGCGAGCTCGTGATGGCGGCGATCGACGGGGGCAAGCACGTCGTCACCGCGAACAAGGCGTTGATCGCGGCGCACGGTAACGAGCTGTTCGCCGCCGCCCAGAAGAAGGGGGTGATGGTTGCATTCGAGGCCGCGGTGGCCGGCGGTATCCCGATCATCAAGGCAATCCGTGAGGGATTGTCGGGCAACCGCATCGAGTGGATCGCCGGGATCATCAATGGCACCGGGAATTTCATTCTGTCCGAAATGTGGGATAAGGGTCGTGAGTTCGACGACGTGCTGCGCGAGGCGCAGCAGCTCGGTTACGCCGAGGCCGATCCCACCTTCGACGTGGAGGGTATCGATGCGGCCCACAAGCTCACGATTCTAGCTGCGATTGCATTCGGCAAGCCGTTGCAGTTCGATAAGGTATATACGGAGGGCATAACCCGGATCACCCCTGAGGATCTCAATTACGCGACCCAGCTCGGCTACCGGATCAAGCATCTCGGTATCGCGCGGCGTAGTGCCGCGGGTGTCGAGCTGCGCGTGCACCCCACGCTAATCCCCGAGCGGCGTTTGCTCGCGAACGTAAACGGGGTGTACAACGCGGTTCTGGTGCAAGGCGACGCGGTGGGACCCACGCTCTACTACGGAGCCGGCGCGGGCGCCGAGCCGACTGCCTCGGCGGTGGTTGCGGATCTCGTCGATGTGGTTCGCACCTTGACTACCGACCCCGAGAATCGGGTCCCGCACCTTGCTTTTCAGCCGGACGCTCTGTCCGATCTACCGATTCTTTCGATGGCGGAGGTCGAAACTGCCTTCTATCTGCGGATGCAGGCCGAGGACCGGCCCGGGGTTCTGGCCGAAGTGGCGACCATACTCGCCGAGCGCCAAATCAGCATCGAGGCGGTGGTGCAAAGAGAGCCGGCGCCAGGTGCTTCTCGCGTCGCGCTCATCATGCTCACCCACCGGGTGAGGGAGGGGCAGGTCGTGGAGGCGATTCGAGGAATCGAGGCATTGTCGAGTATCGGTGGGCCGGTCATCCGCATTCGGGTGGAGCAGCTCGATGCCGATTAGGGTATCGAATCACCGGGGGCCCAGAGATGGTTGAGACGCAGGCCTATCGGGGGCTGGTGGAGAAGTACCGCGACCGGCTCCCGGTCCGGGAGGGTACCCCCGCGGTCACGTTGCACGAGGGTAATACGCCCCTCATCGAGGTTTCGAGTATCGCGGGCGAGACCGGCCGGGACGTATCCCTGTTCGTCAAGTTCGAGGGGTTGAACCCCACCGGCTCGTTCAAGGATCGCGGGATGACGCTGGCCGTGACCAAGGCCCTGGAGGAAGGCAGCCGGGCCATCATCTGCGCTTCCACCGGCAATACCTCGGCCGCGGCGGCCGCCTATGCCGCCCGGGCCGGCATCACGGCGCTCGTGTTGATCCCGGACGGCAAGATCGCGCTCGGCAAGCTCGCCCAGGCGATGATGCACGGGTCAGTCGTCATCCAGGTCAAGGGGAACTTCGACCAGGGCATGCAGCTGGTGAAGAAGGTTGCGCGGGAGGCGCCGGTTACCATCGTCAACTCCATCAATCCCTTCCGTCTACAGGGGCAGAAGACCGTTGCCTTCGAGATCATCGAGCAGCTTGGTCGGGCCCCGGATTACCATTGCTTGCCGGTGGGAAACGCAGGAAACATCACGGCTCACTGGATGGGGTACTCGGAGTGCGCCCCCGGGGGGCGCAACACCGTCACCGAGGCCTGTGCGTTCTGCCGCGGCGAGTGCCCGTTTGCGCGGGATGAGGTGGGGACGCGCCCGGTCATGGTGGGGTATCAGGCGAGCGGCGCCGCGCCGTTCGTCGGGGGGCAGCCGGTTGAAAACCCCGAAACGATTGCCACCGCCATCCGAATCGGGCATCCGCAGTCCTGGGAGTTTGCCTGGCATGCGAGCCGTGAATCGGGAGGCTGGTTCGACGCCTGCACCGATGCCGAGATCCTGAGCGCCCAGAAGTTGCTGGGCGCGCGCGAGGGGGTGTTCTGCGAGCCTGCCTCGGCGGTTTCGATTGCAGGAGCGTTGCGCGATATTCGTTCCGGTCGGATACCGGAGGGCAGCACCGTCGTATGCACCGTGACCGGGCACGGGCTGAAGGATCCGGATACCGCGATTCGACAGAGCGCGGCTGCGCCGCTGACGATCGAGCCCGATCTCGAAAGCGTCAAGCGGGCGGTTCTCGAGAGCCTCTGAGCGAGGGAAAGACTGCCCCGGTGTCGTTGTCGCTGAGCCTACTGGTACCCGGTTTGTTCGGCCCATCTCCGGGGGGGCGGGGCGCGGGAAGAACCGGAGCACTCGCGGCCATTCGCGAAGGCATCGACCTGAGCGAATTCGAGCGCTCGCTGAGTCGGGCCGAGCAAATCGCCGATGCGAGCTGCGACGGTGCGCTCGAGGGAATGCTTTGTCGCTGCCTCGGGCTCGTCCAGCCCGCGGGCGGGGACTGGCCAATCGGGCCCATCACGCGGCGATTCGATGGGGGGGAGGTGGACACGCGGTGGCATCTACGAGCCGATCCGGTTTTCGTGCGCCCGGACCTGCAAAAGGTCACCCTGGTCGACGCGAGTCGATTCCCGATCGCGCCCGCCCAGGCCGCGGCGCTGGCGGACGAGATCAACCGCCACTTCGAGCCGGAGCCGTGGCGCGTCGAGGCACCGCATCCGAGCCGCTGGTACCTGAGCTGCGAGACCGATCCGCAGATCCTGACCGTGCCCCTGTCGCTGGCGGCCGGGGGAAGTGTGGAAGATTTCCTGCCCGCGGGAGAGCGCGCCCCGTACTGGCGACAGATCTTGAACGAGATTCAAATGCTGCTGCACTCGAGTGCGGTCAATCGCGAGCGCGAGGAGCATGGTGAGGTCCCCATCAACAGTCTCTGGCTCTGGGGCGCCGGTCGCTCGCCCGTGTCCCCGGCGCCACGTTGGTCGCAGGTCTGGACCGATAGTGAACTCGCCACCGCACTTGCCCACTTCTGCGCTGCACCGTCGAGCGAGCTGCCGTCTGGGTTGGTGGATCTTGTCGGGACCACGCCTCGCAGCGGCGAGGAGCTGGTGGTGATCGACCGCCTCTACGCCCCGAGCCGGCACCGCGATATCGAGACCTGGCGGGATGAGATCTCATTGCTCTATGGAAGTTGGCTCGAGCCAATGCGAGCCGCGCTGGCCGACCACCGGCTCGACGCGGTCACGGTCTCGGTAGGCGCGCAGCGGAGCTTTCGCATCGACCGGGCCGGCCTGCGCCGGTGGTGGCGGCGCCGGCGCCGCTTCGAAACCCTGGCCGGCGCATCGGTCTGATGCCGCGCGCGATCCAGAGGCGCAGCAGCGGGAGTGCCCCCCCGCACCTGGACGGCGGCTTTCACCCGGTGCTCGCGCGGGTGTACGCAGCGCGGGGTGTGCGGACCCCCGAGGAGCTCGATTACGCCCTGGCTCGGCTGCACCCGTTTACGTCGCTCACCGACATCGACTACGCGGCCGAGTTGCTCGGGGCGAGAATCCGCGATGGAGGTCGCATCCTGGTGATCGGAGACTTCGATGCCGACGGCGCGACGAGCTGTGCGCTGGCGGTGCGCGGTCTGCGGCTCCTCGGGGCGCGACAGGTCTCCTATCTGGTCCCCAACCGGTTCGAATTCGGATACGGGCTGACGCCGGAGATCGTGGCGGTGGCGGCCGAACGCAGTCCCGACCTGCTGGTGACGGTCGACAACGGCATCTCGAGTGTCGCGGGGGTGGAGGCGGCGGCCCGACTGGGCATCGATGTGGTGATCACCGATCACCACTTGCCCGGGCCCGAGCTTCCTGCGGCGCGGGCAATCGTGAATCCCAATCGCCCGGACGATCCCTTTCCGAGCAAGCACATTGCCGGGGTGGGCGTCATGTTTTATCTGCTGATGGCGCTCCGGGCGCACCTTCGCTCGGCGCAGTGGTTCGGGCCGGGCACGGTTGCGGAGCCGAATCTCGCCCAGCTGCTCGATCTGGTGGCGCTCGGAACCGTGGCCGATCTCGTGACCCTCGACCACAACAACCGAATTCTGGTGGCACAGGGACTTGCCCGGATCCGCGCCGGGCAGTGCGGCGCCGGAATCGCGGCCCTGCTGGGCGTGGCAAGGCGCGAGCTCGACCGGGTCTGCGCATCGGACCTGGCTTTCGCGGTTGCGCCGCGGCTGAACGCGGCCGGTCGGCTGACCGACATGTCGTGCGGCATCGAGTGCCTTCTCGCCGAGGACGCCGCGGCGGCGCGGCAACTCGCCCGCCAGCTAGACTCCCTCAACGTCGAGCGGCGCTCCATCGAAGGGCAGATGCACCAGCAAGCCCTCGAGTATGTCGAGGCCCTGCATTTCGGCGGTGGGTCGGAGCTGCCGTTCGGACTGTGTCTGTTCGATGCCGGCTGGCACCAGGGTGTCATCGGTATTCTCGCATCGCGGGTGAAGGAGCAGCTGCATCGTCCCGTGATCGCATTCGCACCGGGGCCCGACGGCATTCTGAAAGGCTCGGCCCGCTCGGTTCCGGGCCTGCATATTCGCGACGCGCTGCAGGCGGTAGCGGCTCGGCAGCCGGGACTGATCGCAAAGTTCGGTGGCCACGCAATGGCGGCCGGATTGACCCTGACCCAGAGTAGCTACGAACCGTTTTGCGAGGCCTTCGATGCCGAGGTCCGTCGCCACCTCGGACCGGATGACCTCAAAGGGGTGATCGCGAGTGATGGCCCCCTCGAGCCGGGGGACCTCAGCCTCGAGCTGGCCGAGACCCTGCGCTCGGGCGGTCCCTGGGGCCAGGGATTTCCCGAACCGGTGTTCGACGGCGAGTTCGAGCTCGTGAGTCGACGTCTGATCAATGACCGACATCTGAAACTCAAGCTTCGACCGCCGGGATCGGAGAGCTCGCTCGAGGCGCTCGCCTTTGGTCAGCGCATGGACCATTGGCCGGCGGACGTCGGCCGGGTCAAGGCCGCCTATCGTCTCGACGTCAATTTCTATCGGGGTAACAAGAGCGCGCAGCTCACGCTCGAGCACGTCGAGCCGTGCGGGTAGTGGCCCGGCTCGGCCCGAAGGGGGTCCGCGCTATTATCGTCCCCTGGCGTTTGATAACATCCGGCGCCGGTCTGGCGGAGGTGAACTGATGGTGGAGACGAATCCTATCCTGGTCCATATCAAGGACATGCAAGAGCGAACGAACGTTCTTAGGGGGTACCTTTGACGTCGCGACCAAGCGGGAACGTCTCGAGGAAGTCAACCGCGAGCTGGAGAACCCGAATATCTGGGACGAGCCGGAACGGGCCCAGGCGTTGGGCAAGGAGCGTGCCGAACTCGACCAGGTCGTGAACACCGTGGTGTCCCTCGACGTGGCGCTTACCGAGGCGCAGGAGCTGCTCGAGCTCGCGCGAGAAGTTGACGACGAGGAGACCGTTGGCATCATCCAGCGCGACCTCGACGAGGTCGAACAGCGTCTTTCCCGGCTCGAATTTCGCCGTATGTTCTCCGGCGAGATGGACGGGGCGAACGCTTTCGTCGATATCCAGGCCGGCTCGGGCGGGACCGAGGCGCAGGACTGGGCCGAGATGTTGCTGCGCATGTATCTGCGCTGGGCCGAGCGCCGGGGCTTCGCGGCGGAGCTGATAGAGTGCTCCGCCGGTGAGGTGGCGGGGATCAAGAGCGCGACGGTGCGGGTGGTGGGCGATCACGCGTACGGCTGGCTTCGCACCGAAAGTGGCGTGCATCGCTTGGTTCGAAAATCGCCGTTCGATTCGGGCAATCGCCGCCACACCTCTTTTGCCGCGGTGTTCGTTTCGCCCGAACTCGACGACGACATCGAGATCGAGATCAATCCGGCCGACCTTCGAATCGACGTCTACCGGGCGAGCGGGGCGGGCGGTCAGCACGTCAACAAGACCGAGTCGGCGGTACGCATTACTCACGAGCCGAGCGGGGTCGTGGTGCAGTGTCAAAACGATCGCTCGCAGCACAAGAACAAGGCCACCGCGATGAAGCAGCTGAAAGCGAAGCTCTACGAGCTCGAGCTGCAAAAGCGCCGCACCGAGCAGCAGAGCGTGGAGGATGCCAAGTCCGACATCGGCTGGGGAAGTCAAATTCGCTCCTACGTCCTGGACCAATCGCGGATAAAGGACCTGCGAACTGACGTGGAAACCGGCAATACCCAGGCGGTGCTGGACGGGGATCTAGACCCGTTCATGGAAGAAAGCCTCAAGGCAGGGGTGTGAGGCGTCGAGCCGAGAGGAGGCACTGCGATGAGTGACGAGCCACCGCGGGAAGACGATCAAGAGCAGATTGCGCAGCGTCGCTCCAAGCTCAGTCGCCTGCGAGAGGACGCGATCGCGTTTCCAAATGATTTTCGCCGCGACGCGCTGGCCGCGAGCCTCCACGCCACCCACGGCGACGCCACCGCCGAGGCGCTGGACGCGACTGCGTCCACGGCGGTAGTGGCGGGCAGGGTGATGACGCGCCGGCTGATGGGCCGGGCGAGCTTCGCTCATCTGCAGGACGTGAGCGGTCGGATTCAGATCTACGTGCGTCGCGATGAGGTGGGCGACGATGCGTACGCCGAGTTCAAGCGTTGGGACCTCGGCGACATCGTCGGTGTGAGCGGGGTGCTGTTCAAGACCCGGACCGGAGAGCTCTCGATCAAAGCGACCGGGCTGCGGATGCTCACGAAATCTCTTCGCCCCCTACCCGAGAAGTTCCATGGCCTGGCCGATCAGGAGACGAGGTACCGGCAACGCTATCTCGACCTCATTGCCAACGAGGAATCCCGACGAGCGTTCGCAGCGCGCTCCAAGGTGGTGGAGAGCCTGCGCCGATTCCTGGTTGAGCGAAACTTCCTCGAGGTGGAGACCCCGATGATGCAGGTGATACCCGGAGGAGCGGTGGCACGCCCCTTCGTGACCTATCACAACGCCCTCGACATGCAGCTGTACTTGCGGGTGGCGCCGGAACTCTACCTCAAACGCCTGGTGGTGGGTGGGCTAGAACGGGTCTTCGAGATCAACCGAAACTTCCGCAACGAAGGCATCGACACTCAGCACAATCCTGAGTTCACGATGCTCGAGTTCTACCAGGCCTACGCCGACTTCAATGACTTCATGGATCTCACCGAGAGCATGATGCGTGAGGTTGCCCATTCGGTCCTCGGAACGACGGTGGTCGACTATCAGGGACAGCGCTACGATCTCGGCCGCGCCTTCGAGCGAATGACAATCGAGGACTCGATCGTACGATTCAATCCCGGGGTGGAAAAGAGCTCTCTTCGCGACCTCGAGCAGGTGCGCTCGCTCGCCGCCCGGCTCAGTGTCCCCATCGAGAATAGTTTCGGCGCGGGTAAGATACTCATCGAGATTTTCGAGAAGACGGTAGAGCCGAGGTTGCAGCAGCCAACTTTCATGACCGCGTTTCCGACCGAGGTGTCGCCCCTTTCACGCCGCTCCGACACCGATCCGTTCGTCACCGATCGCTTCGAGTTCTTCGTCGCCGGTCTGGAGCTCGCGAACGGGTTCTCGGAGCTCAACGACCCGGAGGACCAGGCGGAGAGATTCCGCGAGCAGGCACGCAACCGGGGCGCTGGCGACGAGGAAGCGATGTACTACGACGAAGACTACATCCGTGCCCTCGAACACGGATTGCCGCCCGCGGCGGGAGAAGGGGTAGGGGTTGACCGGCTGGTCATGTTTCTCACCAATCGCAGCTCGATCCGAGACGTGATCCTGTTTCCTCACCTGCGCGCCGAGAGCGCCGCTGGCTGACCGCGGTCGAGCCGTTTGCGGGACGCCGATCGGCGAGGTCTAGAGGTCAGGCCCGGGGGTACAGCGCGGGCAATGGTCCCGGTGGGGCGGCCGGCGGCGCTGGCTTTTCCCGTATCACTTCAGACATGGCCGTCAGGAATGCCTCGCCGTTCCAACCGCGCTCGGACTTGGCGTAAAGCTCTCGGTCCAGCCCATACAATGCGGTGCGCGCCTCGGTCGAGCGAACTCGTTGCGCGACGCCGACCAAGGTCGTTGGCGCATCGGGCCAGGTGGAGGCGGCCCAGGCCAGGACCGCATCTCTGGCCGCGCCTGGCGATTGGCTCCGACATGCGCGCCGGAGAGCGCCGGGAAGATGATCGGCCGATCGCTTCCGGGCCGAAGGGGCCGCGGCGCGAGGTGGTGCGCGTCTACGTTGCCACCACCACATCGAGATCGTAATCAGCCAGGCTGCGAGCAACGCGAACGAAACCAGCGCCCACGGATTGCGTCCCGAGGTCGAAGGATCCGGGGTCGACGACGGTGGCAGGTCGGCGTCCGCTGTGGTGCCGGGAGGCAACGCGGAGGTCGCGGCCGGCGGCAAAACGACAACCTCCCTGGCCGGGACTCGGGCGATGCGCGGCTGGTTGGCCTTGGTATCCCACCAGTGAAGCACGATCTCCGGCAGCGTGAAGGACCCGCGTCGGGTCGGGACTACCGCGAGCTTCACCTCTTGCCGGCCGAGCACGTGAACGCCCTCGGTAGCCGTCTTCACAACCGGTCGATCCGGGTACACCTTCATCGAGGGGTCGTGCTTGACTTCGAGCGCTGGCAGCTGCGCTCCGGTGACCCCCCGGGCGAGAACGGTGAGGGTGCGAGTCGCCGGCTCGCCGACCCGAAAGGCCAGCGGTTCCGACGTCCAGGACTCTTTCAAATCCACCGACTCGGCCGGCAGCCACGGCAAGCCCACGGCTTCGACGGGAATCGCCCGGACATCGAGCTCCACCGATTCGCCGCGAGCCCGCGCCGGGCGTGTCGGAGAAAAAAAAGCGCCGAACGGATCGCCACCGAATCCACCGCGCCGCCCGAACAGGCTGTTGGAGGATTGACTGGCTGCATCGTCGGGGACCTGCCCGCTGAACACGGGGGCGGAGATGATCATCGGGCCGCTAGCTTGCGGGAATATCGCGTACCGCCGCTCGATGACCCGGTAACGCCGGCCGCCGCGCTCGACGTCGTAGCTCACGTCATCACCGAGCCGCTCGACGACCGCGCGGGGCAGCTCGGGCTCCGACAGGCTTCCCTCGCGGATATCTACCGCGTGAAAGAGCCGCACCGTGTAGGTCACCTGGCTCTGCACGTAAGGATCGCGCGGCGCGACCTCGGCCTCGATAAAGATGTCCTGGCTCGAGGCGGTGCCCACGCTCGGGCGTGGAGGTGTCACCGTTAGGACAATAGGCTCCGTGACCTGATCTCCTACCTCGAGCGGTGGAATCTCGAGGGTGCCCGGCCCCCGCGGTGCGAGGGTGAAGTGAAATCGGGTCTGTGCGGTGGTCTTGCCGCCAACGATATTGACGCGGGTGCTACGCGACTTGCGTACCACCTCGAAGCTGGACTGCAGGGGTGTCAGATTGGGCTCCTTGTCCACCTTGTCGCCGGCTACCTCGACCACCAGCTCGAAGGTTTCGTCGGAACCGAGTGTGGCGCGGTCAGTGTAGGCGGTCACCTGCGCGACGGTCGAGGGGGTAAACAGCGTCGCGAGAACGAGCGCGACCATCGTCGAGACCCTGATCCCGTATCTCCGCGGATTCCAATGCCGGTGTGTCGGATTCCCGCGACCGCAAGGCGTGCGATAAGAACCGGGAGCGCGCGCGGTTGAGCCGCCGGCGGAGCCAGGCTCCCGAGCCCGATGCGGCGGCCTCGGCAGGGCCCGCGCACGATCCTTTCCTCCCGCATCCGCGGTGGAGCTCCCTCGGCCTTGCCCGCGGTCGGCTACCATGGTTCGCTCGAGCGCTCGTAGTTTCCGTCGAGCTGCCGGCGGCGATGCTCGAGCAGGAACTTGCGCCGCATCAGGCCGCCGGGGTCGTCGGGGATCCGCCGCAGCCACTGGGCGAGCGCTTGTCTCGCCTCTTGTGTAAGCGGTGTTCCATTGCGCTCGGTCTCAGCCTCTGCGTCCCTGCCCTGAGCGCCAAGCTCGCCGGCCGCCGGCTCCTCTGCGACCGGCGGCTCGGCGCGGTTGGCTTTCGCCGTAACGGCTCCGGGCTCCCCCGCCCGGCCTTCCTCAGCGGCCGGGTCGGACCCCGGCTCAGGCCCATCTCCGAGCGATGACGAGGCGGTTTGCGCGTCGGGTCCGGTAGACTGAGGTGTGGGTTCGCCGGGCCCCTCGCCGCCGGCCTGCGCCCGGTCCGACTCCCGCTCCCGCTCACCCCCACCGCTCGGCAGCTCCGGTACGGAACCCTTGCCGTGGGGGCCGGCGGAGTCTTCCTCGCCTGACTCCCCGATCTGTTGGCGCGCAAGCTGCTCGAGCAGGTTCTTGTTGTGGAGCGCATCTTCATGGTCGGCCTGGAGGGACAGAGCCTGATCGTAGGCAGCCAGCGCTTCGCGGAGCTTTCCCATTCGGGCGAGCGCGTTGGCCCGATTGTAGTGTGCGTCGGCCGAGTTCAGCTCGCCGAAGGCCTCCGCCGCGCGAGCGTAATCGCCGGCTCGATACCGCGCAGTTGCCCGCCACGCCGGGTCGACGAACTGCTCGGCTGCCTCCGCCGCGCGCCCCTCGGCAAGCCTGCGTGCGGCGCGCTGGTCGGGCCGTGACCAGAGCTCCTCCCAGCCCACGGCGTCGACCGGCGGGGGCGCTGCGGAAACCAAGAGCGCGAGCCCGAGTAGCCAGCCGCGGCGAAAGGCGAGGGCCCCGAGCGGGAGCAGCAATAACACCAGCCACACCCCGTCCTCTCGCCAGCGGTCGGTCTGCAGCCCCGGCTGCTTATCGACCTCGCCGGTGAGGGTGGGCAGGGGCTCGAGCAGCCGCTGGAGATCCCGGTCGTCGGTAGTGATGGTGGCGTAGCGGCCGCCGCCGGCGGCGGCGAGTCGCGCGAGGCGATCCGGCACGAGCTTGGGGATCACGATGGCGCCGTCGGCATCCTTCAAGAAGCCGCCGCGCGACAGCGGAATCGGCGCACCGGCCTCGGTCCCGATGCCGAGCACCGAGACTCGAATCGAACGTTTCATGAGCGTCGCGGCCGCGCGCCGGGCGCGCTCGAGAGCGGCGACCCCGTCGGTGATCGCAATGACCTCTCCCCTGGACGCGCCCGCCTGCTCGAGCAGCTCCGCCGCCCGCTCGAGTGCGCGGTCGAGGCGGCTGCCCTGGGCGGGCATGAGGTCCGTCTCGAGCGCCGGCATCACCGCGCTAATGGTGTTGGCATCGTCGGTGAGCGGCGAAACCACGTGAGCATCGAGCGCGTAGACGATCAGGGCCGTTTGCCCATCGCGGCTGCGTTGGAGAATGTCGAGCGCCTTGAAGCGAGCCCGAGCCAGCCGTGACGGAGCGAGGTCGTTGGCGTTCATCGAGGCTGAAAGGTCGAGGACGACGACTCGGGCGTAGCGGCCCTTGTAAATCGGTTGTTCAAGACGCGACCAGGTGGGACCGGCGAGGGAGACCACCGCGATCGCCCAGGCGCCGGCGAGCAGCGCCAGCGGGTAACGCCGTTGGCGCGATCCACTCACCAGCAGATGAGCCAGTAAATCGGCATCGCAGGCGCGCGCCCAGGCCTGGCCGGAGTGCGTCACGGTGCGCAAGCGCCAGACGAGCAGCCCGAGCGGCAACGCCGCGAGAAGCCACTCCGGGCGAAGAAAATGAAAGTCCGTGGGCATCAGACGCTCGCCCTCGCGCGCCATCGCAAGGGGCTCGAGAGTCGCCAGGACAGCCGGCTGACCGCCAGCCATCCGGAAAGCAGGAGCGCGATGGCAAGCGGCCAGTAATACAAGGATCGAACCGGTCGAAAGACGTCCTGGTCGCGGCGGGCGGGCTCCAGTTGGTCGAGGCGCCGGTAGATGGCCTCCAAACGCTCCGTGTCCCCCGCCCTGAAGTATGCGCCGCCGGTGGTGCGGGCGATCGCCTCGAGGGTGCGTTCGTCGAGGTCGCTGGACGGATTGATGACCTGGGTTCCGAATACCGTGTCAATCCGGACCTGCTCCGCCCCGATGCCGATGGTGTAGATCCGCAGTCCTTCATCCGCCGCGAGGCGGGCCGCGCGCAACGGCGAAACCGCACCGGCGGTGTTGGCCCCGTCCGTGAGAAGAATGAGCACGCGGTCCTGTTGCTCGCTCTCGAGCATTCTCTTGAGCGCGAGCCCGATGGCATCCCCGATCGCAGTCTGCTTCCCGGCCAGGCCAATCTCGGCCTCGTTCAGCATGGCGGCCACCGTCTTTCGATCGAACGTGAGGGGAGTCTGCAGATAAGCTTGGGCACCGAAAAGGATCAGCCCCATGCGGTCTCCCTCGCGTCGCTCGATGAATCGACCGGCGACCGATTTTACGACCCCGAGTCGGGTGACCCGGCGGCCGTCGATATCGAAGTCCGGTTGCTCCATGCTGCCCGATATATCCACCGCAAGCACGAGGTCTCGGCCGCTGATGGGCATCACCCCGGCCGTGTCCACGACCTCCGGTCTGGCGGCAGCGGTGACGAGCAAGGCCCACGCCGCCCACATCACCCAGCGCTTCGCACCGCTGCTGCGCGGTCGCTGTTCGTCGCCGCGCTCGAGCGCACGCAGCTCGTCGAAAAACGGCACCCGCAGCGCGGAGCCGGTGGTCGGCGGCGCCGGGGGCAAGAATCGGCGGGCGAGCCAGGGTAATGGCAGCGCCACGAGGGACCATGGCCAAGCTAAGATCAGAGTTTCGATCATTGCGGGTCAGACACCGTTGCGAGCGTTTCCGCCCCTACCCATTCGGAGGCGCGCCGCACCTCGTTCGGTGTTCAGTCATGCCGATCCGCCGTCGCCCGCCTCGTTCCGGGAAAAACCCCCGAGATGCCGGTGAGGCCTTCGCAGGGCCCGGTCTATCCACTCATCGGCGACTCCCAGCATCTCGATCGGGTCCAGCTCGGGGCTCCGCGCGTAGGGGACTGAGATGAGGGCGCGTCCAGCCCCTCGGCTGAACCGATCGGTGTCTGCGCTGCGATCGAGGAAGGCGAGCCACGCTTCTCCGGATAGGCCCGCCACCTCGTGCGCAGGAAAGCGTGCGAGCGCGCAGCGGCGCAGCAGCGCGGAGACTTCGGCCACCACCTCGCCCGGGCAGCGCCCCCCCTCGGCCTCGGCCTTGATCCGGGAGAGCTCCGCCCGCGCGGCGCGGGCGACGGATCGACGCCGCGCCTGCCAGCTCCACCAAGAGACCCATCCTAGCCCGACCACTGCCAACCCGAGCAGCCACCACCCGGTGGCGGGTGGCCACCAGGAGACGGGGTCAGGGGGATGAATGTCACGAAGCTGGGCGAGGGGGTCCAAAGCGCTCATATCAGTGCGGCCTCGATGGTAGTGCGTGGCGGAGGATGCGCATCAAGGGGTCATTGGTGGCGAGGGTAATGAACCGCATGCGGTGGCGACGACAGACCGCGCTCACGCGCTCGCGCCGAGCCTCGAAACGCTGCCGGTAGGCGGAACGAGCCCGGTCGCTGGTCGTGTCGAGGGTGATGAATCCGTTGCCGTCGGAAATGGGGTACCGGCCGGGGGCCGGCGCCGCTGCTTCCAACGGGTCGTAGATGAAGATGACCACGACGTCGTTATGGATGGACAGCTGCATCATGCGGTGCTCGGTTTCCTCATCGGCGCCGCGGAAGTCGCTCAGCAGGAACAGCACACTGCCCGGCCTTGCGATCCGGGAGACCCGCGCGAGCGCCTCGTTCAGCGCATTGACCTTCGCGTTCTTCGCGACGGTATCGCTAGGCCCGGCGCTGAGGGCCCGGCAGAGCTGCAGCACGCCTCGCCGGCGCGCAACCGGACGGAGCTCACTGTGCGAGGAGCCCGAGAAAACGACCCCGCCGACCCGGTCGTGATTGCTCACCGCGGCCCAGGCAAGCAGCGCTGCCGCCCGCGCGGCCGTCACCGACTTGAACCGGACCCGGGTGCCGAAGCTCATGCTCGGACCCTGATCGACCACGAACAGCACCGGACGCTCCTTCTCCTCGTGGTAGATCTTGGTGTGCGGCTCGCCGGTGCGTGCGGTCACGCGCCAGTCCATGGTGCGGATGTCGTCTCCGGGCTGGTAGATTCGCACCTCGTCAAAATCGATACCACGGCCCCGGTAAAGAGAACGATAGCCGCCGGCGCGCGCGGATCGCACTTTCGCCCCGGGCGAGAGCGCAAGTCCACCCGCTTCGGCGCGAAGCCGGATTAGCGATTCCAGGGAGGCCTGGACGCCCGGGGGCAGCGCCGCGGGTTCGGGCCCCGTTGCGGATTGCGAGCGCTCGCCAAACGTGAGCAGGTGCTTCAATGCCCGCACGATACCTTTCCTAACCCGAGTCTCGAGAACAAGCCCTAGGGAACTGGAACCCT
>JBFHLI010000003.1:0-32824 GCA_041594935.1 Gammaproteobacteria bacterium | reverse complement strand
CCCCCCCCCCCCCCCCCGTCTCCAGCCCCTGCGCCGAGCTAACTCCGTCTTGTTGAACAACTTGATTCTCCTCGCCCGTGCACGGGGTGCGCGGCCAGCCACTGCGTTAGCCGGCACGCGCCTCGGTGCCGTAGCTGGTGTCGCGCTGCTGCTCGCCGCTTGCGGCGGTCCGGGGGCACTGATCAGCGAAGACGAGGTGGCCCGGGGCGCTCGAGACGATCTCGAGCCGGGGGTTCTCGGGCCAGCGGTGGAGTCCGACAAGCCCGAGGCGGTCGACGATCCGAAAGCGGTATGGCGGGAGCGGCGAAAGATCCTGCGCGGGATCGGCGAATGGAGCGTGTTCGGAAAGCTCGCCCTGCGCACCGGGGACGCGGGGTGGACCGCCACCTTGTACTGGAAGCAGGAAGGTGACAGCTACCGCATCCGCCTGTCCGGTCCGTTCGGCGGCGGCGGCGTCCAGATCGAGGGAGATGGAGATCGGGTGGAGCTGCGCACCGCTGACAATCAGGTCTTCACCTCGAGCGATCCCGAGCAGCTGCTCTACGATCATGTCGGCTGGTGGGTGCCGCTTTCGGGCCTGCGCTACTGGATGCTCGGGCGGATAGAACCCGGGGTTCCGGTCGACCGGGTGTACATCGACGTGGCGGGGCGTGCGCTTCAGTTCGTGCAGGACGGCTGGGAGGTGCGCTACCTAGACTACCGCGATGTCGACGGCTTTGCGATGCCGCGCAAGGCGACGCTTGAGAGCGACCGAGTGACCGCGAGCGTGCTGGTGAGCCGTTGGGAGCTGGAGCGCTAACGAGATGGGAGCGGCGCCCGCTCGTGGTCGTCGATGGCCGGCGCCGGCCAAGATCAATCTTTTCCTCCACATTATCGGGCGGCGCGAGGACGGCTATCATGAGCTGCAGACGCTGTTCCAGTTTCTCGATCTTTGCGACGAGCTCGAATTCGCCGTGCGCGAGGATGGGCACATCCGGATGCTCGAAGCCACCCCGGGAGTCGACCCGGAGCGCGATCTCAGCTGGCGCGCCGCGAAGTGCCTGCAGGCCGCGAGTGGAACCCGGCTCGGGGCGGACATCCAGGTGCACAAGCGAATCCCGATGGGGGCCGGTCTCGGGGGCGGCAGCTCGGATGGCGCGACCACCTTGGTTGCCCTCAGTCGGCTTTGGGGGCTCGACCTGCCGCGCCCTGCCCTAGCCGAGCTCGGCCTCGAGCTTGGCGCCGACGTGCCGGTGTTCGTTATCGGACGGGCGGCCTGGGCGGAAGGAGTTGGTGAGGTCCTCACCCCGGTCGAGCTGGCTGTGCCGTGGTACCTCGTGATCGTTCCCGGCTGCGAGGTCCCGACCGCCGAGGTGTTTGCGGCGGCGACGTTGACACGCAATACGGCCCCCACGACAATAACAGATTGCCTCGGTGAAGCTGCTTCAATCACCCATCGCGGGGCCGAGATCGACTCTATTCTCGAGCGGACTCGCAACGACTGCGAGGCGCTGGTCAGGGGTCGCTACCCGGCGGTTGATGAGGCGCTCAGGTGGCTTTCGCAGACCGGCGTCGCGCGGATGACCGGAACCGGGGCCGGGCTCTTCGCACCGTTGGGGTGCGAGCGCGATGCGCGCGCCTGGCTCGAGCGTGTGCCCCTACCATGGCGGGGATTCGTGGCCCGCGGCTTGAACGAGTCCCCGTTGGGTAGCTGACGGGAGACCTTCTCGAGGTCAGCAATGATGGGGTGTGGCCAAGCGGTAAGGCACGGGGTTTTGATCCCCGGATCCCAGGTTCGAATCCTGGCACCCCAGCCAGTCGAGTCGGGGCAAAGATGGCATTTCCGGTGAGCGACAGGTTCGTGAACAGCACTCTCAACGCCGCGGAGCGTTACATCAACGATTCGGTGGCCGCCGGCAACCAGATGATCGTGTTTACCGGCAACGCCAATCGGACCCTCGCCGAAAGCGTGGCGCAGTATCTGAAGCTGCCGCTCGGCAAGTCGATCGTCGGGCGTTTCAGCGACGGCGAGGTGATGGTGGAGATCACCGAGAACGTTCGCGGAAAGGATGTCTTCATCCTGCAGCCCACTTGCCGGCCCGCGAATGAGAATCTGATGGAGCTTCTCATCATGATTGACGCGATGTGTCGGGCGTCGGCCGCGCGTGTGACGGCGGTGATCCCGTACTTCGGATACGCGCGTCAGGATCGGCGCCCGCGGTCCGCCCGGGTGTCGATCTCGGCCAAGGTGGTGGCGAACATGATCTCGGCTGCGGGCGCGCATCGGGTATTGACGATGGATCTGCACGCCGATCAGATCCAGGGGTTCTTCAATATCCCGGTGGACAATATCTACGCCTCGCCGGTGCTGCTCGGCGATGTCTGGAAGCACGAGTACTCCGACCTTGTGGTGGTGTCTCCGGACGTGGGCGGGGTGGTTCGGGCCCGTGCCCTTGCCAAGCGTCTCGACGATGCCGAGCTCGCGATCATCGACAAACGCCGACCGAGGCCGAACGAGGCTCAGATCATGAACATCATCGGTGACGTGGATGGTCGCACCTGCGTCATCATCGACGACATGGCCGATACCGCGGGAACTCTTTGCCAGGCGGCCGGTGCGTTGAAAGGCAGCGGAGCCAAGCGGGTGGTCGCCTATTGCACCCATCCGGTGCTCTCCGGGCCGGCGGTCGACAACATCGAGGCGTCCCAGCTCGATGAGCTGGTGGTGACCGATACCATCCCCCTGGATGCGCGTGCGGCGAAGTGCAATCGCATTCGCCAGCTCAGCATTGCCGAGCTGATTGCGGAGAGCATTCACCGCATCCATGGGGAGGAGTCGATTGGCTCGCTTTTCATGGACTGAATCCTCGATGACCGACGGGGTCAACCGAACTCAATGAAGTGGAGTGAACAGATGAACGAATTCGAGCTGGTGGGCGAGGCGCGAACAGACCTCGGTAAGCGCGAGACCCGGCGCCTGCGCCGCAGCGGCAGGGTTCCGGCGATTCTCTACGGCGGAGAAAGTGCGCCGGTTCCGTTTGCCCTCAACGCCAACGAGGTAAAGAAGCACCTCGAGAACGAGGCGTTCTCCTCGCACATTCTGAACGTGAAGATTGGCGCGAGCCAGACTCAGGCGGTTCTCAAGGATGTTCAGCGCGATCCGGTCTCGTCCGTGGTCTCGCACATGGATCTGCAGCGGGTGAGTGCGACCAAGGAGCTGCAGATGAACGTGCCGCTTCATTTCATGAACGAGGAGACGTGCCCGGGGGTCAAGGCGGGGGGCATCGTGACCCACCTCGAGGTCGAGGTCGAGATTCGCTGCCTGCCAAAGGATCTGCCCGAGTACCTGGAGGTGGACCTTGCGAATATCGACATCGGCGATACGGTGCACCTGTCCGAGCTGAAGGTTCCGCCGGGGGTGGAGCTCGTTGACCTGATGCACGGCGAGGAATTCGACAGCGCCCTTGTGAGCGTCCAGATGCCGCGGGTCATCGAGGAGGAAGAAGAAGCCGAGGCGGAAGAGGCCGAGGAAGGCGTCGAGCTCGGCGAGGAGATCACCAAGCTCGTCGAGGCGGGGGAAGAGGAGCCGAAGGAGTCCTAGCGCGCGCCGATCACCCGGTCACGACGCGAGGTGGCTGCGCGCATTCAGGCGATGGTGGGCCTTGGGAACCCGGGCCCGCGCTATGCGCGCACCCGCCACAATGTCGGCTTCTGGTTCGTGGAGCGGATCGCGCGCGAGGCTGGCGCGGTCTTCCGCCCGGAGTCCAAGTTCTTCGCCGAGGCGTGCGAGCTGCGCCTCGAGGGCGAGCGACTCAGGGTATTCAAGCCCCAGACCTTCATGAATCGAAGCGGCCAGGCAGTGGCAGCCCTCGCCCGCTTCTATCGCCTCCCGCCCGAGACGATCCTGGTGGTGCACGACGAGGTTGACCTGCCGCCCGGCACGGTGAGGCTCAAGGAGGGGGGCGGGCACGCGGGCCACAACGGGCTGCGCGACATCATCTCGGGGCTCGGGAGCGCCGATTTCGTGCGCCTTCGTATCGGCGTCGGTCACCCCGGACACAAGGATGACGTGCACGACTACGTCCTCGGGGTGGCCACCGCGGACGAGGGGCGGGCGATCGAGGCCGGGTTCGATGAGCTGATGAAGGTGATGGGGCAGATCCTCGGCGGAGAATTTCCCGCAGTGATGAACGTGCTGCACCGCCGACGTCGCCGTTCCGACGAGGACGAGCCGGAGGAGCCGGAAACCGATTAGGGTCGGGCGGTGAGTGGTGATCACGCGGCGCGCGGCGATCACGGCCGGGTGGCCCGGGTCTATTTGAGTACGCCACGAGGGTATACATCGGTTTGCCGCGGTTGAGCTCGCACCGCGCTTCGCCCGCCGTATTTTCGTTTCAAGCGACTTGTCTCGTAGGGTAGCAATCAGTGGGCTTTATCATTGGGCTTTAAATGCGGCATCGTCGGCCTTCCCAACGTGGGCAAGTCGACCCTGTACAACGCCCTTACCAACACCCGGGTGGCGGCCGAGAATTACCCGTTTTGCACCATCGAGCCCAACGTCGGCATGGTGCCGGTGCCCGACCCTCGCCTGGATGAGATCGCGCTTCTCGCCAAGTCGGCGAAGGTCGTTCCGACCACCATGGAGTTTGTCGACATCGCGGGGCTTGTTGCCGGGGCCTCCAAGGGAGAAGGCCTCGGCAATCGGTTTCTCGCAAACATCCGCGAGACCCAGGCGATCGCCCACGTCGTGCGCTGCTTCGAGGATTCGGACGTCGTTCACGTGGCGGGCCACGTCTCGCCGCTTGATGACATCGAGGTCATCAACACCGAGCTCATGCTCGCGGACCTCGAGACGGTCGAGCGGATGCGCGAGCGGGCCGGCAAAGCGGCGAAATCAGGCGAGAAGGCAGCCCGGGCACAGCTTGCGTTGCTCGAGCGCCTCGAGGCTCGACTGGCGGAAGGTCAACCGGCGCGCTCGCTCGAACGCTCCGAGGAGGGGGCGAGCGGATTGCGGTCGCTGCACCTGCTCACCACGAAGCCGGTGCTCTACATTGCCAACGTCTCAGAGGATGGACTGGAGAACAGCCCCCACGTTGCCGCTCTCGCCGCTCTCGCCGAGGCTGAGGGCGCGGCGATGGTGGCGGTTTGCGCCGCGATCGAGGCGGAGCTGGTGGCGCTCGACGCCGAAGAGCGCCACGAGTTCCTGGCCGATCTGGGGCTCGAGGAGCCGGGTCTGAACCGCGTCATCCGGGCGGGCCACGAGTTGCTGGGGCTCCACACCTTCTTCACCGCCGGCCCGACCGAGGCGCGGGCCTGGACGATCCCCCTCGGCGCCACCGCGGTCGAGGCGGCGGCGAAGATCCACACCGACTTCGCACGCGGCTTCATCCGGGCCGAGATTGCGAGCTACGACGACTTCGTGCGTTTCGGCGGTGAGGCCGGCGCGAAGGAGGCGGGCCGGCTCCGTTCCGAGGGCAAGGAGTACGTGGTCAAGGACGGGGACGTCATTCATTTTCGATTCAACGTCTGACCCCATCGCGCGGGGCACCGGCGTGCAGCGCGTCGTTTCGATTGGCTGCCAGCAGGCTGCCTCGAGGCGGGGTTGGACCGAACTCACCAGTGGTGGCAGCAGCCCCGGCCAGGCGATCGCGGTCGCTCTCGATCGAGAGATTTACCCGCTCCTCACACCGAGCGTTCGGGTGGGGACCGGTCTGCCGGCGAGGCGGCGTAACCGCACGGGGCATCCGCCTCCGGTGCTGCTAGAATGCCCCTCGTCCGGTACCGGTTCGCTTGAAAGCCTACCGGCACCTTAGTATCGTTCGGCCCCCGTGGCTACGTAGCTCAGCTGGTTAGAGCACGGCACTCATAATGCCGGTGTCGGTGGTTCAAGTCCACCCGTAGCCACCAATGAAATCAAGCGCTTGCGATTGCCTCCCGTACTCGCAGGATCGTGAGTTCGGGAGTTTCGATGCACTCAAGAGGCTTCTCGGTCACCCTGATTGATTGTGTCGAAGAAGAGCTGATTCGGTTGGGTCCTGCGTTTGGGTCCACGTACCTTCCATCGGTCTTGGTGTAAACCCTTTTCACCGACGGTGCTCGCCGGCAGCCGATCCGACATCTGCGGTGAGAGTCTGGGGGAATCGTTCCCTCGCGCGGTCAACGCCAAATTCGGCTTTTCCAACAACCGCCCGGGCGAGAACGATCGATACTTCACTCGTTGCGTGCGCCGGATAAAGATCCCCCATCAGCGCCTCGACCGCGGCAAACGCCAGGCGGGCAGCGTGCACCCGCCAGCCGAGCCGCCCGTCCAGATACCCCGCGGCCCAGCCCGAGTCGAGCCCCCAGGCTCTGACGTCGGCGAAGCTCCGGAACACGACCGGCTGGCGCTTCAACACCGAATCCACGATTTCGAAGCCGTGTCGTTCGAGCGCCCCCACGGCACCCGGGTGATCGGCCGGAGTGAACGCCCGTTCGAGCGCGCGTTGCACGCCCAGTAGTCGGCCGGTACGTTGAAATCGTCCGCGGTGCAGCTCCTGCAGTGAGCGCCGGGTCGAGGTCGCAAGCGACAGCAACCCGCCGGGTTTCAGCAACCGATGGGCGACAGGCAGAACCTCAGCCGGATCGACATAGCTGAACAGGTAATGGCACAGGACGAGATCCTGCGAGGCGGGCGGGACATGCGCCTCGGCATTCAAAGCGCTGTCGCGGATGAGGCATACATCGCCATCGAGCTTAGACTGCGCGACTTCCAGCATTCCCGCGGAGATATCCAGCCCGTATCGCCTTTCGATTTTGAGATCCGGGGCCAGGTCCTCATAGAAGCTGCCGGTGCCAACGGCGAGATCCAGTGCACTACCGATGGACCGCTTGCCTCCGGCCGCGCGCAGTACCTGTTCGGCGCTGGTCTTTCGCGACTGCGCATACAGGCCCGCCCAATCGTGGTCGTAGGTCCGGGCGATGCGATTGAATACGCGCGCGGGCATGCCTAGCAATTCCTCAAGCGGCTCCTGGTTTCATCGCATGGAGGATGAGCGGGCGCTTTCATGCGTTGACTGCTGACGAAACCAGGCTTACGGTTGGGAATGAGCAGCGCACTGAAAATCTATCGCAAACCGCCCGCGTCACAGGTCAAGCAGCTGTTGGCAGAATCGAGCCTGCCGATGTCTGACCTCTCTCCGGAGCATCTCGAGGATTTCTTTGGATGCGGTTCGGTTGAAGCGCTTGAGGGGGTCGTCGGGCTCGAGATCCACGGGAGTGTAGCGCTTCTTCGCTCGCTCGCGGTTTCGGTGAACCGCCGCGGCGGTGGCTATGGGAAAGCGCTACTTTACCATGCCGAGCGTCATGCTCAGTCCCGGGGGGCCGCCGAAATCTATCTCCTGACAACCACCGCGGCCGATTTTTTTGAGAAGCTCGGCTATCGCCGGATTGATCGTCAACGGGCCCCCGACGCAATCCGCCAAACGGAGGAATTCTCTGCTTTGTGCCCTTCCAGCTCGGCCTTCATGGTCAAGCTGTTATCAGAGAACTCGGCCGTCGGCGGTGCCGCAGCCGGGGGGCGATCCGCGGCGGGGCTTGTCCGGCGCTGAGCTTGGTCGTCAAGCATCCTGCAACAATCCACCGCCTCACAGGGAGCCTCTGCCCATGCAAACGGGCAGCACATGCCTTCGGTTCGACGACCAGGCGCGAGCGGCGGTCGCCTTCTACACGAGCCTCTTTCCGAACTCGCGCATCCTCGACACGAAATACTACCTTGAAGGCGCCCCGCGTCCCGCGGGCTTCGTGCTGACCATTCGGTTCACCCTCGATGGAGCAGAGTACGTGGCGCTCAACGGTGGTCCGCGCTTCAAGTTCTCACCGGCCGTCTCGCTCGTGGCCTACTGCGATACGCAGGAAGAGGTGGATACCCTGTGGCATGAGCTCTCCGTAGGTGGACAGGAGGGCCAGTGCGGCTGGCTGACGGACAGATACGGTGTTTCGTGGCAGATTGTGCCGCGGCCGTTTCTCGATCTCTTGAACACGTCAGACAAAGCCGCCTCGCAGCGTGCCTTCTCCGCCATGATGAAGATGACGAAGCTTGATTTGGTCGCCTTGCAGCGTGCTTACGAAGGCGCCTGACGTTCCATCGACGGGAATTTCTCCGACCGGCAGGTCCGGTCGAGTATCTCGATCTGCAGTGGCGTCGACTCGCCGCCGTTTGGCTGATTAAGTCCGATATCCACGGAGCACGCAGTCAGAACGAAGATCAGATCCATCTCGGCCCGAAAGCAGACGAAGTCTCCGGGCCGGGTCGGGGCCACCTCCGACGCGAGCAGGCCGTTCGCGCCGATGGGGGTGTTCTGAAAGAGGTTAACCGGGTCGGGCACCACGTCGGCGTGCACGCCGAGCGCGGCGAGCGCCTCGAGGAAGTTGTCGCGGCAGTTCCGGTGGGGTCCGACGCAACCCAGCTCCTCGAACATCGGCTGGTCACACGGTGAGAACAGCATGTCGTGAATGCCGGGAGACCGGTCCTCGACAAACCTCAGTATGGAGCGCCGCCGATTGGTGTAGAAGCACTCGCCGACGCCAGGGAACAGTTTCCACGTGACCGATCGTGTCTCGGCGGGACTGAGATACTCGGCGGGGTCGTCGCTCGACAGGGCGAACACATCTCCAATCTGGGTGCCGCGCAAGTCGGTCACTCGAATCACGGCACCGTTTGCCACGTGAAGCGCTCGGCCCTCGTAGCCGGGGACCTCGATCGTCGTCTCGGGATTAGGCTCGTGCATTCGATTCACCTTTGCAGGTCTCGGAGCGCCGACGGGTACGCGCGAAGGGGTAGGGCGAGAGAATAGGTAATTCACGTTGGCGAGGACACCCGATCCACGTTCCGGGCCACGCGGTGGAGACTCGGGGCAGGACCGACGGCCGTGGAAGCGCTGGCGATAGTTGATACGATTGCGAGCCTGCGGGACGTGATTCTAGGTGCCGAATCCGGTCCGCAAGAGTCGCTATCGTTGCCATGAGGCCTCTCGTGTATGGACGCCTATGCCACCATCACGGCGCTTGCCGGCGCCCTGGAAGCGGGCGATGTGGGACCGGTCGAGCTTGTCGAGTCATCGCTTGAACGCATTGATTCGCTGAACCCTGCGCTCGGGGCCTTCATCGAGATGACGCGCGAGCGGGCGCTGCGCGAGGCCCGTGCCGCGCAAGTATCGATCAAGGCCGGGAATCGGCTCGGTCCGCTGCACGGAATCCCCTACGCCGCAAAGGACCTGTTCAACGTCGAGTCGGTCGCCACCACCGCCGGAACCCGTGTTCTTCGGGACAACATCGCTCGGCAGGACTGCACCGTGGTCGATCGGCTCGCGAAGGCCGGGATGATCTTGCTCGGCAAGACGATTACCTGCCAGCTCGCCGCCGACATCATCGGGCTCAACTTCGATCAGGGCACACCGCACAATCCCTGGCACCGTGTGGCGCACGTGCCGGGGGGCTCGAGCTGTGGATCCGGGGTTTGTGTCGCGGCCGGGATGGCCCCGATGGCCCTTGGCACCGACACCGGCGGCTCGGTTCGCGCCCCGGCTGCGCACTGCGGTGTCGTCGGTCTGAAGACGACGGTCGGACGGGTCAGTCGGCACGGCGTCTTTCCGGAATCGACGACGCTGGACTCGGTCGGTCCCCTCACCCGCTCGGTCGAGGATGCCGCGTTGGTCTATGACGCCATTCACGGTCCCGACGCGAGGGATGAGACCACCATGCATCTGCCGAGACACGACCCGCTGAGCAGTCTCAAGCAAGGGGTCGAGGGCTTGATGATCGCGTTTGCCGAAGGCGTGCTCTTCGAGAACGTTCACCCCGATATCGAGCTGGCCGTGCGCGCCGCCGGTGAAGTGTTCGGCGCTCTCGGGGCAAGGTTGAGCAGTATCGACCTACCGGAGGTGCGCTCGGTGCTCGAGCTCGACCCGGAGCCGTGGCGATGCATCAGTGCCGAGGGCTACGCGTGCCATCAGGCCTTGTTCGACCAACACGGCGAGGAGCTCGACCCGATGGCGCGCTCGGCGATGCACGGCAAGCACGTCACCGCGGTGGATTACTATCGTATGCTGCGGCGGCTGACCGAGCTGCAGCGAAGTCTCGCGGAACGGATGGGCACCGTCGACGCGGTGCTCGTGCCGACCGTGCCGATGCCGGCGGTCCCAGTCGAGGAGATCGCGCACGACCGGGCCCAGATCGCGAGATACGCAGAAATCTATGTCCGCAATACGTCGGTGGGAAATCTGCTGAGGCTGTGCTCGATTTCCGTCCCGTGCGGATTGTCCTCCGAGGGCCTGCCGATCGGATTGATGATTTACGCAAAGCCCTACGACGAGGCGATGGCGCTCCGGGTGGCGTATGCGTTCGAGCAGGCCACCGACTGGCACCAGGCTCACCCCGATCTTTCCTGGGCCGGCGACTGATCCGTCGACGGCCGACGAAGCGCCGATTCGAGGCGGGGGACTCAGTCGCCCCGCTGCTTGCGGGCGATGAAATCTCTCACGGCCTGGATGCGTACCGGCCCCGCGTTCAGGCCCACCAGTTGTCCTCTGGGGTCGAAGATCATGAAGGTCGGCGTGCCCCGGAACGGCTCCCCCGCGGCGGCCGCGAAATAGGCGCCGATCCCTGACAGCTCTCCGAGCAGACTGGGAAACCCCATCTGGTGGTGCTTCATCCAGCGTGCAACTTCGGCGTGCCTACCGGCGCCGTCGATCGAGACACCGAGGAGATGCACGCCGCGCTCTCGTTCCTGCTCGTAGAAGTCGTTGAGCGCCGGGGTCTCCGCGGCACAGATCCCGCAGGTCACCGACCAGAACATGACAAGCGTCCAGGCGCCCGGTGTCAGGTGGGGAGCGATCGGGGCCTCGAGTGCCGCCCAGGGCAGGATCTCCGGCTCCGCCGTGGCCTCTGCGCCCGCCGCGGCGAGCAGCGAGAGCGCGAGCGTCATCCCGCTCACCAGCTCGGACATCTTGTTCATCATTTCCCCCGTTTCGAAGGCAGCGTCGGTCGCCACAATGGTCCTGGAATGTGCCGGCGTTGTCGAGCGCGCCGCGGTGGCCTGCTCTCGGCAGTCCGGGACCATTGACGAGGTCGTCGAGAAGCATCTCCCCACTGGACCCGCGAGGCGCGTCACCTATACGCTTTCGGGACACATTATCCACCAGCACTAAGCGGCGAGCGGTTACATGGCAGATGAGTCGGATCTGGTTGGGGCCACCGATGTGGTGGTGGTTGGCGGCGGCAATGCGGCCCTGTGTGCAGCGCTCGCCGCACGCGAGGCGGGCGCCGAGGTGCTGCTGCTCGAGCGCGCGCCGGTCGAAGAGGCCGGTGGCAATAGTCGCTTCACCGCCGGTGCATTTCGCTGCGTCTATGACGGGGTCGAGGACCTGCGCCGGCTGATGCCCGACCTTACCGAGACGGAGATCGGGCAGACCGATTTTGGCACCTACACGAAGGACCAGTTCTTCGATGACATGGGCCGCATCACCGAGTACCGCTGCGATCCCGACCTGGTCGAGACGCTCGTGGGCGAGAGCCGCGAAACGCTTCGCTGGCTGCGTGGCAAGGGAGTCAGGTTCCAGCCGATCTGGGGCCGGCAGGCGTTCAACGTCGATGGCCGGTTCACGTTCTGGGGCGGTCTCACCATCGAGGCCTGCGGCGGGGGTCCGGGGCTCGTCGACGGGCTGACCGAGGCGGCGCGCAGGGCCGGCATTCGAATCGGCTACGGCGCGCGGGCGATGTCGCTGCTCGCGGCCGAGCGGGGTGTGGACGGGGTCCGAGTCAAGCACCGTGGTCGGCTGCGCGAGGTGCGCAGCCGCGCGGTGGTCCTCGCGTCGGGCGGGTTCGAGGCGAACCGCGAGTGGCGGGCTCGTTACCTCGGTCCCGGGTGGGACCTCGCCCGGGTACGCGGCACCCGATTCAACACCGGCGACGGCATCCGGATGGCATTGGAGATCGACGCCGCGCCTTTCGGGCACTGGTCGGGCTGTCATGCGGTTGGCTGGGACCGCAACGCGCCCGAGTTCGGTGACCTCGCAGTGGGCGATGCGTTCCAGAAGCATTCTTACCCATTCTCGATCATGCTCAACGCGAGGGGCGAGCGCTTCGTCGATGAGGGGGCGGATTTTCGCAACTACACCTATGCAAAGTATGGGGCGGAAATCCTGCACCAGCCGGGCCAGTTCGCGTGGCAGATCTTCGACTCGAAGGTGTCTCACTTGCAGCGCGACGAGTACCGCATCCGCCAGGTGACGAAGGTCTCGGCGACCACCCTCGAGGCGCTGGTGGCCAAGCTCGACGACGTCGACGCTGAGCGGGCGCTGGCAACGATCCACGCCTTCAACGCGGCGGTGCGCACGGACCGGCCATTCAACCCCAACATCAAGGATGGGCGGTGCACCGTGGGCCTGGCGGTGCCCAAATCGAACTGGGCGAACCCGATCGACGAAGCGCCGTTCGAGGCCTTCGCCGTGACCTGCGGCGTGACCTTCACCTTCGGGGGTCTTCGGATCGATGTGCACGCCCGGGTGCTCGACAACGACCTCGAGCCAATCGCCGGTCTCTACGCGGCCGGCGAGCTGGTAGGCGGACTGTTCTATGGCAACTACCCCGGCGGCACCGGGCTGATGTCCGGGTCCGTATTCGGCAAACGCGCCGGCGCCTCGGCCGGTGCGAGGGCGGGTGCTGGAGGCGCGTCAAGATGATGGAGACGGCGTCGCGGCAACCCCGTATGCCCGACCTCCGGGCGCGACCCCCCCTCTCGCGCGCAGAGGGCTTGGACCTTAGGCCCCAGGGGCGCTGAGCCGTTGGCCAGATCCGACGCCCGCTCTTGTTCCCTGGTCGTGGTGAACGGCGCGCCAGAGAGAGAGTGACTGCGTCACTTCGAATTGATCTTCTGGCCGATCACGCGGAGGCGATTTCGTCTCTCGAGGTGTGGTTCGAGCGCGAATGGGCGCCGTACTACGGTCCGGATGGTCCCGGGAACGCGCACGAGGATCTCCGGGGCTGCTGCAATCGGGACGAGCTGCCCATCGGGCTGGTCGCGGTGCTCGATGGCAAGGTCTGCGGGACGGCCGCATTGAAGGCGGAATCGGTATCGACGCATGCGCACCTGACGCCGTGGCTCGCAGCGTTGATGGTGGTTCCGACGTATCGGCATCGCGGGATTGGCGAGCATCTGATTGCATCGGTCGAGGAAAAGGCGAGCCAGCTCGGATTCCGGCGCATCTACGTCGGGACGGGAGAAGGGTCCGGCACGCCCGAGTCGGCTCTTCGCCGTCGCGGCTGGAAGTTTATGGAAAAAGGACCGTATCTTGTTTCCGAGGTATCCATATTCAAGAAGGTGCTCTAGCAATCGCGCCGCCGGGACGCATTGTCGGTTCGGACCGTCGTTGAATTTGCGCGCACCGCGCGTGGGGGCGCATACTAGCTGCGCCACGATTGGCGGCTTTGAGGAGAAGCTGCAAGCGGGCAAAAGCCTCGTCGCGAGCGTGTTGCACGGGAGCGGCGCCTCGGCGTTCTGGGCGACAACCATACGCCGCTTGCGACGCATCACGGCGTCGCCCGAAGTTTGACTTCACTCTTGAATCGGAGGAGCGACCGATGCGGAGGTTCGTGATAGAGAGAGATATTCCGGAGATTGGTCAGGCCGAACGCGACGCGCTGCGCACCGCGGCCGAAAAATCCAACGGCGTGCTCGCCGATATGCGAGCTGAAAAGAAGAACATTCAGTGGGAACACAGCTACGTCGCGGGAGACAAGACGTTCTGCATCTACCTTGCCGACAATGAGGCACTGATTCATGAGCACGCGGAACGAAGTGGATTCCCCGCCAATCTGGTGACGGAGGTCGCGAGAATGATCGACCCGGTAACGGCGGAGCAATAGCGGACTTCCCGCCCGGACGAGCGTCCCAGGCACATCCGGCGCAGGCGCCAGTCGCCACCGATCGGCCGGCATCCGCGTCTCCGATCTCGAGGCCTCATCCGCCAGAATGCGTTCCCGCCTCGGCGCCACGTTGCCGAAGCGGATCCAGTTCCGCGTGCGCCGCGGCCCGCGTAGTTCCCCCACCGAGCCCACCGCCCCTCACCTGGCATAGGGTTCCGGGACGAGGGCGTGGCTACCCACGTCCTTGCGGGTGGCATCGTCGCTCGCGAGGCTGTTCAATCGCAGTGATTGCAGCACCGCGGCTGCTCTCGTGTTGATCCAGAACCAATCCTGGAGCTGACGGCTCGAGGGCCGCCCCGGGCCCGAGGCGGCCGCTTCCAGGTAAAACGCCTTGAGGTCATCGGCCGCGAAACGCAGCATGAGCACGTCGTGGATGTCCTTTCTCGGGTTCGGTTGCGGCGTCGCGCTGTCGTAGGCCTCGAGATAGGCAGCGGCCGCCTCGATCGGTATGCCACTCACCCCGACGGTGGTGCGGCCGAGCTTCTCGACGGCACGGTCGTGGGCGGGCTGGACCGCGCTCACCTCGCTCGCGAGATCGTTTCCTTCCAATCTGACCGGACAGACCCAGCCGGGATCCGGCGCCTCACCCGGCGCATCGCGGGGATAGTCCTCGAGAATGGTCGGGCCGTCGGCGCGCTCCAGCAGCCGGAGGGCAGCCCGCACCACGTGGCGCTGGAAGCTCGGATCGTTGGGCTCTCCCAGCGGACGACCGAGCTCGAACGGCACCCACAGCGCGCGCGGCGGTCTGGTCGCTTCCGCGTGCAGGCGCACGAGCGCGATCAGCGTGGTCGCAATCCCTTCGTCCTCGAAGTAGTGGCCAAGCCCGCTCACGGCGCGCGTGCACCAGGGTCAGACCGGGATCAGCAGCAAACCGTCGACTCGATCCGCCCTCAGCTCGCCGGCGAGCCGCCTCGCGTAGGGCTCCATCTCCTCGGGCGAGGTCGCGCCCATGAAGGAGTAATGCGTCGCGGCAACCGATCCGATCTCACCGACGTCGGCGAGCTCGTGGAGCCGCTCGCGAGGAAGGACGACGTTCAGGTCCTGCTCGAAGCCGGTGCGGTCGAAGCCGAGCGAGACGTGCGCCATGAGGATGTCACCGGCGGGGGCGTCATCGGGGATGCGCCGATAACGATTGTCGGCGGCGGGCACCGGGCGCTCGCCGCGCAGCATCAGCCCGGCAGTGGAGACCATGGCGATGCGCCGTTCGCCGAGCGGTGGGCCCGACACCCATGGCCGGTCCGGATAGACGGGGCACGTGAGCTGCTCTAGGGATGCCCGTTCGTCTTCGTCGAGCGTGCTCAATCTGACCATCGTACATGGGCTCCTGTGTTGTCCTCATTCGTCTCCCCGGAACTCCGCGTGGCTGGTCTCTCGCAGCGCAGAGCGTACCGACGAGTGCGGCGACGCTCAGCCGTGCTTCGCCCACCAGCGATCGATGCTCTGCCGGACCTCGCGCGCGTGAAAACGCGCCGCCTTGTCCGAGGGCGGCAGCGGCTCGTCGTAGAAGAACGCGGGCAGCTCGTCGTCCTCGATGGTGAATCCCGCCGCCCGGTTGAACTCGGCCTCGAGCTTCAGCGTCTCGCGCCCGAGCGATTCGAAGAACCCGGCGTCGAGGTCGGTGTCGACCGCATGGTTTATCGCGGCGGCGATCATATCGAGATGCGTGTTGGTCACGCTGCGCCCGAAGATGCACAACCCGAGCGAATCGGCGGCGGCCATGAGCACCTGCGCCTCCATGCTCGCATCCACGATCTCGTCGGTGGTCTTGTCAACGGTCTGCAGGCGCGGCACGTTGCCGGCGGTGTGATCCGCGCCCTGTGCCGTCACCATCATCGTGATGCCCGTGACCTCGATCACGCGCGGGTCGTAGGCGCTGATCGCCTGCTGCTTGATGACGGGAACGCGCTGGACGCCGAAGTGTCTTCCGACCCGTGCGGTGCCCTGGGCATAGAGGCGGCCTCGCTCGGTGCCGTTGCGGATCTCTTCCAGCGCCTCAAGCATGAAGTTGACGTCCCCGAACTCGGCGAGCCCGGCCTCCATCAGCACGCCGAGCGTTGCGCCGGCCTCGATGCTGTCGATGCCGAGGTCGTTCGCAACGGCATTGACGCGGGCGAGGTCGTCGGGGTCGGAGAGGCCGCAGTTGGTGCCCATGAGGCCAATGGTCTCGTATTCGACCGGGGAGACGATCTCCCGACCCTCGGCGTCGGCATAAACATTGCTGCACTCGATCATGCACCCCGGCATGCACGCATGCGCCGTGGTGCCGCCGCGTTCGAGGGTGAGCTCACGGATGTAGTCGCCGCCCATCTTCAGCCGTTCCTCGGTGCCAACCAGCTGCCCGGAGCTGAAATTGCGCACCGGTAACCCGCCGATGTAATTGGTGAAGTCCGCCATGCTGGCGGTGCCGACCTTCTTGTAGACATCGACAAGCTCGTCGGCGCGAAGCAACTTGCCGTACTCCTTGACGGCCGACATGACCTTCTTGCGATCGTGCAGCACCGGCATGCGATCGAGCTCGGCGACGATGGCCTTGACCTTCTTCACGCCCATGACCGCACCTACGCCGCCCCGCGCCGCGAGGCGGCTCGGGCGGCGATCGGAATCGCTGATGGCGATACCGGCGAGCAGGCCCTGATACTCGCCGACCGGCCCGGTGAGGGCGATGCTCACCTTGTTGCCGAATCGCTCGTGCAGGCGTTTGGCGGCTTCGAAGTTTCCGAGACCGAGGTAGTCTTGAGCCGATTCGAAGGTGACGGCACCGTCCTTGGCGATGTGGATGAGGGTCCAGTCCGGCGAAGCCCCGTGCAGCGTGATCCCGGCGATGTGCAGCTGTCCCATGGCAACGCCGAAGGTTCCGCCGGCGTTGGCTTCCTTGATGCCGCCGGTCAACGGGCTCTTGCAGCCGACGCTGGTTCGATTCGCGTTGGAGAAGTTGGTGCCGGCGAACGGGCCGGCCGAGAAGATCAGCGGGTTGTCACCCGAGAGCGGATCGACCGCGGCGACGCCGCTCTCGAGAAGCGTCTTGGCGATGAAGTGCCGGCCGGCGTTGACGAGCGTCTCGCCGGCGACCTCGCCGACGGCGACGGACCGGGTTTCGAGATCGATGTCGAGATACTTGCGCATGAGTACGTCCCCAGGACTGCGTCACGGCGGTGGATCAAGTCAGATTATGTCATGCCTGAACCCGCACGCGGGACTCCGCATCGATCTCACGCCGGCCGGTAGGCCGCGGTCCGCTGCGGCGTCGCCGGGAGCGCGGCTAGCCGGGGGGCGGGTCCATGATGCGGGCGTACCAGGCGGCAAAGCTGGCGACGCTCGGCTCCAGCCATGAGAAGCGACCCGGCGTCGCGTAAGGCGAGGTGAGCCCCCGCTGCTGGCGCTCCAGGACGGGTAGATCTTCGGCCAGCACCGTGTCCAGGCGCTCACAGTAGTGCCGCATCCGTGCCTCGAAACCGTCGCTTTGAATCGACCTGGGGTGGAAGCACACCGTCATGCCTACCCGGCTGCGCTCGGGCGAGACGGGGAAGACGTCGTACGACCACACCATCTCGGAGCTCGCGGCAAAGGTCAGGTTGGGATAGACCCAGGTGTAGCGAGTTCCCTGTCGGTTGCGGCCCTTTAGACCGGGAATGAGCGGCAGGGTCTTGCCCTGGGTCGCGGCGAGCAGGCCGGCGCTGCCGTGGGTGACCCCGAACTGGGTCGCGTAGCTGCCGCTCACTTCGTCGACATCATCGGGATCGCCATAGAGGCCCCGGATGGTGCTCGGGTGAACGTACTGCAGATGGTAGTACTCGTTGAAAACCTCGATGAAGGCTTTCCAGTTGCAGGCCACCTCGAACTCGTGCCGTCGTGTGGATTTGAGCTCGCCGAGCGACCACGGCGCGTGCACTTGCGAGAAGTCACCCAACCACTCGTCGAGCGAGAGGGTATCGGGTTCCATCGCCAGGAACGCGAAGCCGTCGCGCTCGCCGGTGCGAAACGGCCGCAGGGCGTGGGCCGCGCGGTCAAAGTCGCGGGTCCGATCCATGTGCGGCGCGCCGCGCAGGCTCCCGTCCAGGCCGTAGCCCCAGGAGTGGAAGGGGCAGGTGATGATGCGGGTGCATCCGTCGCCGGTCAGCAGCTGGGTGCCACGGTGCCGGCAGCTGTTGGCGAAGGCGCGCAGGACCCCGCCCTCGTCGCGCAGCACGATGGTCGGAACGCCGGCAACATCGAGGGCCGAGTAATCGCCGATCTTGGTCCAGCGGTCGCTACGCCCGATTCCGATCCACGAGCGGTGAAACACCGCAGAGCGCTCGAGCTCGAAGAGCGCGGAGTCGGTGTAGAAAGCCGGCGGCAGGGTGCTGGCGGTGTCGCGAGGGCGCCGCGCCGCGGCGAGCTGCTCGCGGATAGCGACCGGAAGAGCCGGGGGGGCGGTACGATCGATGCTCACAACCGGTGACCCTCCGCCGCCCGCCGGCGGCATCGCCGTCATGATAGCGATCCGGCCCGAGGGCGTCACTCGGGGGGGGCGCATCGATCCGAGGCGTTGACGCCGCAGCTCATCCGGCGCCGATCGACGGCCTTGCGGGGCTCGCGTCCCGGCCGCAGGTGCGCCGAGTCAGTTCCAGGGCTCGCGGCGATAGATGATCTGGCTCGGCCCTTGATAGATGCCGAAGCTCACGCGCCCGATCGGATGGTCATCGTGGGCGCCGTCTCCGTCCCAGTCATAGCGGAGCCAGTCGAGGCCGGCGGTGCTCAGGTCAATCTCGATGTCCACGTAGCCCGTGTTGCCTGCTCCCGGCGCGCCGAACACGAGCCCCGACACGCCGCCCGCGAGCGCCGGATCGCCGGAGACCACGCTCGTCGTCCCCGCCCCGATCGTCATCGGCTGGTCGCCGTCCTGCGGGCCGCTCGGCGGATTGAACAGATTGACATCGGGGCCGAGAAGCAGGGCGGTGCAATCGTCATCGAGATGAGTCACGAAGGCAACGCCGTCGTAGTACTCGGCTCGAAGTGGCACGGTCTGATCGGCGGTCTCGGACCCGAACGCGTTCTCGATCACGAGCCGGCCGAATCGAAGCTCGCTGCCGGGCGGACCCGGAATGTCCGCGGTGACGTAATCGTCGCCGGTGTCCCCGTCGTTCAGGTTGCAGCTGGTGGCGACGCTCGTGAAGCAAACCCCATCGGTGTCGATCAGGTCGCCGGCGGGGACGGTCAGGGTCGCGCGCGCCGAGAACGGTGTCTCCGGCAGCGGGTCGCGCAGGTAGGCAAACTGATCGCCGCTGATGGTCAAGTCGCCGAGACCGTCGGCATAGTCCGCGTCACCGCTCAGGGTCACGGTACCGGTCAAGGTAATCTGGTCGAGCACCGCGGTTGCCCCGGACGTATCCGCGTAGTCCCGATTGGCGAGGAACGGAGCCGCATCGAACTTCCAGAAGTCCTCCGCGGTTGCGTTGCCGCCGTAGTTCAGGACCGTGCCGCCGGCCAGGTTCTCGGCCGCCAGCGTGATGATCGGGTCGGTGAGAAAGGTGAAGCGCTGTTCGAGATAGGTGAACGGGCAGGTCCAGCTCGCATCTGGCCCATCCCGAAAATCAGGGCCGTTGTCGCTCACCGTGAACCGTGCGGGATAGAAGCGACCGACATTACCGACGACGCCGGTGACGTCGACGCCGGTCCCGAGATAACTGACGTGGATTGCGTCGAGGTCGATGATTCCGACCTCATCCCACGACAGGGTCGCGGTCCGCGCGCCCGCACTGAAGCCGCCGAGGGCCGAGCCCCCACTGAGCGTTCCCGGGCTTCCGGCCGCGGGGGCGAATAGACTCCGGGCGACCTCGACGGTGGCGGGGCTCGTCTCCTGGCCGAAGTTGGGGGTCGGCGCATTGTCGCCGAGGTTCGCCCCTGCGTCGGGTCGCCCATCGGCGTTTGCATCGTCCGACGCCTCCCACAGCACCGCGGTCACGGTGGTGTCGAAGTTTTCGCCCGCCTTTACGAAGCGGCTGCCCGCGTCGTCGGCGGCAAAGGAAGGGCCGGTGGTGCCGTTGTTCGCCCGGTCGTCGCTGAAGTCGAGGTCGAAGCCAAAGGGGCGCACCACGAACTCATTGCTGGACCCCACCATCAGGTTGCCCGACGGCGAGCCATCGCCGAGCGGCAAGTCGAAGCGGGCGTGCAGCTGAATTCTTCCGGCGTCCAGATAGTCGAGCACAAACGTTGCGGTCGAATCGGTGGTGTCGCCGAAGTCCAGATCGACACCGGTGAAGCTCGCGAGCGACCCGAAATCGTTGCCGGCAATCGGGACCCCGTTGATGCTCACCGGTCGCGCGCTGCAAGCGATCGGATCCTCGCACTCGAAGGCGAGGTCGACCGTGTTCGGGCCGACCAGCGCCGCCTCGCACGCCCCGGTGTCGTCGCTGGTGCGAACCGCCTGGAGCTCGAGAAGCTGCGCTCCCGGAGAAATGTTCGACGCTTTGCCGGCGATCTGAATCCCGAGCGCACTCTTGACCCCGTCGGCGAGGAAGACGAAGCCGGTCTGGGCAAAGCTCAGGCTGGGATCCTCGGTGGGATCCTCGACGTACCCGCCGTCGACGATATCGATGCTCGTCGTCTCGACCACCGTATCCCTCAGGCCGAGCACGACCTGCCCGGCGTCGGCCAGGGCAAAGAAGTAGCTGGCGATACCGTCGTTCGCCGCACCGTTGTCGAGCACGCCGCTGCCGGTGATCACCGACCAGTCGCCGTTTCCGGTGCTCGTCGACAGCGTGATCGCGCCGGTGTAGACCGGCAGGACGCTGTGGTCGTTCAGGTGAACCGCGATCGTGATCGGCTCCTCGTCGCATGTGACCCCGGTGCCGTCGTGAGCGATCGAGAAGTGATCGGGACGGCAGGTGCTGATGGCGTTCACCGCGGCCTGATCCGCCGCGGTGTAGGTTATCTGCGTGCCCTTCTTTATCTTGACCTCGCCGGAGGTGACGATCGCCCCGTGGAAGAGGGTGTCGTTCTTGAGCTCGACCTTCTTCGCCTTGGGCCCGAGGATGAGACCGGTGAAGTCGAGCCCGTTGTCACCCTTGAACTCGGCACCGTCGTGCAGAAAGACCTGCAGGCCGATGACGTTGCCGCCGCCGTTCATGGTGACATCCTTGTCGAATTCGATCTTGTCGCCGATGTGCAGCAGCACCGGCTCGCTGAGCACGTTGACCGTCACCTCCTTGTGAATCTTGAACTCGTCGATGAAGTAGGTGCCGGCTTCCAGGTTGAGGGTGCCGCGGTCGTCAATCTCGAGCTTGTTGATGTGAAAAGGGCCGCCCCCCGAGAAGGTCGCGCTCTCGTCCTTGCCGATCTTGACCTCATCGAAGTAGAGATCGGTCGATGCCACGAACGGGGAGTCGGCCTCGGTCGCATCGTCGCCGTTGGCGGCGGTGTTCACGGGAAAGGTGGGGGGGTCGAGGTCCGGAAGGACTTGCGCCACCGTGTCGCGGCTGCCGTCGATTCCGACCACCGAGTCGGCATCGGTCTTGCCCTCCGCGACCGGGTTGCCGTTGACCGTCACGTCGTTATCGACGTCGAGCTTCGATCCGGACGACAACGGAAAATTTCCGGGAATCAGGCCACAGGCAGCTCCCGCCGTCAGAGAAGACCCCAGGCTCAAGCCGAAGGCCAAGATCAGCAGGAAACGGAGTGCCATGCGGTGCATGCCGGAATCGATCTTGGCCGCCGTGAGCCGCGTGAAAAGTTGCCAGGAACCCACTTCGGAAGGTTAGACCATGGCGCGGGACTCGGCCCGGCTACGACCCGAATGGAGTGGTCAAGATGAACATCCGGTCACACATTCCCCGCGAAGGAAGACAGAGCTCGACGGCGCGTACCGTCCGGCAGGCCGAAGAGCTGCGCGGGCTTCAGCTGACGGTCTGGTAATAGAGATTCTGAGGGTGATTGGCTTCGGCGAAAAAGAACCATCGCTCGGCGACGAGCCCGAGAGACTGGACCGCGACGGCGAGGATGAGGGCGGCGGCGGATTGAAAGCCCACGCCGAGCGCCAGCAGGCCGATGGGCAGGGGAACGAACAGCAGCAGAAACATCCACCGCACGTGACGCAGCCGATGCCGGGGTACGCCGTGGAAGAACTCACGGGTGTTGAACGACCCGCCCATGAATCCCTGGGACTTCTGCACGATGTTCGGATGTCGAACCCCGATCGCCGACTGCAGGGTCGAATTCGGCTTGAGGCGTCGATTGCGGACCAACGATGCGGCCCGGGTGATGAAGCCGAGGCCCCCGAGCGCGGCCGCGGTCCAGCCGAAACCGGCGGTGAGGCCGGGAGCAAGGAAGTGAGCTAACGCGGTTGCGAGGGTGAACCCGGAGGCGGAGCCCAGCAGGCTGAAATTCAACATGGTCAACGGGGTCGCCCACTCCTGGAGAAATCGAATCCCGGCATAAATCATGGCGGTGCACGCGAACAGGGCGAGGGTGGCGATGAGCGATACCCAGCCAACGGCGCGAATCGCCTCGGGAGCGGCTCCGATTGGACCCGTATGCAGGGCGCCGTAGATTGCTACCAGGGCGATGGTGATGGGCAGCACGATCACCTCGCGCGATAGCCACGACGTGCGCCACATCGCGGCGGCCCGCCAGGCCCGTTCCGGGTGCCCGAGGTGAAAGAACGAGGCGGCAAGTCCCGCCACCATCAACAGGACCGACAGTCCGCTCCCGATGACATAGAACGAAGCGGGGACGGCGATCGCTTCGGGCCCGAGCGCTTCGGAGACGAACAGCGCGATGAACAACCCCTGTCCCATGCCGATCAGGGTGGTCAGGAATATGACCGAGAATGCCGGGTTCATCGAGCCTACCAGCTCGTGACATCGTCTAGGGTCTGGTCCCGGACCGGACCGACGGGTCGGTCCGCCTCCTTTTTCAGCGGATTGTCGCTGCGCACCAGCTCGTCTTCGTGAATCTCGATGCTGACCCGCCGTCGCGGCAGGTAGTGGTTCGCGGGCCGGGTGCCCCACTCCGGCATCAGGGTGTAGCCGTTGCTGGCCCGGATCGCCATCGATACCTCGGAGTCCGGGTCGTGAATGTCACCGAACAGGCGCGCGCTGGTTGGGCACGCCATGACGCAGGCGGGCCTGCGTTCCGACTCGGGCCGGCTCGCGTCGGTCACCCGATCGACGCACAGCGTGCACTTGGTCATGACCTTTCGCTTCTCGTCGACCTCGCGCACCCCGTACGGGCATGCCCACGCGCAGTACTTGCAGCCGATGCACTTGTCGTAGTCGACGAGCACGATCCCGTCCTCGGGGCGCTTGTAGCTCGCGCCGGTCGGGCAGACCGGTACGCACGGGGGCTCCTCGCAGTGCAGGCATGACTTGGGGAAATGCACGGTTTCGGTATTGGGGTACTCGCCAACCTCGAACGTCTGCACCCGATTGAAGAAGGTTCCGGTAGGGTCCTCGGCATACGGATTCAGATCGGAGAGCGGGCCGGCCTCGCCCGAGGTGTTCCACTCCTTGCAGCTGGTCACGCACGCATGACAGCCGACACAAACGTTGAGGTCGATGACCAGGGCGAGCTGGGTCATCGACCGTTGCCGCCGAGCTTGCCGGCCACGTAGGCAATCCACGAGGGCCGCTCCGATGCCTCGCCCGGCACCCTTGAGAGCGGCTCGATCTGCGGCAGCGTTGTGTCCACCTCGGTCGGGTCCGCCGGGTAGACTCGCACCCGCACGTCGTACCAGCCGGCCTGACCGGTCAGCGGATCTGCATTGGAGACCGCGCCCTCACCGGCCGCGGCCGGAAGCTCGTCGGTGATCAGATGATTCAAGAGAAAGCCCTGGCGTGATTCGTTGGCGTTGGGATCGAGGTTCCAGGCCCCCGCCGCCTTGCCGATTGCATTCCAGGTCCAGACCGTGCCCGGCTCCACCGCCTCGGAGAACCGGCACCGGCACCGCACCTTGCCCCACCTCGATTCGACCCACACCCAGCCCCCGTCGTCGAGACCCAGGCTGCGAGCGAGCCTCGCATTGACGAACAGATGATTGTGGCTGTGGATCTGACGCAGCCACGCGTTTTGCGAATCCCAGGAGTGGTACATCGCCATCGGGCGTTGGGTGATCGCGTTCAGCGGATAAAGGTGCTTGTCGGTCTGCTGCGTTTCCAGCGGCTCGTGATAGAACGGCAGCGGATCGAAATGAGTGTCGACCCGATTCCGGAGGCGCTCGGGCGGCTGCCGGCCGTCGCGCTTGCCCTGCGCGGCGAGGCGGAATTTCTGCAGCACTTCGGAGTAGAGGTGGATGAGAATAGGGTCGGCGTAGCGTACCAGCCGATGGCGCTGGGCCCACTCCAGATAACCCTTGTTCCAGTTGCGCATGTAGCGGTAGGACACCGGCAGCTCGTAGCGAAACACGCAGTGATTCTTCTCGTACATCTGCCACTGGTTGGGATTCGGCTCGCCCTTCATGAACTTCTCGCCGCCCTTGCCCCGCCAGCCCGAGAGAAACCCGATGCCCGAGCCGGGCTCGGTCTCGTAGTTCACGACGAAGTCGGGGTAATCGCGGAACTTGCGTTCTCCCGTGGGCTCCACGAACGCGGGCAGCTTCAGCCGGCTCGCGAGCTCGATCAGCACCTCCTGGAACGGTTTGCACTCGCCCTTCGGCGGCACGACGGGAATGCGAACCGAGTCGACCGGGCCGTCGAACTCTGAGATCGGCCGGTCGAGCATGGACATCACGTCATGCCGCTCGAGGTAGGTCGTGTCGGGTAACACCAGATCCGCGTATGCGACCGTCTCTGATTGAAACGCGTCACACACCACCAGGAACGGAATGCGATACTCACCGTTCTGGTCCTTGTCGTTCAGCATGCGGCGGGTTTCGAGCGTATTCATGCTGGAGTTCCAGGCCATGTTGGCCATGAACAGCATCAGGGTGTCGATGCGGTACGGCTCACCTCGCCAGGCGTTCGCGATCACGTTGTGCATCAGCCCGTGGACCGCGAGCGGATACTCCCATGAGAATGCCTTGTCGATCCGAACCGGTTCCCCTGCCTCATCGACGAACAGGTCCTCCGGTCCCGCCGGCCAGCCGAGCGGCATGCCCTCGAGCGGTCGACCGGCGTTCACCGCCTGCGGCGAGTTCGGTGGCTTTGCGCACGGCGGAATCGGCCGCGGGAAGGGCGCCTTGTGACGGAAGCCCCCCGGCCGGTCGATGGTGCCGAGCAGGCTCATCAGGATCGAAAGGGTGCGGATGGTATGGAAACCGTTGGAGTGGGCCGCGAGTCCGCGCATGGCGTGAAATGCGACCGGGTTGCCGGTGACGTGCTCGTGCTCCTCGCCCCATACGTCGGTCCAGGCGATCGGCAACTCGATCTTTCGGTCGCGCGCGGTGACCCCCATCTCGTGGGCAAGCCTTCGGATCGTGCCGGCCGGGATGCCGGTGACCCCCTCGGCCCACTCTGGAGTGTACTGGGAGACCCGCTCGGAGAGCAGCTGGAAGGCGGGTTTCACCGGGGTGCCGTCCGCGAGGCGAAACTCGCCCCGCAGCCGCGGGTCGGCACCCTCACTATGGGTGAGCACTGCGGTATCCGTGTGCCGGTCCCACCACAGCTTGTTCATGGATTCGAAACAGTCCGGGTCGTCCGGGGTGTCGTCACGTACGAACATGCCTTGCTCGCTCGAGCTCGGGTCGAGGTTCACGAGCTGAGCGGCATTGCTGTAGCGCACCAGGAAGTCGCGGTCGTACAGGCCCAGCTCGATCAGCTCTCTCGTCAGCGCGAGCAGCAGGGCCCCGTCGGTCCCGGGCTTGATCGGAATCCATTCATCGGCGATGGCCGAGTACCCGGTGCGCACCGGATTGATGGAGATGAACTTGCCGCCGGCACGCTTGAACTTCGAGATCGCGATCTTCAGCGGGTTGGAGTGATGGTCCTCGGCGGTGCCGATCATCACGAACAGCTTGGCGCGGTCGAGATCGGGTCCGCCGAATTCCCAGAACGACCCGCCGATGGTGTAGATCATGCCGGCGGCCATGTTGACCGAGCAGAATCCACCGTGGGCGGCGTAGTTCGGGGTGCCAAACTGCTTCGCGAACAGACCGGTCAGGGCCTGCATCTGATCGCGGCCGGTGAAGAGCGCGAACCTCTTCGGGTCGGTCGTGCGGATGTCGGCGAGTCGCCGCTCCAGGATTTCGAACGCTTCTTCCCAGCCGATCGCCTCGAAATCGCCGTCGCCCCGCTCACTCCCGGTCTTGCGCTTGAGCGGCCGCGTGAGCCGCGCCGGAGACACCTGCTTCATGATCCCCGACGCGCCATTGGCGCAGATCACGCCGCGGTTGATGGGGTGGTGCGGATTGCCCTCGATGTAGCGCACCTCGCCGTCGCGCACCGTGACCTTGATGCCACAGCGGCACGCACACATGTAGCAGGTGGTGGTCTTGACGTGGGTGCGGCCATCGCCGCTGCCCGGCTTCGGTGCAGGTCGGTGCATTCGCGCTCCGGCGGCCCGGTACGCTACCAGGCCAAACTTTGTAGTGTACCCGAACCGCGCCAACGGGCGATGTTGCCCGCGGCCTGCCCTCGAGCAGCAAAGACGGGGGACCGGCTCGAGTCTTTGCTGGGTGGAAAGGGTGGAATCGGTCCTCGGAAAGAGCCGGTATCAGCTGTTGGTTTCGGTGCTAGTTCAACCGTCCGCGCCGTCGTCCCCGCCGATCACCGCAATGCCGTGATCGCGAAAGGCGGCCAACTGTTCGCAGGAGCGACAGTCGGTGATCAGCACGTCCGCCTGGTTCGCGCGAAACGCGGTAATTCGGTCGCGCTGTCCGAGCTTCCGAGTGGTCGCGAGAACCACCGTGGTCGTGGCCTGCTCTTGCATCAAGCGTGCGATCCGTGCGTCCGGTTCGTACGCGTAACTGAGACCGGCCGCGATCGAGAACCCATCGGCGGCGAGAAATGCGATATCGGCGTTGATGGTGTTCAGCATTTGCTCCGCAAACTCTCCCGCGGTCGCGAGCGTTCGATGGAAGACCCTGCCGCCGAGAAGATAAGCGGTGATCTGAGTGCTTTGAGACAAGTAAGTCGCAATGTTCACGCCGGGGGTGGCGACGGTGAGGAGGGTTCGAGCCGCCAGTAGCTCGCGCGCCAGGGCGAGCGCGGTCGAACCATCGTTAATGAGTAATGTCTGATCGGCCTCGATCAGTTCGAGCGCCCGGCGCGCAATCCACCGCTTGGCTCCGGCGTCGAGCTTCTCTCGAAGGGCGAATGCCTGATCCGCGCCGCGGGGTGCTTTGATGACGGCTCCGCCGTGAGTTCGTCGCGCCGCCCCCTCCTCCTCTAGAATCGTCAGGTCGCGGCGTATGGTTGCAGCGGATGCGCCCAGTTCCTGGGAGAGCATCTCCACGCTGACCGACCCGTCGAGCAGCAATCGACGCTGGATCGCGAGTCGTCTCGCAGACGGATTCCGACTTCTTGGGAACTCTCTCATTTCCGGGACAGAACGTATTCGGTCACCCCCGATCGTAAAGCAATCAAAAACGATTATAAATATGATTGATATCTATCGTTCCCGGCGTTAGCATTTTAACGGCGTCCGGGCGAGCGCGATGCCCGGCCCTGCAACACTGATAACAAACTAACTAGAGCTGGGGAGAAGCGACGATGAGAATCCTTCGTTATGGTGCGATGGTGGCGCTCGCGGTGGGTTTGACCTCCGGGCTGGCCCAACCACCCGCGGTTAAGGCCGACGTGCCCGAATCAAGAGATCCGATCAAGCTCGTGATCATGGGTTACTCGGGTGACAACATCATCATGTACATCTACGGCAAGCTAATCGAGCGGCTGGGCTATAACGTGGAGTACACCCCTGCCGACTATCTCGGGCAGTTTGCTGGCCTGGAAGCGGGCGATCTCCACATCGGTTCGCCCGGGTGGGATACCACGGCCAAGGCGGCGATGGCCGCGGCTTGGGAAAGTGGCGAGGTGCTCAACATGGGCAACATGGGCATCGCGGTGAACGAGGACTGGTGGTACCCGCTCTATGTCAAGGAGGTTTGCCCGGGTCTTCCCGACTGGAAAGCGTTGCTGAAGCCCGATTGCGCGAAGGCCCTGTCGGTCGTCGAGACTGCGCCGAAGGCACGATTCCTCAGTGGCCCGATCGAATGGGGTGGGCACGATGCCGAACGCGTCGAGGCCCTCGATTTGCCCTTCGAAGTGATTCACGCCGGTAGCGACGGCGCGTTGACGGCAGAGTTCGTGGCGGCGATAAAGCGCAAGCAGCCAATTGTCGGTTGGACTTGGGAACCGTTCTGGCTCCCCGCTCTCTATCCGGGTGAGTTCGTCTCTTGGCCGGAGTACGAGGATGCTTGTTACGAGGACCCGTCGTGGGGCCCGAACAAGCAGAAAGCCTACGACTGCGGGCGGCCCAAGGGCTACATGTGGAAATCGGCGTGGGCGGGCGGTGAGTCGAAATGGCCGAAAGCCTATGACGTTTGGCGAAAGTTCGAGCTGGACGGAAAGACCATGGGTGAGATGGTCTACAAGAGCGATGTCGACGGAGTCGACACCCAGGTCGTTGCGGAGGAATGGATTGCCAAGCATGAGAGCACTTGGCAGCCTTGGCTCAAGTAACCCGCTTTCACCGACTGGGTGAGGCACGGTGATGTCGCATTGTCGACGTCACCGTGCCGTCCGCCAGGGTCGCGGCCTGCGCTAAGCGCCGCGTTTCGCGTTTAGCACAGGTGTGAACGTCCCAGGATGCCTTCGCTTGCGGTTCCCCACTCCGCCCGACGCGGGAGACTGAATCCGGGCGAGGTGCTGATCGCGCTCAGCATCATCGCCACCGGCTTCCTGATGCGGTACGGCGACGATCAGTCGTGGGCCCTCTCGTATCCAACTGCATGGGAAGTAGGCTTCGGCAACACAATCACCACGATCCTCAAGTGGTTGATCAACGACGCCGACTTCGGTTTGTTCACGTTCAAGGAGATGACCCGAGCGATCGGGGCGCTACTGGACGGGCCAACCCTGTTCTTGAAGAGTGTTCTCGTCACCGGGTTCGTGCTCGGGGACGAGGAGTCCGGGGTTAGGATCTCACCGCTCTCGTGGGTCGCCGTTATCGCGATCTTCACCGCATTCGGGATCGGGCTGAAGGATCGGCGGCTCACCCTGTTCATCGCCGCCTCGTTCCTCTACGTCGCATTCTTCGGGCTCTGGGAAAGCACGATGCTGACGTTCGCGTCGATCATCGTTGCGGTGTTGATCGGCGTCGTCGCCGGGGTTGTGCTTGGGGTTGCGGCCCATCGCTGGACCGTGGTCGACCAAGTGTTGACGCCGCTGTTCGATTTCATGCAGACGATGCCGGTGTTCGCATATCTCGTGCCGGCGTTGATGCTATTTGGCTACGGCCCGGCCGCCGCCTTGGTGGTGACTCTCATCTACGCCATGCCACCGA
This sequence comes from Gammaproteobacteria bacterium, assembly GCA_041594935.1. Taxonomy (GTDB): domain Bacteria; phylum Pseudomonadota; class Gammaproteobacteria; order HK1; family HK1; genus JBFHLI01. Next base: position 3,475 of record JBFHLI010000003.1, on the reverse strand, counting down.
TGGCGCGCGTGACCAGACTGGCGCTGCTCCAAGTCGAAGCCGAGGTTGTTGAGTTCGGGCGAATGGCCGGTTGTTCACGCTTCCAGCTGACGTGGCGGATCATGGTACCGTCGGTGCGCGACCGACTGATGGTCGGAGTCAATCAGGTCATCATGCTCGCCCTCAATATGGTGATTATCGCCTCGATGATCGGCGCGGGCGGGCTCGGCTTCGATGTTTGGCAATCGCTCAAGGCATTGCGGATCGGGCAAGGGGCTGAAGCGGGGATTGCGATCACGCTGGTGGCAATCGTGCTCGACCGGATCTCTCAGCGGTATGCGGCGCGCCGACCCGCCCATCGGCCCGTGCAGTCGGGGTTCGTCACCCGTCACCGGTTCCTGATTGCGGTCCTGTTGTTTGCGGTGGTTACGACCATCATTGCATCCTGGGTCCCCGCCCTCGCCCGGGTGCCCGACGCCTGGACGGTCTCCACCGGACGCTTTTGGGACACCATCATCGATTGGGTCAACATCAACCTGTACGTATACATCGGTGCCGTACGCGATGCGTTCTTCATCTACCTTCTCAAGCCATTCAAGAGTTTCATGCTGTCTTTGCCGTGGTTCGGCGTCGTGGCGATGGTTGCTGCATCCGGTCTTTATCTTGGGGGGGTGCGACTTGCGCTGCTAACCGGCTCGCTAATCTCTTTCATCGCAGTGGTCGGGCTGTGGGAGAAGGCCATGATTTCGGCCTATCTGGTCGGTGTGTGTGTTCTTCTGGCCAGCCTGATCGGGATTCCCGTCGGAGTGATAGCGGCCCGCAATGACCGGATACACCGAGCCGTGCAGATGATGATCGATACTCTACAGACTCTCCCGTCGTTCGTGTATCTGATTCCGGTGATCATGCTTTTCAGCGTCGGCGATTTCTCCGCGATGATCGCGGTCGTTCTCTACGCGATAGTTCCGGCCATCCGATACACCGATCACGGCCTTCGGCAAGTCCCCGCCCACGTCCTTGAAGCCGCACGTTCGATGGGCTGCACCGCAGGACAAGTTCTAAGGCGCGTCCAGCTGCCCTTGGCGATGCCCGACATCATGCTCGGCGTCAATCAAACTCTGATGATGGGCCTTAGCATGCTCGTCATAACCGCGTTGGTCGGCACCCGGGATCTCGGTCAGGAGACGCTGATCGCGCTGTCCAAAGTTGACCCCGGCCGCGGGGTAACCGCGGGAATCTGCGTGGCGTTCATCGCGATAGCGGTTGATCGGCTGATCAATGCGTGGGCCCGAAAGCGCCGCGATGAGCTCGGTCTCGATGTCCGAGCGGTGGCCTGATATGTCCCGGATTGACGCAGGCTCGGTCCCCAATGTAGTGGTGATCGGTGGCGGTGCCACCGGGTGCGGCGTCGCACGGGATCTCTGTTTGCGCGGGTTTGCGGTCACGCTCGTCGAATTCGACGATCTGGGTTCCGGCTCGAGCGCGCGGTTTCACGGAATGCTCCAAAGCGGCGCTCGCTATGCGGTCAGTGACCCGGAGTACGCGGCCGAGTGCATGCGCGAGCGAAATGCGATTGCTTCGATCGCGCCCGAAGCGGTGGAAGCCACCGGGGGACTGTTCGTGTCATTGCCTGATGACCCGCCCGACTTCGCGGATCGATTCGCGGCGGGATGTCGGCGTTCGCGCATTCCGTGTGAAGAGCTTGATCCCGCTCGAGTCATGGCACAGGAGTCGGCGATCAGTCGCAGCGTACAGCGTGCTTTCTCGGTGCCCGACGCGACCGTGCATTCATGGCGACTGGTGAACTTGATTGCGAACGACATCGTGAAACACGGGGGGCGTATCCTCACTCGTCACCAGGTGAGAGCGATCCGCGTTCAGGAGGGCAGGGTTCGAGGCGTGAGCGTCTTCGGGGAGGGGCGGGCGTGCGACCTCGAAGCAGATGCGGTCGTCAATGCGGCCGGCCCGTGGTCGGCAAGGGTGGCGGCCCTCGCGGGACAATCGGTCGCGCTTGAGCTCACCAAGGGGTCGATCATCGTTCTAGCCCATCGGCTGGTTGGACGGGCCGTGAACCGTTGTCGTCCGCCGACGAGTCACGACATCATCGTGCCGACGGGCACCGTCAGTCTGTTCGGTACCACATCCGAAGTGGTCGATGACCCCGACACCACCCGGGTCAACCCGTCAGAGATTCAGGCTCTCCTCGATGGGGCCGAACCGCTGATCCCCGGCATCCGCCAGTGCCGAGCATTACGTGCCTGGGCCGGAGTCCGACCGCTCGTCAAGCCAAAGGATTGGTCGGCGGATGAGCCCCTACCGAGGCGCCACCACGTCATCGATCACGCAGAGTTCGGGGTGGACGGATTTTTCACGGTGTGCGGCGGATCCCTTACCACCCATCGCTCGATGGCAGAGGACGTGGCGAATCGGGTGTGCGCTCGATATGGCATCAATCGGAGGTGCGAGACGGCATCAATTTCACTTGGTCGAATGGGTGCCAGTGCGTGGCGGCCGGCGGCGGGTTACGAACGCACGGAGAGGGAACACGCTTTCGCAGATGTCATTTGTGAGTGCGAGGCGGTGAGCAGAGCGGAAATCGAGGCGCTGGTTCGAGGTGCCGAGTTGGATGATCTGCACGATCTGCGACGACGTCTGCGCGTGGGGTTTGGCCCCTGCCAAGGCACTTTTTGTGGGCCCCGGGTGGCCGAGCTCCTGACCCAAATGAATCCGCGGTATTCAGCGGAGGGCGCCTTGAGAAGCTTCTGGACCGAGCGCCTGAAGGGGGCGGTCCGGACTGCCTGGGCCGAACAGGCGCGCCAGATCCTCCTCAGCGACTTGGTCTGCCGCGAGTTACTCGGGTTGCGGCTCGACCCCGGCGGGTTGCCCCGAGAAGAGCGCTGATGAAGACCGACGTGGTCATCTTGGGGTCGGAGCTGGACGCTCTCGTGGCCGCGTTACGTCTCCATGAGCTGGGCCATTCGGTGCGCCGGGTGGTGTCCGGTGCCGGTTCGCTGCATCTCGCACCGGCTGGAATCCGCGTGCTCGGCTTTACGTCAGATACCGATCGCGAGGCGCGGCCGTCGCCACTAGACGCGATTGAAGAGCTCGCGGAGCGCCATCCCTATCGACTGGCCGGTGCGCGAACCGGGACGGCGGCGCTGGACTGGTTTTTCGAGACGACGCTCTCCATGGGCCTCGACTTCCGGCGCAACGGGACCAACAAGATGGCGTTGACCCCTTCCGGCTTGCCGACGCCGGTCTACGCACCGACGGCGCGCCAGGCGACTCAAGACGCCACCGACCTCGAGCGCGTGAGCGTGGTCCGATTTCGAGGGCATCGTGACTTTTCCGCCGCAATGTTTGCGAGCGCTCTCGCCCGATCGGGCTCGCTCGCGTCGGTCATCGAGGTCGACGGTCCGTCGCAAAGGACGGACACCGTTTCCCTGGCAAGAGAGTTCGATGCGATGGGAGATGCCGATGCGTACTTCGGCGCGCT
>JBFHLI010000002.1:0-33258 GCA_041594935.1 Gammaproteobacteria bacterium | reverse complement strand
CGCGCCGTGCGTCACGCTGGGCGACGTCGAGCGGCTGCGGCGCGAGACGCGCGAGGTCAGGGTGAGCGCCGAGCTCAAGCGCTACATCGTGGACGTGGTCGGCGCCACCCGCGTCGCCGAAGGGGTCCAGACTGGGGCGAGCCCGCGTGCTTCCCTCGCGCTGATGAAGGCGGCCCAGGCGCTCGCGTGGTTCGACGGCTACCGGTACGTGACGCCGGATCACATCCAGGAGATCGCGGCGCCGGTGATTGCCCACCGGGTGGTGATGGAGCCCGATGCTCGTTTCTCCGGGCTCACTTCCGAGCGCGTGGTGGCGGAGATCCTGCACTCCCTCGCGGTGCCGACATGACCGCCGGCTGATCCCGCGGCCGAAGATGCTACGACGACTGCTGCTGCTCAACTTCACGCTCGTGCACCGGGTCGACCGGTGGTTCAAGCGGCGTTTCACTCCGGCCGGGCTGCTGGTGCTCGCGGGCTTCGCGACCGGTGCGGTCTTCGGCATCGATCTCAGAGAGACCTCGTCCTACCAGCTGTTCACGCTGGCCGGAGCCCTGCTCGTCGTTGCCACCGTGAGCGCATTGAGCTTTCGTCCGCGGCTTAGCGTGCGCCGCCGATTGCCCCGGTATGCAACCGTCGGCGAGCCGCTCGTGTACACCGTCGAGATCACCAACCACGGCCGTCGGACGCAGCACGGACTGGTGCTGCGCGAGGACCTGGTCAGCAAGCCGCCGAGCCTCGAGGAGTTCGTGCGATCGGCCCAGCCGAAGCGGGGCCGGCGTAACTTCTTTGACCGTTACGTCGGCTATCCGCGTTGGGCCTGGCTGGTCCGACGCAAGCTCGGCGCGGTCACCAAGGACGTGGCGGTGCCGCCCGTCGCCGCGGGCGAGACGCTGGCGATGAGCATCGGGTTGACCCCCTTGCGCCGCGGACATCTTCGCCTCGGGCGGCTCTACATCGCCAGGCCCGACCCGTTCGGTCTGTTCAAGGCGCTGGCGCGCAGCGGCGAGCCGGGCTCGGTGCTGGTGTTGCCGAGGCGTTACCCGGCCCGCTGGTCGGAGCCACAAGGCGCCGGTCCACTCGAGTTCGGCGGCGCTCGCTCGGCGCAGTCCGGGGGCGATTCCGAGGAGTTCGCAACCGTTCGCGAGTACCGCCCGGGAGACCCGTTGCGCCATATCCACTGGCGCAGCTGGGCTCGGCTCGGCCAACCGATCGTCAAGGAGTTCGAGCGCCAGGGCTACGTGCGTCAGGCCCTGGTGCTAGATACTTTCTCCGGACGATCGGGGGAGGACCGTTTCGAGGAGGCGGTGTCGGTGGCCGCATCGTTCGTGGTGGCCGAGCCTGGCGGCGAGCGCCGTCTCGATCTGGTGTTCGTCGAGGAGGACGTCTTCAGCATCAGCGCGGGCAAGGGCATCGCCTCGCTCGACCGGCTGCTCGAGGCGCTCGCCTGCGTGGACCGGGCCGCGGGCCGGCGGTTCGCCGCGCTCGCGGATCGGGTGCTCGCCGAGCCCCAGGGGTTGAGCGCGTGCGTTTGCATCTTGCTCGAGTGGGACTCGGCGCGGCGTTCGTTCATCGAGAGTCTGCGCGCGCGGCGGGTGCCGGTGCTGGTGCTCCTGGTGCTCGATGCCCCGGAGTCGGCATCGGTGGATCTCGGCCCGATGTCCGATCAGCCCGAGCGCCTCGCGGTGCTGCCGGCGGGCAGAGCGCGCGAGGCGCTGGCCACCCTCGGTTTGAAGTCCGGACCGCGGGTTGCTCGCGAAGGAGCCGACCCCCGATGAGGTGTCCCCCGCTGGTACTCGCCGGTGCGCTCGTCTTCTGGGGGTGGCACACGCAGGTGCTTGCCTATGCGCTGGTGATGGCGGGGGTGGTGGAGGCGGCTCGGTGGCTGCCTTGGCGTTGGGATCTCGGCGACCGGGACTTCAACCGGATTACCGATCTCACGAGCCTCGGACTACTGGCGCTCATCGTGTACCACTTCGACCGCTACTCGTTCCACACCATCTATGTCGTTCTCGCGCAGCTGCCGTTCGTGCTGTACCCGCTGCTGGTGGCGCAGCGGTTGAGCCCCCGTGATGGAGTCAAGTTCACCGCCCTGTTCCTGAGCGTGCGACGCGCCGTCGCGAAGGGTCAGATGCAAGAGTCGCGCAGCATCGACCTCAGCTACCCGTACCTGCTGACCTGCCTGGTGTCGGCGAGCGCCGGGGACGTGCGCAGCGAGTGGTTCTATCTCGGTCTCCTCGGGCTGGTTGGCGTTGCCCTGTGGTGGCACCGGCCCCGTCGCTACCCCGCGCTGGCATGGCTGATTCTGTTTGCGACGGCGGGGGCGGGGGGGTATCTGGGCCACCAGGGGGTACTCGCCCTGCGCTCGATGATCGAGCCGATCGTCCTCGCGTGGTTCCAGGATCACTTCTGGCAGGACCGCAACCCGTACCGCGCCCACACCGCGATTGGGTCGATCGGACGGCTGAAGCTATCGGACCGTATCGTGCTGCGGGTGCGCCCCGATGGCGCACTGCCGCCGCCGGCCCTAATGAGGGAGGCGAGCTACCGGACGTTCAGTCACAATCTATGGCTCGCCGGCGCGTCGTCCTTCACCGAGCTCGAGCCCGAGCCGAACGCCACGTCGTGGGCGTTACACGCCGCGGACCGCGGTGCACGAAGCGTACAGATATCCACCTATCTCCGCGGCGGGCGGGGGCTCCTCCCGGCGCCGAATGGAACGGTTCGCATCGACCGGCTCCCGGTCGAGGATCTCAGTCTCAACCCGCTCGGGGCCCTGAAGGTCGAGCGCGGCCCGAAGTTAGTTGACTATCGGGCTCGATACAGCCCGGGTAGGTCCCACGATCTGCCGCCGGCAGAGCACGACCTCGGTTTGCCGAGCCACCTGGAGGCGGCATTCGTGGGGCTCGCGCACGACCTGGGGCTGTTCGGAACCAACCCGGCGGTGGTGCTCGAACGCGTTCGTCAGTACTTCGCTCGGGGTTTTGAGTACCGCCTCGCGCTGCGCCCGGCGCGCTCGCGTGACCCGCTGATCGATTTCCTCGAGCGCACCCGGTCGGGGCATTGCGAGTACTTTGCCACCGCCACCGTGCTATTGCTGCGCGCGGCCGGCATCCCCGCACGCTACGCTACCGGTTACTCGGTCCAGGAGTACAGTGAGCTCGAGGGCCGCTACGTCGTGCGGCGTCGCCACGCGCACTCCTGGGCCTTGGCCCACGTGGGTGGGACGTGGCGCGACTTCGATACCACCCCGGCGCTGTGGGGTGCGCTCGAGGCGCGCTCTGCGCCGTGGTGGGAGCCGTTGGCCGATCTGTGGTCGTGGGGCCGATTTCGGTTCCTCGAGTGGCGATGGGGGGAGTCGGAACGCCCATCGAACCGGATCTTGCTGGGGGTGCTGGCGGCGCTCGCCCTCCTATCCCTGTGGCGCCTTGCGAGACCGGCGAGGGTGTCACCGTCGCGGCCGCGCGGGAGCCGCTCGCCCGAGCCCGAAGCCCGGGGCAGCGACTCCGAGTTCTATCTGATCGAAGCCCGGCTGAGGGCGGCCGGCTTCGAGCGGGCCCGCGGCGAAACGCTGCTTGCCTGGTTGCACCGTGCCGACCGGCGGGCGGGGCCGGGCGGGCTGTCCGACCTCACCCGGGAAGTCCTGCCGTTGCACTATGCGTACCGCTTCGATCCCGAAGGCCTCGGCGCCGACCGACGCGAGGCACTGAGGCGCGGGGTGGCGCGCTGGCTGGAGCGGCACCGCGCCTCGGCGCCGGTGACCGGCGCGGACCGCCACTGAGGGCGGCGGGCCCGGGTCGTTCGGTCGCGGTGAGTGCGGCATAATCCGTGCGTGATCGAAGCGATGGGGGCATCCTGGACGCATGGGGCACGCAGACTCGGTCGGTCGCTTTTGCTCCGCGCGGCGCGGCGCGCTCGCGATCTTGCTGATGGCGCCGGTTGCGCTGGTGCACGCCGGCACGGTGCCGCTCCGGGCGGGGCCGGAGCTCGCGCGCGGGGTCTTCCTCGTTGCCAGTCCCGGCATGGCGGATCCAAACTTCTCGCGCACGGTCGTGTTGCTCCTGGAGTACGGCGACTCGGGCGCGATGGGCGTGGTGATCAACCGACCGAGCGAGCACACGCTCTCGAGCATGTTGCCCGAGATGGATTCCCCGGCCCGGGCTGAAGATCGAGTGTACATCGGTGGTCCGGTCGACCCCGGGCGAATCCTCCTTCTTCTCGAGTCCAGCCGCCCCCCGCCCGGGTCGCAGCCCGTGGTCGGGGACATCCACGTGAGCGCCAGCCAGGATGCGCTGCTGGAGATGCTGGCCCGAGATGGGCCCGCGGAGCACGTGCACGTGTTCGCCGGCTACGCCGGGTGGGCACCCGGCCAGCTCGATTTCGAGCTTGCCCGCGGCGGCTGGCGAGTGGCCGAGGCGGACGCGATGACGGTGTTCGAGCAAGAATCTGCGGACATCTGGCCGGAGCTGATTCGTCGTACTTCCGGTACCTGGGTGCGGCCGGAGGCGCCGATCCCGGTGCCGGATGAGTCCAGTTTCTCGGCCGCGAAGGGCTGCGCTCACCCGTTCTCGACGTTGGCGCTCACGGAGCGAATCTCACCTTCGAGGTCCAGCTCTACCCGCAGCAAGACCGGCTGGCAGCACACCGCGCAGTCCTCGACGTACTCCTGGCTGGGGACGGACGGGTCGACGAGGATGTCGAAGTTCTCCCCGCAGTAGGGACAGCAAATCGAGGCGGTCGGTAGCACGGTCTTCTCTTGGGGGCGTGTCGCGGGCCCCTGCGTCGTCGCGAGATTCGGGTCCGCGTTCCCCCGCCGCGGGGGAAGGGGCTCAGTTGAGCTTGGCCGGCCCTGGCGGTGAGGCTCGGGCGGACGAGAGGGCAAGGCGCAGATCCCAATCGGTTTTCGTCACCGCGTCGGCGAGCAGCTTGCATAGCGAATGTAGCAGAGAATCGGTGAGCCCGAGCTCGATCCCGTTGCCCCGCATCGGGTGGAGGCAAAGCACGCGGTGGTGCTCGCCTTGCGCCTTTACCCGAATCCTGGCGAGCAACACCGCTTCTGGACCGAGTGGGGTGGTGCTGACATCGGGCGTGTAGCGCGAGGCGAAGTCACTTTCTCCGATTGCCGCCTCGTGCTGGAATGAGACTACCGCGGATCGACTCGGCGGATCGGGCTGGGATTGAACCGTGCGGTTCGAATGGACCGTCGTCATGAGGACGCGCCACAATCGCTTGACGAAGCGGCGGGTCAGCCAGAAACGCAGCTCGGCGAGATCACGGGTCTTGATGAGCAATAGCAGTCGGTCTTCGCTCGCGCAAAACCGGAGGTGAACCTGGCTTACCTGGGTCATCGTAATGTGAGGATAGATCGAAGCCTTCCAGTTGGCACCAGCGCCCCGGGCACGGCGGAGCGCGTGTGGTGAGCGCTCGGCGCCCGGGAGGCCCGCCCGCCGCATCGGGCCCGCTCGCTCGTTATCACGCCTCGATCGCGGCGGGCGACTTCACGCCCGACTCTGCCCAGGCTGCCACCGCGCTCGAGCTGCAAAGGGTTTACGCGGCCCTGGCCGCTCGTTGGGCGCTGGCGCCCCGGGATGCCGGGTGGTTCCGCAGAATTCGCAACCTGACCGGGGCAGCCAGGCCCGAGCTCGTCCCCGGTCTCTACCTCTGGGGTGGAGTCGGGCGCGGAAAGACCTGGCTGATGGACACCTTCTACGACTCCCTGACCGGGACGGAAGCGCTGCGGGAACACTTTCACAGCTTCATGCAGCGCATTCACCGACAGCTCAAATCGCTGCACGATGTCCCCGATCCGCTCAACACCGTGGCCGCCCGTATCGCAGACCAAACGAGCGTGATCTGTGTCGATGAGTTCCACGTTTCCGACATCGCCGATGCGATGTTACTCGGGAGATTGCTGGGTGCGCTGTTCGATCGCGGGGTGACGCTGATGACCACATCGAACATCGCTCCGGACCGCCTCTATGAAGGCGGCTTACAGCGCGAGCGATTCCTGCCCGCGATCGAGCACATCAAGCGGTGCACCAGAGTGCTCCACCTCGACGGTGAAATCGACTATCGGTTACGGGCGCTCGAGCGGGCCGAGATCTATCATCATCCGCTCGATGAGCAGGCCGAGCAAAGTCTGCGTCACTGCTTCTACGAGCTCCACCCCGAGTACGTTCGCGAGGGGTATCGCCTTGAGGTGCTCGGGCGCGAGATTCGAACCGTATGTCACGCCCAGGGCGTGGTCTGGTTCGACTTCTTCGATCTGTGCGATGGCCCGCGGGCCACGGCCGACTACATCGAGATCGCCAGATGTTTTCACACCGTCCTCATCGGCAACGTACCGATCATGAGCGGGCCCGAGGACGACGACCGGGCCCGGCGGTTCATCGAGCTCGTCGACGAGTTCTACGATCGCAACGTCAACCTCGTGGTCTCCGCCGCAGACGTACCCAGCCGGCTCTACCGGGGTAAGCGGCTGACCCGCGCGTTCGACCGTACCGGCAGTCGCCTCGAGGAGATGCAGTCCCGGGAGTATCTGGCCAGAACCCATCGATCCTGAAGCAAGCGCATCGACGCCGCCGATCGCGAGCAAGCGCTCGGTCCACACCTTCGTGACAGAAATTTGCGGTTTTACTGTCCGCCTCGCTTGACAGCGGACAGATTTGATGTTACATGACAGTTTAGAATTATAAGATCATAAAAAATATAAACTTTTTGGGAACTTGGAAATGGCGGTTGACCTCGGAGTGAACACCTCTAACCCGGCTGCATCCGCGCCGGACGACGACAACCCAAGCGCGGGTGACGACCCGGACCTCTTGCAGCTCTTGCGGCATCGATACGGCGACGGGTTGGTCTACATTCGTGACGCGGCCGAGCGGCGTCTGTACCGCCTCGCGGTGGACCTCGGCCTCATCACGTCGGAAGGTTACCTGACGCCGGAGGGCTGGTCACTGCTCGCCCGCCATCGCGACGACTGATCCGCCCCGGCGACGTCGCGAAGTCCGCACATCAATCCATGGTCTGATCTGCGTCCCCCGCGGTTTCGGGCCGGCGGACGCCGGGCTTGGGCGGTGAGGCTTGGCCGTTTAGACTAGGCCGTCCATCGCAGGCAGCCCCTCGAGCCGGACTTTCCGGAGGAGCGACGCTCTCCCATTGCGGGCGCCTTGCTGCTTTGCCCGGGGCGCCCGGGCGCGGCCCGGATTCAGCGCTCGCGGCCGCATGCAAGTGGGGACAAGAGAGCGGGCCCGGGGGTCCGCCCGGTGAACTCGAGAAGAATGCCGCACACGGAGGAGGGTTTGATGCCTGCTTACACGACCGACGACATCCGCAATGTGGCCCTAGTGGGCAACGCCGCCTCCGGCAAGACGATGTTGACGGAACAAATGCTGCACACCGCGGGTGTCATCGGTGCCATGGGTGACATCATACGGGGCACCACCGTCACCGATTTCGATCCCCAAGAGAAGGTCCATCAGCGCTCCTTGAACTCCGCGATTGCGAGCCTGGATCACCTAGGTCGGCACGTGAACATCGTCGATACCCCTGGCTACCCGGACTTCATCGGGCACGCGCTCAGCGTGTTGCCCGCAGTCGAGACGGCCGCGGTGGTGGTCGATGCTCGGGCGGGGGTTCAGATGGTCACGACGCGCATGATGGACAGCACCAAGCGACTTGGACTCTCGCGGCTGATCATCGTCAACAAGATAGATGCCGAAGAGGTGGACCCCGCCTCCGTGTTGCAGGGGATCATCGAGGCTTTCGGCGAGGAGTGTCTGCCGATCAATCTGCCCGCCGACGGCGGGCAGAAGGTGATCGACTGCTTCTTCAATCCGTCCGCGGAACCGACCGACTTCTCATCGGTGGAGGAAGCCCGCACCCGCATCGTCGACCAAGTGGTCGAGATGGACGAAGAGCTGATGGAGGCCTACCTGGAGCAGGGAGAGGACCTGCAGCCGGATAAGCTGCACGATGCTTTCGAGCTCGCGTTGCGCGAGGGCCATCTCATTCCGGTTTGCTTTACATCCGCGGAGACCGGGGTTGGCGTGCCCGAACTGCTCGAGGTGATTGCAAACGTCATGCCCAGCCCTCGTGAGGCCAATCCGCCGCCCTTGTTTCACGGCGCCGCCAACGATGCGACGCGGGTCGAGGTCAGTCCGGAGCCCGATCGACATGTGATTGCCCATGTGTTCAAGGTCACGATCGACGCGTTCGTCGGGCGCATGGGGGTGTTTCGCATCCACCAGGGTACGGTCACCAAGGAAACCCAGCTGCTCATCGGCGATGCGCGAAAGCCTTTCAAGGTTTCTCACCTCTTCAAGCTGCAGGGAAAGGAGCACCTCGAGGTCGATGCGGGGATACCCGGCGATCTGTGCGCCATCGCGAAGGTGGACGAGATCACTCTTGACTCGATCCTGCACGACTCGCACGACGAGGACGGGATATTCATGCGAGGAGCGGGTTACCCTTCTCCCATGCTCGGGCTGGCGGTTACCGCCAAGAAGCGCGGCGACGAGCAGAAGATTTCCGATGCGCTGCACCGCCTGGATGCGGAGGACCCTTGCTTCAAGGTCGAGCACAATCTGGCCACCAACGAGACCGTGATCCGGGGGCTCGGCGACCTGCACCTGCGAGTGTTGCTGGAAAAGATGCAGGAGCGTTACAACGTCGAAGTCGACACTCACCCTCCCAAGATCGAGTACCGCGAGACGGTGAGGCTGGCGGCCGAAGGGCACGCGCGACACAAGAAGCAGACCGGAGGGGCCGGTCAGTTCGGGGAGGTGTACCTGCGCCTGGAGCCGCTCGCGCGGGGTTCGGGATTTGAGTTCGTCAATCAGGTCGTGGGCGGCGTCATTCCTTCGCAGTTCATCCCCGCGGTGGAGAAAGGAGTGCGGCAAGTCCTGGAGGGGGGCGCGGTCGCCGGATATCCGCTGCAGGACGTGCGGGTCTCGGTGTATGACGGAAAGCATCATCCGGTCGACTCCAAGGAGGTGGCGTTCATCGCGGCCGGCAAGAAGGCATTCCTGGACGCAATTTCAAAGTCAAAGCCGATCGTGCTCGAGCCGATCGTCAACGTGGATATCACCGTGCCGCAGGACAACATGGGAGACATCGCCGGCGATCTCTCCAGCAAGCGCGGTCGGATCAGTGGCACGCGGGCCGCTGCGGGCGGGATGGTCGTGGTCTCGGGGCAGGCGCCGCTCAGCGAGATGGAGAATTTTCAGTCACATCTGAAATCGGTGACCGGCGGCACCGGCTCCTACGGCATGGAACTCAGTCATTACGATCCGGTGCCGCCTGCAATCCAGAAGAAGCTCGCCGAGGCCTACAAGCCGACTCAAGATGATGATTGAAGTCCCGCGTCTCGCGGCCCCCTGGCTGGGCCGGGATGCCGTGAGTCCCCCGGAGGTATAGGAACCGTCCATGCTGCGCACGACCGATCACGGGCTAATTCGCGAGCTCACGCTCGATCATCCTCCGGTCAACGCGCTTCGTCTCGAGCTCCTCGAGGCGCTTGCCTCGGCGGTCGAGGCGGCACGGGGTGATGAGGTGCAAGCCCTCGTGCTCTCAGGCCGGACCGGCTGCTTTTCGGCCGGGCTCGATGTGCCGCACCTGCTCGAGCTCGAGCGCGAGCAGGTCACCGACACGTTCAAGGCGTTGTTTGATTGCACCCAAGCACTGGGTACGTCGGCGGTGCCGGTAGTGGCGGCCGTCGGTGGCCATGCCCCGGCCGGGGGCGCGGTGCTGGCAATCTTCTGCGACTATCGGGTGATGGCGGAAGGCGCCTTTAAGATCGGCTTCAACGAAGTCCAGGTCGGACTCGCGATGCCGCCGATCATTCAGGCTGCGATATGCCGCGTGGTCGGGCCGTACCAGGCGGAGCGACTGTGCGTGGAGGCGCAACTGCTGGACCCACGAGAGGCGAAGCGCATCGGGCTCGTGGACGAGCTGGCCGCTCCCGAGGAGGTCGTGCACCGGGCGCTCGAGTGGTGTCGCCGCCTGATCTCGCTTCCACCCAATGCCATGAAGGCGACCCGGGCACTCGCCCGCGCTGACCTCGTCCAGAAGCTGGAGGACCCATTCGAGATCGCCCTCGAGGACATGGCCAAGGCCTGGTTCGACGAGGAGACCCAGACCGCGCTCCACCGGCTCGCGAGTCGGTTGAAGGCCTAGCCCGGATATTCACCAAGGCGCCTCGGCGCTCGTCCTTAAGCTTCTGAGAGCGATGAGAAAACGAACCGTTCTGGGCGGCCCGAGCGCCCCCTGAGCGGCCCGGGATCAGCGCCGGGACGAGACGATTCCGCCCGGGGGTAATGCCCCGTCGGCCCTGGCGAGCAGGTAGTCGAGCCAGATATCCGACAGCTTCTCCTGCACCGAGTTCTGCCTCAGCCGCGCGTGTAGGTTCTCGAAGTCGACCCGGTCGAGCGGTTGATCCTGATTGAAGCAGGAGTACACGAAGCTCTCCTTGCCGGACTCGGGATCGACGTGCTTGCACAGGCACTGCGCGCAGATCCCCTTCATCATGCACTGCATGGAGGAGTTGATCGATCCGATCGCCACGTGATCCCGTTTGAGAAATGGCTTGAGCACGCCGGAGCGAGCTTCCTTTACCGCGCTCATCATCCGATCGGATCCGATCACCATGATCTCATCGACCTCCTCCAACGGAATCGGGATCGACCCGAGCTCACCCTTCGCGTACTCGGTCATTGCCTGCACGATGTTGCCGACGAAGGTCTTGTCCTGGGGGCGGGTGGTCGGGATCGGCTGGACTCCGGGCTCGGGGTCGACCGCCCACACGACGACGTCGGACGCCGCCTCGATGTCGTGCACCTTGAAGACATCGCCGGGCACCCGGTACCCGGCGAAGTAGATCACCCGGCAGCCGCGTTCGCGCATCGCCTTACCGATCGAGAACAGTACCGCGTTACCGAGACCGCCGCCGGCGAGCAGCACCGTCTTGTGACTGGGGACCTCGGTCGGGGTTCCGGTCGGGCCCATCACCACGATCTCCTGACCCGGCTTCCAGAACGCGCAGAGCTTCGACGAGGTCCCCATCTCGAGGGTGATCAGCGAGATCAATCCGTCGTCCTTGTGCACCCATGCCCCGGTCAATGCGAGCCCCTCGGCAACGAGGGACGTGCCCTCGATCGTCGGTGCCTCGCTCTCCAGGTTCTGGATACGGTAGAACTGACCGGGGTGAAACTTTCGCGCCTGCATCGGCGCGCGGGCGACGACCTCGACGATGGTCGGTGTGAGGCGGTTCACCTCTACGACGGTCGCGATCAGCTCGTGATCCAGATGGGCCATGAAGCCCGCCAGCTTGGTGTCGCGTTTGTCCTGGCGCTGGGGGTCGAGCGCACGCAGCTCGGACTCGAACAGCTTCACGATGTACGGGTAGCCGTGCTTGGCGCTGGCCATCGCCTTGACCACGTTGCCGGCGTATACGGGGTGGTTGTCGCCAAAGAACGAGATGTGCCGGCCCTGGTGGACGTAAGAGGTGAACGGCGCGGGCTTCGCCACCTTGGCAACGGGCGTGTCGCGCATCGGCACCAGGTGAGGCTTGGCGTTCCAGGTCGGCTCGAAACGCTGAAAGAACTTGCCGTCGAGCTCGAAGGTGCCGGGGTGCTCGCTCTCGTAAATTGTGTTCGGTGAGGTGCCCGCGGCGACGAGCAGGCTGCGCATCGGCAGTACCGGTTGCTCGCCCGAGCTCGTCCAGCTGCCCTCTTCGAGGCGGTCGAACTTGACCGCACCCAGGTGACCAAACTCGTCGGCGATCGCCTCGAGTGGATTCATGCCGGGAGCGTACGCGATGCCTTCTTCCAGGCCCTTGGCAACCTCTTCGTGGTTCTGCCGGTAAGCGGGCGAGTCCGCCAGACCCTTACGATAAAAAATCGTGACACCGCCCCAGGCCTGGACGAGGGATTGGAGATCCGGAGCACGGCCTTCCGTGCGGGCGCGGTCGCGCTCTGCCTGCACCGCTCGGCCATGTTCCAGGAACTCATCGAGAATCGCACGCTCCTCGGCGTCGAAGCGCGAGCGCACGGCTGCCTCGCCGAGCTCCGCGCTCAGCCGCTCGTAGCGCCGCCGCACTTTTTCCACTTGCATCGGGTAATAGGCCAGTAGCTCCGTTGCGGTGTCGATTGCCGTGAGCCCGCCCCCGATTACCCCCGCCGGCAAGCGCACCTGTAGATTGGCCAGCGATGAGCGCTTCGCCGCCCCGGTGAGCTGCAGGGCCATGAGGAAATCGGAGGCCTTGCGTACGCCGCGAATGAGGTTGTTCTTCAGCTCGATGAGGGTCGGCTTTCCTGCCCCCGACGCGATCGCGATGTGGTCGAACCCGAGGGTCCAGGCATCGTCGATGGTGAGGGTGCCGCCGAACCGCACGCCCCCGTAGCCGCCGAAAGCCCGTCTCCGCAGCAGCGTGAGGTAGATCACCTTGAGAAAGTTCTTGTCCCAGCGCACCGTGATGCCGTACTCCGCTACCCCCCCGAAGCCGGCCATCACCCGGGAGTCCAGCGGCTCATAAAGCTCGTCGATGTCTCGAACTGGCCGCGGCAGGCGGCGCTCGGAGCCGACGAGGTCGGGTGGCAGCGGCTCGAGCTTGAAGGCATCGACCGCGACCACCGCAAACCCTTCGTTCAACAGGTAATGAGAAAGGGTGTATCCCGCCGGTCCGAGCCCGACCACCAGCACGTTCTTGCCGTTGTACGCGAGCGCGTGAGGCCGTTGGACGTTGAGTGGGTTCCAGCGCGTGAGCAGACCGAAGATCTCGAAACCGTAGGGCATGGCGAGCACCTCGGTCAGGATGTTCGTCTCGATCTGCGGAATGTTGACCGGCTCCACCTTCTGGTAGATGCACCCCTTCATGCAGTCGTTGCAGATTCGATGGCCGGTTCCCGGCACCATCGGATTGTCGATCATGATGAGCGCGAGGGCGGCCAGATCGTCACCGCTGCGTTTAAGCAGATGCGCCTCCGAGATCTTCTCCTCGAGCGGGCAGCCGGCGAGGGTGACCCCGAGGGGATTCTCCCGCAGGGTGCCGTCCTTCTTGCGCATTCCTTTCGAGCACGAGTCGCGGTCGCGGTCGTGGCAGTAGATGCAATGGTCGACCTCGAACGCGACCTCGCGGGGGTCGAAGCGCGGATCGGTGAGCCCGAAGCCCTCGCGCAGCCGTCGCTTCGACGGCGGGGCAATCAGCGAGACATGCTCCTTCTCCGGTTGGGTCTCGAACCGCACCAGCTGCGAGAAGTTGACTCGCTCGGCCGTCTTGAATGCCATCCATCCGGCGACGGTCGGCTGCAGCCGCGGATCGTGAATCGCCGCGTAGGTCCACTGCTCGATCCGACCTAGGAGCGCATGGGCGAGAACCTCGTCAGGAGCGCCGAGCAGCTCCGCGAAACGTTGCGCGGCGGTCGCATCGGCGCGCAGCCGGCGGCGCAGACCGTCCAGCTCCTCGGTGCTGCCGGTCGGCTCGCTTGCGAGACTCCACAGCCGCACCCCGAGGCGGCAGGTGGCGCGCTCGACATCCGGGTCGGCCGCAACCTCATCGAATGCGGCCCGGCGCAGCGCATCGACATCCTTCGCGAGCGCGTCGACGTCCCAGCTCGCGAGCGCCGGCGCGTCGTAGCGCTTCGCTACCCGCTCGAGCACCTCGTGGCGGAATCGGAAGATCGAGCCGAACTCCCGGTCGGCGCGCGCGAGCGCCCTCTCGCGGCGGTCCTCGATCCCGAACAGACGGGCCAGGAAACGCCCCACGTGGGGCGCGGTGCGCACCAGCAGCTCGGAGACCTCGACCGGATCAAGCCCGGCTCCCCGGTCATCCCGATAGGCTCGGTAGGCCGCGAACAACGTCGGGTCCGCGTGCGCCAGCGCCTCGTCGAACCCGTCGAGGAGCCGCGCGAGTCGCTCGGGCTCGAAGAGGTCGCCAAAGTTGAATCCAGGCACCCCGAGGGGAAAATCGTGCTCGCGCTTTTCGCTCATGATTCGGCGTTCAACCGTTGGGTCCGCGGCGAGCGCGCGATCATAAGAACTCAAGAAAGGGAAAGAAATACCGATTATGTTTACAAGTGGCTAGGTATCAATCACTCTTTCTTTACAAAACAGGTGCTTCCGAGCGCTTCCGGCGCCGGGCACCCAACGGGGACAGCGAATGATGGGGCGAGAGCTCGTATCACCACTCGGCGCGCGGATTTTGGTCGTGACCTGCGTGCTCATCTGGTCGGCGGTATCCGGGGCAGCCAGCGCCGCCGACTCGCTGGCGCTTCGAATGGAGGGCAAGCTGGGCGCATTGCCGCCGCCCGACGGCGCCGCGGGCGCGGAGGCGTCGCTCCCGCCGGTCGCGCTTGGCACCACCAGTCTGCGTTATCGCGTCGAGGGAAGCCGTTTGGAGAGCGAGCGCTGGAAGGAGACCAACGCCAACCTCGCCGAGCACCTCAAGGCGCGGGAAAAGCACATTCAGAGTCTGCGCGGCCTGGTCGAGCGCCAGGATCAGGCGATCTCTGCCCTGAAAGCCCAGGCTGAGAATCTCAAGCAGAGCAGGGCGGTGTCGCCGCCGGGCGATGTGGTCTCTCGAACCGCACCGCTGAGTCCAGCCGCGCCCCGGGTCGAGACGCCGTTCGGCTCGATCACCCTGCAATCGCCCTACCTCCTGGGCGGGCTCGTCGCTGTCATCGTCATTCTCCTCACTTGGGGACTGCATCTTCGTTCGCGCATCCGCGACCACTCGAGGGAGGCCGGCTTGTCACCGCAACCGATTGCCTCCATGGCCGGTCAGGATAGCTCGAGCGCCGGAACGCCGGGCAAGGCGGGACGGGTCGCGGCAACGGAGAAGGACGTGGTGGCGCTGTTTCAGGACTACGATCGAGCTGCCGCGGCCCTGATCACCCTGGTCGGTGCCGCACCGGTAGCGAAGGAGCATCGACTTCGGTTGATGCGCGTGCTTTCCGCCGTTTCGAAGAAGGACGAGTTCCTTGCGGAGGCGAGAGCGCTGGCGGAGAAGACCGATGACGCCGAGTCGAGTCGATGGCTCGAGGAGATGGGTACCGCGGATGCTCCCGCCTCACCCCCGGCGTCCGAGCCGGCGCCTGCGTCCCGCGAGGAGTCCGCCTCGCCGGCGTCCCCGGCCGTCAGCGGGCCGGAAGAAGGCACCGCAAGCACGCAACGTGAGGTCCCCTCGGCCGACGTCGCCCGCAGCGCCGCGTCCCCACCGCTCGCCAAGGCCGGTGGTGGCGAGCCCGCACGGCGGCGCCCCGCGAACATCTCGGCGCTCAAGGAGATCGACACCCTGATCGCGTTCGAGAATTACGAGCAGGCCTCGACCCTGTTGAATCAGCTCCTCGATGAGGCGCCCGACAACCCCGAATACCGGCTTCGCCTGCTTCACATCCTCTCCGCGGGCGGCGACACGGAGGCCTCGGCCGAGCAGGAAGAGATACTCGCGACGATGATGGAGGGGCCGCTGTCCGAGACCTTGGGGCGGGTGCGGCGAATGGGACGGGACCTGCTGCCGGGTCATCCACTGTTCAACGAGACGACAGGCGACCTCTCAGGGGACCAGACGCCACCGAGCGGCGGCAAGGACGACCTGTTCGGGGCGCTGTCGGCTGCTTCACCGGTCGGCCCGGCCACGAGTGACTTCGACCCGCTGGCCGTCGCCGAGGAGCCGGGCATCGAGCATCCGGACGAGGGGCAGCCCGACGAGGCGATCGAGGAGTTCGTGAAATCGGCGTTCGAGCCGACGGCAGAAGCGTCTGACGCCGCGACCGAGGTCGAGGCAGGGGGTGGTCTCGATCTTGACCTCGAGCCGCACCACTTCGAGGCGTCTCCGGCGCAGGCCGATGCCGAGGATGGCATGATGGCCATCGACCTTTCCGATAGCGATTTCGAGGGCCTCGAGGACGAAGAGCTTCCGCCGATTGAGTTCGAGTTATCCGACGACGAGATCATACCCGTGGAGGGCGCGCTGGAGTCACCACCGGCGGCCTCGGACGCGGGCAAGGTCGAACCGCCGGCGGAGGATGATCCGGAGAGAGAGTTCGGACTCGCGGTGTTTGATCTGACCGAAGGCGATGAGCACGCCGAGAAGAAGAAAGCCTGATGCGCAAAAAAAAAGGGCGCTTTGCGCGCCCTAGGAGGGGAGGAGGAGGATGCCCCTTGAAGACTTACCTGTAAGGGAGGCAAATACCGGGCCAACTCTTCCCCGATCGGGTGCGAAGCTTCCTAACTATTTGAACAAAAGAGAATAATTTCGAGTGGCACCGTGGGCCGAGTGCCCTCTAGCGGGGCGCGGTTCCGCCTCGGGCGTCAGAGATTTGAACACGCGAGGCGGACCTGCCCCGTCTGCGTCAACAATTTGACACTTCGGTCGTCCGCGGTTTGACGTCGTCTTGGCGCACGGCGTCGGGGTTCACCGGGGTTGACGAACTTCAGGTGTTCCTGAGCGTTTCGAGGGGCGGATGTCCGATGGCAGAGCGCGCGCTCAGGACACCGGCGAGCGATATGCCGGTGGCGCCCGCCAGGAGCCCCACCAGCCACAGGCGGGAGTCTCCCCGATAGCTCAGTTGGAAGACCTGCTCGGCGAGAATCGCACCGAGCACCGTGGCCGCGAGCGCTGCGAGCAGCCCTGCGATCGCCCCCAAGATGGCGAACTCGGCCAGGAGTCCGCGCAGCAGCCTGGCCCGTGTACCCCCCAGGACCTTGATGATGGCGGTCTCGTAGCGGCGTTCATCCATCGTCGACTGGATCGCGGCAAGCAGCACGACGACCCCCGCCAACAGCGTGAAGGAGAACACGTACTCGACCCCGAGCACCGCCTGCGCCATCACTTCGCGCACCTTCGCGATCAGCGCATCGACGTCGAGTACCGTGGTGCTCGGGAAATCTCTCACCAGCTCGGTGAGCACATCGCGCCGCCCGGGCGGCAGGAAAAAGCTCGTGATATAGGTTGCCGGGTATCCCTCGAGCATACCGGGCGGGGCGAGCACGAAGAAGTTCACCTTGAAGGAGTCCCACTCGACCGTCCTCAGGCTCGCGACCGTAGCGGTGAACAGCTGCCCTGCGACGTTGAAGGTAAGCGCATCTCCGAGCGACACCCCGAGCGTTTCGGCGATACCCGCCTCCATCGAGAGCACGCTGGCACCGATGTGCGCAGCGTCCCACCAGCGCCCGGCGACGATGCGGTTGTCGGGCTGGAGCCGGCGTGACCAGGAGAGATTGAACTCCCGGGTTGCGAGCCGTTGGGCGCGGGGTTCCTGGTAGTCCTGCTCCGAAACCGGCCGGGCGTTGATGGCGCTCAATCGACCGCGGACCATGGGGTGCAGCTCGGCAGCGGCGAGACCCTTGCCGTCCAGGAAAGCGCGCAGGCCGTCGAGGTCGTCCGGCTGGACGTTGATGAGGAAGAAGTTCGGAGCCCCCTCGGGCAGGCTGCGTTGCCACTCCTCCAGCAGATCGTTGCGCACGAGGGTGAGCAGCAGCAGCACCATGATCCCGAGCCCGAACGCGACGATCTGCAGCGCGCTTGCCTGGGCTCGCCGCGAGACATTGGCGAGACCGAAGCGCCACGACACTCCGACCCGTGAGCGCAGGTGGCCGAGCCCGCGCACTACCGCCAGGGCGGCAATGCCGAGACCGATCACCGTCAGCCCGCCCCCGCCGATCACGTAGGCCGCGAGGGTCAGGTCGCGCGCTTGCCAGCCGATGAGCGCGATGAGCGCGATGAGTCCTGAGGCGTAGACCGACCAGACCCGGGCGGGCAGGGCGCCGAGGTCCCGGCGCAGGACACGGGCCGGCGGTACGTCACGCAGGCGCCAGATCGGGGGCAATGCGAACCCGGCGAGCGTGATCAGTCCCACCGCGAGCCCCACTCCGAGCGGTTTCCACGACGGCATCGGCAACACTTCGAGCAGCAGGCCGGTCAAGAGGTGCTCGAGACCCCGCTGAGCAACGAGCCCGAGCGCGCACCCGAGGAGGCTCGCGGCGAGGCCGACCACGAGCACTTGCAGGGTGAAGACCCGGCCTACCGTACGTTGGCTTGCACCGAGGCAGCGCATCATCGCGGCGGTATCGAGCCGACGCTCGGCGTATCGACGCGCGGAGACGGCGATGGCGGCTCCGGCCAGCATTACGCTCACGAGCGCGGCCAGACCTAGGAACTGTCCGGCGCGGTCCAGCGCGGTACGAAGCTCCGGGCGAGCCTCGCGCACGCCGTGAAAATGCTGGCCGGGCTCGAGCTGCGGGGAGAGGAGGGCGCGGAAGCGCGATACCGCGGGCGGCGGGCCCGCTGTGAGCAGCGCGTAGCTAACCCGGCTGCCGGGTAGCACGAGCCCGGTGCTTGGCACGTCGTCGAGATTCATCATCAGACGGGGAGCGATGCTGAACAGGTTTCCGCCTCGATCGGGCTCGTAGGTGAGCACGGCCTCCACCCGGAACGAGGCCGCGCCGAGGTCGATCCGATCCCCGACCACTAGATCGAGCAGGCCCATCAAGCGAGAGTCGAGCCACACCGTGCCCCGGTCCGGAATGCGCTCGGTGATTCGATCGGGGCCAAACGCGACCGAAGCGAGCCGCGCCGCCCCGCGCAGCGGATACCCCGTCCCGACCGCCTTAACCTCCGCGAGCTGAAACGCGTCGTCGGCGACGAGCACGCTTCGAAAGCTCAACGTGCGTGCGGTCTCGAGGCCGAGCTCGCGCGCCTCGAGCTCGAACGCCGCGCCGATCGGCTCGGTGGACGAGATCAGCAGATCGGCGGCGAGCAGCTCGCTCGATCGCATCTCCATCGCCTGTTCCACCCGATCCGTGAAGAAACCCACTGCGGTGATGCTTCCCACCGCCACCACCAACGCTGCCACCAGCAGACGGAGCTCGCCCGAGCGCCAATCCCGCCGTACTGCACGCATCGCCATCGGGAGGGTGCTAGGGTGCATGCTTCATCCGCCCGTCGCTCGCCCCGCGT
Source organism: Gammaproteobacteria bacterium (assembly GCA_041594935.1). Lineage (GTDB taxonomy): Bacteria > Pseudomonadota > Gammaproteobacteria > HK1 > HK1 > JBFHLI01. The sequence continues at coordinate 14,306 of JBFHLI010000002.1, read as the reverse complement.
CGGGGTCGGTGGTCGTGGGTCGCATCCGGGCAGCAGCACCGCGGTGGGTCCCGCCGGCTTCCCGTGGCGGTTATCTGTGACGTCTCCTTGACTTCGTTCATCGATCGACGACCCGCCCCGCGTCGAGCTCGATTAGCCGCTTGCAGGGTTGCGCAAGACGGGTGTCGTGGGTGACCAGGATCAGGGTTGTGTCGTGCTCCTGATTGAGCTCGAACAGAAGGTCTCCGACCCGAGCGCCGGTGTGCTGGTCGAGGTTGCCGGTCGGCTCGTCGGCGAACAGGACCCTGGGGTCCCCGGCGAACGCCCGCGCAATCGCTACCCGTTGCTGCTCACCGCCGGAGAGCTGCCTCGGGTAATGATGGATCCTCTGCTCCAGACCGACGCGGGTGAGAATTCTCCGTGCCCCTTCACGCGCTCTCGCGTCGCCCGCGAGCTCGAGCGGGAGCATGACGTTCTCGATCGCGGTTAGGCTCGAGAGCAGCTGGAAAGACTGGAATACGAAGCCCACCCGACCGGCCCGCAGGGCAGCTCGACCGTCCTCGTCGAGCGCACCGAGATTGTGGCCTTCCAAACGCACCTCGCCATGGGTCGGGGTGTCGAGCCCGGCCAGCAGGCCGAGCAGGGTGGATTTCCCGGAGCCCGAAGCCCCCACGATCGCCACCGTCTCGCCGCTCGTGATGCTGAGATTGACGCCCGAGAGAATCGTGAGGATGCCCTCCGGGCTAGATACCTCCTTTCCGAGCTCGCTGGTCTCGAGTACGAGATGATTCTTGGAATGACTCACGTTTCCCTTCCTGGGGCCGCCTCGCGCTTTGGTTCGATGCCGCGGGCGGTTAGTCTATGGGGGGCCCCTACCGGGTTCGCCTTTCGGACCATCATGATCCGAACCGGTTCCACCCAGGCTTTCGACCGGCGCACGAATCGCTCCCGTGATCAGCAGATGAAGAACGCGATGCACTTCCTTCGGCCGATCTTTGCGGCCCTTGCCATCTCGGTTGGCATAGCTGGCAGCGGCTGGGGGAGCGGTCCCCCGGTCATCATGGTGCTCGGCGACAGCTTGAGCGCGGGGTATGGTATCGAAGTCGGCGAGGGCTGGGTACAGCTCCTGCAGCGGCGCCTCGACGAGCGCGCGCCCGGGTATCGAGTCGTAAACGCCAGCATCAGCGGCGATACTACTCGCGGCGCTCGGGCCCGATTGCCCGAGGCGCTGCGCCGGAACAATCCGGCCATCGTGGTCGTCGAGCTGGGCGGGAACGATGGCCTTCGCGGGCTCGCACTCGACGAGACCCGCGAGAACCTCGCCGCGATCGTCGCCGCCGCATCCCGACACGGCGCGCAGGTGCTGCTGGTCGGAATGCGTTTGCCGCCCAACTACGGGCCCGCCTACACCGGCAGATTCGAGGCGATCTTCCGCGACATCTCGACCCAATTCGACGTGCCGCTGGTCCCCTTTCTCCTCGAAGGGGTAGCCCTCGACCCCGCCCTCATGCAACCCGACGGCATCCATCCGAACGCACGAGCTCAGCCAGCCCTGCTAGAGGTCGTCTGGCCGCACCTCGCCTCCCTGCTTTGACGCCGGCGGCTCGATTCCAAGCGCCCGTGCGAAAGCGGAATCGGTCTCGAGCCCAGCCGGTTCGACTGGCGATGCTGGTGGCTCTCACCGCGCTGCTGGGCGGTTGCTCGACGCTCGGTTTTTACCACCAGTCGATCCGCGGTCACCTCGCCCTCATGTGGATGCGGGAGGACATCGCGGCGCTCGTCGGTCGATCGGACGTGCGCCCGGCCTTGAGAGAGACGCTGTCCCGGGTCCTCGAGATGCGGGAGTTCGCGAGCTTAGAGCTTGGTCTCCCCGACAACCAGAGCTATCGCAGCTACGTCGAGCTCGACCGAGCGTTCGTGCTGTGGAACGTGGTGGCGACCGAGGAGTTTTCCCTGCGGCCGCGTACCTGGTGCTTTCCGGTGGCGGGGTGCGTGGCCTATCGCGGTTACTACTCGCAGACGAGCGCGCAGAAGTTCGCGGCCGGTCTCCGGGGGCAAGGTCACGATGTTTTCGTCGGGGGCGTGAGGGCCTATTCGACCCTCGGCTGGTTCGATGACCCCGTTTTCAGCACGATGTTGAGCGAACAGGAATCCTATCTGGCCGCGGTCATCTTTCATGAGCTCGCCCACCAAAGGCTTTATGTCTCGGGGGACACGTCGTTCAATGAAGCGTTCGCGGTCGTGGTGGAGCGTGAGGGAGTGCGACGCTGGTTGAGGCGTCAGCACGACCCCGAGGCCGTGCGTCGCTACGAGAGGTCGCTTGCGCGCGAGGCCGCGTTCATCGAGCTGGCGATGAAATTTCGTGCGCGTCTCGAGGCGCTCTATCGCGGGCGCTCCGGTGTGACCGAGAAGCGGGCCGGGAAGGCGCGAATACTCCGCGAGCTCCGCCGGGCGTACGAGACGCGCAAGTCCGACATCGGGCCCGAGTACGCGAGCTGGTTTGGTGCCGGCTTGAATAATGCGAAGCTCGCGCTGGTCGCGACGTATCACGAGCTCGTGCCCGCATTCGAGCGTCTCCTCGCCGAGCATGACGGTGACCTCGAACGTTTCTACGATGCGGCGGCGGAGCTCGGCCGTGTACCGATCGGCACCCGCCAGCAACGGCTGCGGCAGATGCTGGGTTCGCCCCCTCTCGCTGTGCCGTGGAACTAGCCTGGATATTTCACCAAGGCGCCTCGCCGCTCGTCACTAAGCTCTTGAGAGGGTTGAGAAAACGAACCGTTTTGGGCGGCCCGAGCGCGGCGCAATTTGTTTGCGCGGCGAGTCTACCCGGGCGCTAGCTCGGCTATGCGTGCCTGGACTTGGGCTTCACGCAAGCGATAGCTACGGCTATCCCTTGCGCTCCAGCCCGGCGTCCGGACTCGCCTATCCGTCGCCATCGTCCCGGGTCCTTGGTGAAATATCCAGGCTTGTGTACTGCCCCGCAAGTAACTTGAAGCTCTCGCATCCTACTCACGGGACAGCACATTAGCCCCGCTCGAAGTCCACTATCTCGCCGTCGTCTCCGAGTCTCGGGTAGACCCGTCCATGTTGCCGGCAGTACGCGGCAACCTCCGGGTGCAGCCATTCGAATAGCACCCGGGCGCGGTACTCCGGCTCGAGCCGTCGGCGCTCGTAGAGTCCTGCCTCTCGGCGTTGGCGCTGCGCCTCGAACAGAACCACCGCGGCGGCGACCGAGACGTTGAGGGACTGGACCATCCCGCTCATCGGGATGACGATGTGCTCATCGGCGTGATCGATGCCCTCGCGGCTCAGTCCGGTGAGCTCGGCGCCGAGCACCACCGCGCTCGGGGCGGTGTAATCGACGTCGCGGTAATCCCTCGCACCGGCCGACAAGTGGGCCGCATAGAGCGCGAATCCCCGCGCGTGCAGGTGTTCGGTCGCCTCCTCGAGCGTGCGATGCGTTCTCACCTCGACCCATTTGCGGCTCCCCCCGGACGTGTGGTTCCCCGGCCGGAGCCTGGGGTTTGGCCAGACCGCGTGCGCTTCCAGCACCCCGACCGCATCGCAGCTGCGCAAGATCGCCGCAACGTTGTGCGGTTTGTGGACGTTGTCGAGCAGTACCGTCAGGTCGGGTTGCCTGCGGTCCAGCACACGGCAGACACGCTGGAATCGCCGTGGTGTCATGGGAGGCTCGTCCGGAGTCTCTCGAGGCCGAGCCGAACCCGGCCGCGGTCGAGGACCGACACCGCATCGGCGTCCTCCATCTGGGCCGGCAGGCTGGTGCTAGGGAATCGGTGCTTCAGGTCGAACTCGGAGGTCGCTCACCGTCGTGACCCTAGCTTAAAGCGGCAGGCGGAAAAGACCAAGGGCTCGCGCCATCTTATGAAGTCTCCGTCCCCTCGTCTGACCAGGGCTCGCTTTCGCCCTGTCGAGATCCCCAGTAAAGTGACCGTGCGGACCGGACGGCGCGTCTCGACCGCGGGTGGTTTCCCGAGTACGGTTGCGCGAGGGCGCCGTCCCGTGCGGTAGTTGCGAGCTACGACGAGGGGGCCCGACGAAAGATGCAACGCGGGTCTTCAATCGAAGACCGAGACGGAGTGCCAGGGTATGTCCATTCAAGTCGGGGATCCGTTCGAGCAATTCGAGGACCTGCTCGAGCGCGCGAAGCAAACGGAGCTGCGCGAGCCGACCGCGATGACGCTGGCGACCGCTGACCGGAGCGGTCGAACCACGATTCGTACCGTCCTGTTGAAGATGTTCGACGCCCGCGGCTTCGTCTTCTTCACCAACGTCAACAGCCGCAAGGGCCGTCAGCTGGCAGACAATCCGCGGGCTTCCCTGTGCTTTTTCTGGCAGACCTTGTTCGAGCAAGTGCTGGTCGACGGGACGGTGCAGACCGTGGATGCAGCCGACGCGGACCGGTACTGGTCCACTCGACCGCGCGACAGCCAGTTCGCGGCGTGGGCTTCGCTGCAGTCGGAGCCGCTTGACTCGCGCGCCACGCTGGAGGCTCGATTGGCCGACTTTCACACGCAGTTCGTCGATGTGGATGTACCCCGCCCGCCGCACTGGTCGGGCTATCGGGTGGTCCCGGAGCGCATCGAGTTCTGGCGTTCGGGCTGGCAGCGCCTGCACGAGCGCGTGTGTTACGAACGCGCCGGGGATGCCTGGTCGGTCGCTCTTCTCAATCCTTGAGCGAAGAAGCCCGGTGCTGGAGCAGCGGTCTTTCGAGGTTCGCACCAGCGGGCGGGCCACCCACGATCTCACCGCCGAGATTCAAGCCATCGTCTCCGGCTCCGGGGTGGATACCGGCCTGTGTCATGTTTTCATCCGCCACACCAGCGCCTCGTTGATGATCTGCGAGAATGCCGATCCGACCGTGCGCCTCGACCTGGAGCGCTTTCTCGCACGGCTAGTGCCGGACGGCGACCCCCTGTTCCGGCACACCGCCGAGGGGCCCGACGACATGCCGGCGCACGTGCGCAGCGTCCTCACCCATACCGAGCTGAGCATTCCGGTGACGGGTGGACGTTGCGGGCTGGGGACCTGGCAGGGGATCTATCTTTGGGAGCATCGCGCGCGCGGGCATCCGCGAACGGTTACCGTCACTGTGCAGGGTAGCGTGGGCGATGGCCGATAGGTCAGCCCGGCGAACCCGCAGCGTTCTGATCACCGGCTGCTCGAGCGGTATCGGTCAATCGACCGCCCGGGCTTTGCGCAAGCTCGGCTATCGGGTGTTTGCCACCGCGCGCAAGCCCGAGGACGTCGAGCGATTGAGGTCGGAGGGATACGAGAGCTTGGCGCTCGATCTGTCGAGCTCGGAATCAATCGGAGCGGCGGTCGACGAGGTGCTGGAGGCCACCGCCGGGTCGCTATACGGCCTGTTCAACAATGGTGCCTACGGTCAGCCCGGGGCGGTGGAGGACTTGCGAACTCAGGTGTTACGCGAGCAGTTCGAGAGCAACTTCTTTGGCTGGCACGAGCTGACCTGCCGGGTCCTCCCGGTCATGCGCAGGCAGGGTCATGGTCGCATCATCCAGAACAGTTCGGTGCTCGGGCTCGTCGCGCTCAAGTATCGAGGTGCCTACAATGCCACCAAGTTCGCGCTCGAAGGCCTGAGCGACACCCTCAGGATGGAGCTTGCCGGCACCGGGATCTACCTTTCGCTCATCGAGCCCGGCCCTGTCCAGAGCCGGTTTCGGGAGAACGCCTACGCCGCGTTCAAGCGCAACATTGACGCCGAGAACAGCCCGCATCGGCGGATCTACGAGGCAGTGGAGCGGAGGCTCGCCCATGTCGGCCCCGAGCCGCCGTTCACGCTTCCCCCGGAGGCGGTCTCGCGGAAAGTAATCCACGCATTGGAGAGCCGGCGTCCGAAGGTGCGCTACTACGTCACCGCCCCGACCTATGCCCTGGGCTTTCTGCGCCGAATGCTGCCGAGCCGGTGGCTTGACCGGGTCCTCATCGGGGTTTCGGGCGGTGAGCATCGCAAGCGCGCCCGATACAACACCTGAGTTCCTCTCACCGTGCGGCTAAGTCCGACAGACTGCTAGGCTCCAGCGTGGCTACGCTACCGCGCTCATCGGGGCGGCCTCCGCTATCGAGCGGGCGTTGCGGGTCGCGTGGGTGGTGCGCTGTTAGTCTCGGGTCGGGGACGCGCTTTCGAGCAGGGCTCGGTTGCGGGCGGCGAGCGTGCCGTGAGGTGGGACGGTCTCCATCGCTGCAATCGGGATCTCCTGGCGAATCGCATCGTGGAACCGGGCGACCCCGGCCTCGATCTCCGATAGGCGGTTACGCGGGAAGACGCTCGAACGCATCGCCTCGTACGACCATTGCACCAGCTGCAGGTCCTCGGCCCCCACCCGTTGGTTGATTCGCTGATTGAGGTAGCGGGCCGCACTCGCCTCGCGCCGCGCATCGGGCAGGGCGTAGCGGCGTCCCCGCAACAGGGTGCGCTCCACGCCAAGCGGTATGGTCTGGTAATACTCCATCATGTCGGGGTACGCCGCGAGCGACAGGTTGGGGAACATTCCCCAGTAGAGCCACGCGCGCTGCGCTTTCTCGGGGAGATGGGCGAAGCGGGGCAGTAGCTTCTGGTACTTCTCGACGCTCCAGTGCCTGGAGCGTCGCTCCTCGATGCGAGCGCGTGAGACCGTGACGTTGTGCGGCAGGAGCTCGTCCTCGTAGTCGACGAGGAGTGTGTTGAGAGCCGGGTGTCCCACTGCGACGTGATAGCCCTCGTTATCGATATCGTGAAGCGATTTCCAGTTGACCGGAACCTCCTCATCTCCGCCGTCCAATGGCAGCATCTCACCGAGGCGGTACGGCGCAAGCTCGGTTTCCAGCGGGGCCATCATCTCAGCGACGCTGGGCCCCTCGCGCCCGAGGCGCACGAACACGAAACCGTGCCAGACCTCGCAATCGATCGGCACCAGGCCGAGGGCGGACCGGTCGAGATCGCGGAAAGTCGATGCGGCCGGAATGCCCTTTAGGTTGCCGCGCAGATCGTAGCTCCAGCCGTGAAACGGGCAGATGATGGCGCGCGGGCAGTTTCCGTGGGCGCGGGGGACGACCCTGGATCCGCGGTGCCGGCAAACGTTGTGGAATGCACGTATCTGGCCGTCATCACCGCGTAGAACGAGGGCCCGCTCGTTGGCCAGATCCAAGGTCTCGTAGTCACCGGCTGCGGGCACGTCGCAGGTGTGGCAAACGAGCTGCCAGTGACGACGGAAGAGCCGGGTCTTCTCCAGCTCGAGGAACTCATCCTCGAAGTAGGTCCACGGAGGAAGCAGGCGCGCGGATTGGGGGTCGAGCGCTGTGACCGGAGCCATTTCCTTTGGCTCGGTAAGGGCGAAATGCTCGGGAAACAAGCTGGCGAGATACGCCCGCGAGGTCCTCACCGCATGCTCGCGATCAAATCCGCTCGGGTCGGCCAAGCGTGTCTGCAGGAGGCTCTCCATGACCCCCTCGAACCCCAGTGCGACCGCCTCGGCGTCCAGGTGCTCGTAGCCGCCGCCCTCGATGAGCTCTCGACACAGCTGCAGCAACACCTCGAAGTATCGCTGGTCGGTGTCGCCGCACAGTGCGAGATAGTCCTCGCGCGCCTGGGTCTCACCCCAGAACGCGCTCCAGACCGCAACCTTGCGGGGGTCGGAGAGAGCTGGCGAGAACCGCATGTCGACAATTGCCTCGAGCGCTTCCTTGGCACCGCGGCTGCGCTGGAGCGCGCTCGCGAGGCTCGTCTCGAACTCCTCCACCAGCCGCCGCAAGGTGGCAAGCAGCAGGGCGTCTTTGCTGCGGAAGTAGAAGTTGACGATTCCGGCCGAGAGACCGGCCAGCCGGGCAACCCGCGAGACGGTGGTCTTGGAGAGTCCATAAGCGGAAATCGCGCTGATCGCGGCGTCGATGAGCTCATCGCGGCGAGCCGGACGCACGGACCCACCGTGACTGGTTTCGGCATCGATGATGGGTGGGATCGTTGACATGACGGTCTCCGGGTCTTGCGCCGCATCGGGATGGTATTTTTCTTGAATTATACAGATGTTCAATATGTTGAACAATTATTCAAATCGCCCGTGCAGCCGAATCATGCGGCCGGCAAGGCAGCTAACTCGGCCTGATGAAACGCTCGATCGGCACCGCTCGTGAGGTCAGCGGCCCGGATCCGGGCATCGGGTGGATTACGTTGCAGGCGGCGGCGACTCGCCCCAGCGTGGCAGCAAGCCGTGGGGGATCGCTAGGTGATCGAGGACGCGGGCAACCACGAAATCGACCAGCTCGTCGGCGGTGCGGGGTCGGTGATAGAAACCGGGGTTGGCGGGCATGATCACGGCCCCGGCCCGCGCGAGCCGCAGCATGTTCTCGAGGTGAATCACCGAGAACGGCATTTCGCGCACGACCAGCACCAGCGGGCGTCGCTCCTTCAGCGCCACGTCGGCCGCCCGCTCGATCAGTGAGCGGCTGTTGCCGTTGGCAAGCGCGCCGAGCGTGCCGCTGGTGCAGGGACACACGACCATCGCGCGCGGTGGGTTGGACCCGCTCGCCACCGGCGACGACCAGTCCTCCTTGGCGAACACTCTCAGCCTGTTCGCGTCGGTCTTGAACCGGGCCGAGAGAATCGACTGGATCTCCGTCGGGCGACTCGGCAGCCGGAGATCCGCCTCCGCCTCCAGAACCATGCGCCCGGGTGCCGAGATCATCAGATAGACCTCTTCCTCGCGGCGCAGTAGCATCTCCAGGAGGCGCAATCCGTACCGAGCGCCGGAGGCGCCGGTGATCGCGAGCGCAATCGTCCGTTCAGCCATGCTTCGCCTCCAGGGCTTCGAGCAGGCGCCGGTGCAAGCCGGCGAAATCGCCGTTACTCATGATCACCACGTGGTCCCCCGGTCGGGCCGAGTCCGCGAGGGAGTCAATGATAGCCTCCACCGTGCCGCACAGGTGAGCGCGCGGGCCGAGAGAGGCCATCGCGCGTCGTAGGTCCCAGGTGAGGTTTCGAGGCTCGAGTATCCAGGCCTCGTCGGCACCGCCGAGGGCCGGGCCCAGGGTGTCACGGTGCAGTCCCAGGCGCATGCTGTTCGAGCGGGGCTCGAGCACTGCAAGGATGCGCTGCCGGCCCAACCGTGCGCGCAGCGCCTCGAGGGTGGCCGCGATCGCACTCGGGTGATGCGCGAAGTCGTCGTACACCGCGATCTGATTGATGAGTCCGATTCGCTCGAGACGCCGCTTAACGCTGCGGAAGCTTCCCAGCGCAGCGCAGCTCTGCGCTACCGTGATGCCGGCGTGACGCGCCGCGACAACGGCGGCCAGCGCGTTGCGCACATTGTGCTCGCCGATCAGGGGCCACCGTGCCTCACCCGCGGGGGAACCCCGGTGAAGCACCTCGAATGCGCTACCATCCTCGCTCTCGAGCCGCGCTTGCCATTCGCCACCGGGGCCGAACGAGACGCGCTCGGACCAGCACCCCATCTCGAGCACACGGCGGACACGCTCGTCGTCGGCCGGGTGCACGACCTGCCCACTGCCGGGCACGGTGCGAAGTAAAAAGTGAAATTGCCGTAAGATCGACGCAATATCCGGAAATATGTCGGCATGATCATGCTCGATATTGTTGATCACGAGGGTGCGGGGGCGGTAGTGGACGAACTTGGAACGCTTGTCGAAGAACGCGGTGTCGTACTCGTCCGCCTCGATGACGAAGAACTCCGAGTCTCCGAGTCGAGCCGACAAGCCGAAGTTCTCGGCGACACCCCCGATCAGGAACCCCGGCGACAACCCCGCCTGCTCGAGCAGCCAGGCCAGCAGGGCAGTGGTGGTGGTCTTGCCGTGAGTGCCTGCCACCGCCAGCACCCACCGACCCTCGAGGACGTGCTCGGCCAGCCAGGCGGGCCCGGACGTGTATGGCATGTTTCGATCGAGCACGTGCTCGACCGCGCGATTGCCCCGCGACAGCGCGTTGCCGATGATCACACGGTCCGGGCGACTCGCCAGATGCTCGGGCTCATAGCCGCTGAGCACCTCGACTCCGAGGGCGGCCAGCTGCTCGCTCATCGGCGGCCAGGCGTGCTCGTCCGAACCCGTGACATCGTGGCCGAGGGCGCGGGCAAGTGCCGCGATGCCGGCCATGAAGGTGCCGCAGACCCCGAGGATGTGCAGGTGCAACATAGGGGCTAGCGGTAGCTCATGCCCCGAACAGGAACAGGTAACGCATCACGTTGAGTGTTATCCAGAAGAAGAAGATGGAAACGAGAATGCCGATGAAAAACGGTACCGAGAGCGCATGGCGCAGGATGTGGCCCTGCACGCCGAGGCTCCAGGCGGTGAGCACCAGCAGCGCCAGTATCGGTAAGCCCTGGTCGCTGCCGCTTGCATGCGCCGCCTCGCGCCAGCTCAGGACGGGCAGCCCGACGAGGTCGAGCAGGGTGATCGAGCCGGCGAGGGCGGTTACGGTCTGAACGATCCGGGCTTGCTGGCGCTGGACGAGTAGCACCGATGCGGTCAGCGCGATCAGTAAGACGGTGCCGGTGAGCCCCGCGAGGAACGCCGTCGGCGGGTCGAGGAGCATTGCGAAACCCATCGTCTCGGCGAGAATGTGCGCAATCAGCGCGAGCGCCAGGAGGAGGGTAGAGGCGGGGAGGCGCTGCGGTTCGGTCTGGAACAGACACAGCTGCACGAAGGGTCGGATTAACGCAAACAAACGGTTTCCTGGTCAGTCAATGCTTGCCTCACGACGGCCGGTGGCCGGCGAAACCGGAGCATACTACCGTGATTGCCGGCGCGGCACACGAACGACTTCGGGGCCGCGGCGAGCCGCGGCGAGAAGGAGCCATCGGCATGCGAATTGGTATTGATCTGGGCGGCACCAAGATCGAATCGATCGCGCTCGACGACCAGGGCGTCGAGCTTCACCGCGAACGGGTGCCCGCGCCGCGAGACGATTACACCGAGACGCTGCGCTCGATCACCGGTCTGGTCGATAACATCGAGCGGCGCACCGGGCATCGCGGCTCGGTCGGCGTTGGAACTCCGGGCTCGATCTCCCCGGCCACCGGTTTGATGAAGAATGCCAACTCCACCCAGCTCATCGGCCGCGCCTTCGACGACGATCTGCGGGTGGCCCTCGGGCGCGAGGTGCGCCTCGCGAACGACGCCAATTGCTTTGCGCTGTCCGAGGCCATCGACGGGGCGGGGGCCGGTCGGCGGGTCGTCTTCGGGGTGATCGTAGGCACCGGGACGGGCGGCGGCGTGGTGGTGAACGGCGAGGTGCTGATCGGTCCCAATGCGATCGCGGGTGAGTGGGGTCACAACCCGCTCCCATGGCCACGCTCGCACGAGCGCCCCGGGGAACGTTGCTACTGCGGAAAGACCGGCTGCGTGGAGACTTTCCTCTCGGGGCCGGCCTTCGCGCGTGACTTCCGTCAGGCGGCGGGTCGGGCGCTGGCGCCGGCCGAGATCGCGCGCCTTGCCGGGCGTGGCGATCGGTGGGCAGTGGCGGCGCTGGAGCGCTACGAGGACCGGATGGCCCGGGCGCTCGCTCAGGTCATCAATCTGCTCGATCCGGACCTCATCATCCTTGGGGGGGGCATGTCGAACGTCGAGCGACTCTATGACAACGTGCCCAGGCTCTGGGGCGACTACGTGTTCTCCGACCGGGTCAACACCGAGCTGGTCGCGCCGCGGCACGGCGATGCGAGCGGAGTCAGGGGGGCGGCGTGGCTATGGCCCCCAATTCCCGATGCTACCCCGGGGGGGAAACGCTCCTAGTCAACATTGCTCCCACGGCAGCCCGTGATAGCGCCAGCCACCGAGGGAACCGCGATGGTGATCCTCGTCGAGGTCGCCTTCGAAGCCCTCGTCGACCATCAGGACCTCGCTGAAGCCCGCTTCCGTCAGGGACTTGCCGGCATCGATGGACCGTTTGCCGCTGCGGCAGATCAGAACCACCGGCGCGCCCTTGATCTCGTCATGAGGGGTCGCTCCGCCGAGCATCACCTTGCGCACATCGGTGACGAAATGAGGATTGACCGTCCAGTCCGGCTCGTCCATCCAGGGAATGTGAACCGCGCCCTTGGGGTGACCGACGAACAAGAACTCCATGGTCGACCGGATGTCGATGAGCACGGAGCGGTTATCCTCCTGTAGCAGCGCCCAGGTCTCCTGGCAGGTCAGCTTGCGCGGTCTCGTATCCGACACGATCGGCGTTTGGGTCAATTGGCCTCGAAGGTGGCAATATAGGCGTGCGCGCTCGTCTTGCAAAGCCCGGTGGACGTAGGCCCCGGGCGCGCCGCCCGGCCGCTTGCCCTGACATGGAGTAATCCGTCCCCGGCGAATCTCAAGCCTCCGACCGGCCGGCGCCTGCCGGCGGCGATGCGCCTCAACCCGAATCCTACTCTGCTACTGAGGTCTTCGCGTCCGGACGTTGGCTCGGCCGATCCAGTTGACCGCCGGTCTTGGCCCAGGCATCGATCCCCCCGCGGATGTGGCAGGAGTTCTCGAGGCCCCTCTCGTGCGCGCTCTGCACCGCCAACGCCGAGCGCTCGCCGAATGCGCAGTAGAAGACGAGACGTTTGCCGGTTGCCTCGGCGAGGACGTGCAGCAGACCGCCGGACCCGAGGTTCTCTTCGAGCTCCGGATAGGGGGCATGGACCGACCCCGGGATGACACCGTGGCGTTCGCGCTCGGCCGCATCGCGCAGGTCCACCAGGACGACGTCGTCGCGATCGACTAGCGCGAGCGCCTCCTTGCCACTTACCGACCAGCCGCGGGCCTCGATCTCGTCCTGCGAGAACCCGATGCGCAGATTGGCCGGCACCGCGACGTCCATCATCTTCGGGTTCGCGAGGTCGAGGTTGCTCATGATCTCCACGTACTCGTCGACCGTGCTCACCTGCAGCCGGGGGTTGTGCGCCTTTTCCTCGCCAATCGTGCTGACGGTATCGCCTTTGTAATCGTGCGCCGGGTAGACCAGCGTGTCATCGGGTAGCTTCAGCAGCTTATTGAACAGCGAATCGTACTGTGCGGCCGCATCGCCGTTCTGAAAGTCGGTGCGTCCGGTGCCTCGAATCAGAAGCGTGTCGCCGGTGAAGATTCGGTCGCTCATGAGGAAGCAGTAGGAGTCGTCGGTGTGACCCGGCGTATAGATGACATCGAGCTCGATCCCCTCCACCGCTACCCGATCGCCTTCCCCCACGCGCATCGAGACCACGTCGACGGCGCTCTTCTCACCCATCACGGTGATGCACTTGGTGCGGTCGCGCAGCGCCCCCAGTCCGGTAATGTGGTCGGCGTGCACGTGGGTGTCGAGCGCCTTGAGCAGCTTAAGGTCGAGCTCGTCCAGAAGCTGGAGGTAGCGATCGACCTTGTCGAGGACGGGATCGATGATGAGTGCCTCACCACCCTTCCGGCTCGCGATAAGGTACGTGTAGGTGCATGAGACGCTGTCAAACAATTGACGAAACAGCATACGGTTCTCCACTCCCGCCCATCTGACTCTGGCTCAAGCGTGCGATGCGGCAGGTGACTATACACGACCCGGAGCCGGCGAGATCTGCGCCCAGACCGGAGCTCGCCAAACGCGTTCGGTATGCTCGCGAGGTCGCGGTAGCACACGAGGAGGATGGATGAGAGGGTGACCGCGATCACCGGCGCCGCGGCCCTTGGGCACCTCGATGATCGGGGAGGCGAAACCCGCGCCGCTCAGCCGCGTTTGAGCCGAAGCAGGCTTCGTCGGTCGCGCTTGGTGGGGCGTCCTCCGTCGAGAATGCGCTCTTGGTGATCGAGCCGGCGTCGTTCCGAGTCGGCGGCTCGACGCGCGATACTCTCGGCCGTCTCCTCGTATAGCGCCTGCGCCTGGGGCGCCGATCCGCGTCTTCCCGATAGCCCCTTCACCACCACCTCGAACTCGTCCGGGCCCTTGCGAATCCGCACCGTCGTGCCGACGCCGATCGGCCGCGCTGGCTTCACGCGCTGACCCTCCACCTGCACCTTGCCGCCCGAGACGGCATCGATTGCAAGTGAGCGCTTCTTGTAAAAGCGTGCCGCCCACAGCCACTTGTCGAGGCGTTGGGTGGACGGTTCGTCCTGGTCGAGATTCTTTGCCATTGGCGCCACCAACCCTTCAAGGCAGTCCGAACCGCATCCGCTGGCTCGCTCGGCGTTCCCCCCTCGATGCCACCCGGGGGCGGCGCGCGGGCGGCGTCGGCTGCGGCGCAATCCGCCCGCCAAAATCGACCCGGGCGGTGCGATCTAGTGTGCCGCGCTCGAAGTAAAGTTGCGAGGGAGCCCGCGGCCGCGACCGAAGGGCTCCGAGTGCACCTGGCCCGGGTCGG
>JBFHLI010000001.1:0-48834 GCA_041594935.1 Gammaproteobacteria bacterium | reverse complement strand
CCGCTCGGCGACCCGTGCCGCCTCCTCGGGCGTGCGCGCGATCTCGGTCTCGACCACGGGAATATCGTAGGCGCGCAGCACCGCCTTCGCCTCGGGCTCGGTGAGCAGCGTCCGCCCGGCTTCGAGCGCGGACTCGATGACCGACCGCGCGGCCGGGACGTTCGGCTCGAACATCTCGGGCACCGACGGCGGGGTCTCGCGCAACAGGGCCTGGTTGCGGTGATAACCCACGATCTGCAGGAACGCGCGGACGGCGCCGTCCGGAGTTTGGTAGTTGGGAATGCCGGCCTTGGCGAGAGCCCGGCGAGCGGGCCGCATGGTGTCGCCGCCGAGCCACGCCGCCAGCACCCGCCGGCGCTCACCGAGGGTACCCACGACCTCGGCCACCCCCTGCGCAGCGGCAAGGCTCGAGACCACCGCGGTCGGTGAATGCAGCACCAGGATGTCGTCGACGCCCTCATCGCGGACCAGCACCCGCAGCGCGTTCGCGTATCGCTCCCCGTTCGCATCGCCGATGATGTCAACCGGGTTTGCCCGTGACCAGGTCGCCGGCAACACCTCGTCGAGCGCCGCGAGCGTCGACTCCGACAGCGTCGCGAGCCGGCCGCCGCCGAGGATGAGAGCGTCGGTGGCGAGCACCCCCGGCCCGCCGCCGTTGGTGAGGATCGCGAGGCGCTCGCCCTTTAGCTTCGGGGCATGGGTGAGGGTCTCCACCGCGTCGAACATCTCGTCGGTATCGAACACCCGCAGCATGCCCGCGCGCCGGAACGCGGCGTCGTAGACCTCGTCCGCCCCGGCAAGCGCGCCGGTGTGCGAAGCCGCCGCCCGCGCCCCCTCGGCCGCCCGGCCCGCCTTGACCACCAGGACGGGCTTGTTCCGCGCGGCCGCGCGGGCGGCGGAGAGGAACTTGCGTGCCCCGCGAATCGACTCGATGTAGAGCAAGATGGCCTGGGCGTCGGGATCGGCGCCCAGAAAGTCGAGCGCGTCGCCGAAGTCGACGTCGGCGGCATCGCCGATCGAGACGAAGTGCGAGAACCCGATGCCGTTCGAGCGCGCCCAGTCGAGCAGCGCGGTGCAAAGCGCCCCCGACTGGTGGATGAGCGCGACTCGGCCGGGCAGGGCGTCGATGTGCGCGAAGCTCGCATCCAGGCCGCGGGTGGGCACGATGAGCCCGAGGCAGTTCGGTCCGAGGATGCGCAGGAGGTGCGGCTTCGCGGCGTCGAGCATCGCCTGCTGCAGCGTCCGGCCATCGTCATGGTGGGCCCGGGCGAGGCCGGCGGTGAGCACGATCGCGGCCCGGGTGCCGCGCGCGCCGAGCTGGGCGATGAGTTCAGGCACGGTCGCCGGCGGCGTACAGATGATCGCCAGCGCGGGCGTTATCGGCAGCGCGTCGACGTTCGGATAGCAAAGCACGCCGGCCACGGACGGATGCTTGGGATTGACCGGCATCACCGGGCCCGCGAGCTCGCCGCGGAGCAGGTTTCGCATCACCGCCGCACCCACCGAGCGGGGCCGGTTCGACGCCCCGACGACCGCGATCGAGGTAGGGTTGAATAAATGTTCCAGGTTACGAACTGTCACCGGCCCGGCCCTCGAGAAGGATGTCCGTTCGCGCCTAGCGCTGCAGCACGTAGCTGCCCGGCGCGTCGGCGACCGGCGGATAGCCCTCTTCGGGCGCGCCGAGCTTCGGGGGCTTCGCCTTCGCCCCGGAGCGCTCCGCCAGCCACTGCTCCCACACCGGCCACCACGAGCCGTCGCGGCGGTCGGCCGAGACCTGCCAGGTGTCGGGGTCGACGTACTTCTCCCCGCCGCTCCACGTGCTCGCCTGGTAGCTGCGACCCGGGTGCCCGGGCTCGCTCACGATGCCCGCGTTATGACCTCCGCTCGCGAGCAAGAAGGTCACGTCCGCAGAGCCGGCGAGCAGGCGAATCTTGTACACCGACTGCCACGGTGCGACGTGATCGCGTGTCGCCCCGACCGCAAAGATCGGGGCCTGGAGGTCCTTGAGGCTGACGCCGCGCACCCCCACTCGGTAGCGCCCCTTGGCGAGGCGATTCTCGAGAAAGAGGCTGCGCAGGTACTCCGAGTGCATGCGGTAGGGCATTCGGGTCGTATCGGCGTTCCAGGCCATGAGGTCGCTCTTCGGCCGGCGCTCACCGAGCAGGTAATCGTGCACCATCGCGGACCAGACGAGATCGTTCGAGCGCAGCAGCTGAAACGCACCGGACATCGTACGAGGGTCGAGATAGC
Source organism: Gammaproteobacteria bacterium (assembly GCA_041594935.1). Classification (GTDB taxonomy): domain Bacteria; phylum Pseudomonadota; class Gammaproteobacteria; order HK1; family HK1; genus JBFHLI01. The sequence continues at coordinate 46,584 of JBFHLI010000001.1, read as the reverse complement.
CGCGCTCCCACATCATGTCCTCGAGATAAGCAACCTGGGCCTCGTCGATGAACAGCCCCAGCTCGCCGGCCTCGGTGAAGTCGGTCTGGGCGGCCAGCAGGGTCACGCTCGCCAGACGCGGATCGCCGTCGCGCGCCATCGCGGAGGCGGCAATCCCGAGCAGGGTTCCGCCGAGGCAGTAGCCGACCGCGTGCACCGGACGCTCGGGCACCACCATCGATACCGCATCCAGGGCGTCCATCAGCCCGAGGCGCCGGTAGTCGTCCATTCCTAGGTGCCGATCCGCCGACCCCGGGTTACGCCACGAGATCATGAACACGGTGTGCCCCTGCTCGACCAGATACCGGACTAGCGAGTTGTGTGGCGAGAGGTCGAGAATGTAGTACTTCATGATCCACGCCGGGATCACCAGGATCGGTTCAGGGTAGACCGTGCGCGTGGTCGGGCGGTACTGGATCAGCTCGATCAGGTGATTGCGAAACACGACCTTGCCGGGCGTGACGGCGAGGTCGCGACCGACCTCGAAGCGCTCGGCCTCGACCGTCGGCTCCCCCCCGAGCGCGTGCTCCCAGTCCTCGCTCACGTTGCGCGCCCCGCGGGCGAGGTTCGCGCCGCCCTCACGCACGGTAGCGCGCAGGACCTCGGGATTGGTGAGCGGAAAGTTCGACGGCGAGAAGACGTCCAGGAACTGGCGGGCTCCGAACGCGACGAGATCCTCGTGGTGACGCGAAACGCCCCGCAGACCGGTCGTCGCCACGTGCCACCACTGCTGGTTGAGCAGAAACCCCTGATAGATGAGGTTGAACGGCCACTGTTGCCAGTCCGCGCCCGCGAACCGCCGGTCCTGGGGCAGCGGCTCGATGCAGGGCTTCGTGGGCACACCGAAGGCGCTGCGCTCGGCGAGCGTGAGCAGCCGGAACGCCTTGCGGAACGCCTTCTCGGAGAGCTGGATCTGCTTGTTGGGGGAGAAGAGCAGGTGAATCAGCCAGTCGAAGTAGGCCAGCATCGCCGAGCTCGGCGCGATGCCGGCGGTGAGCCTCGCGAGCTGGGCGTGCAGCGCACGGTCGAGCACGTGGGTCTCGGGGTCATCCAGCTCCCGATCGCGAGGGCCCGGCGGACTGGCCGGACGGGGGAGTGAGCGCGCGGCGCGCCGGCGTACCGACTTCGGAGTAAGCTCGATTACGTCGGCGCTGATCGGAGTGCGTGACTCCGTCGCGCGGCCCGAACCGCGCCCGGGCTTGCTCTCACTCGCCATCTGGACACCTTCGCGGGCTTGCCGGGACCCTCAGCGCCGCGTCCGTTGCAAAACCGCCATGCTGCCCCACCGGCGGATGCCGCGCTACTGGGGAAAACCCCTATGTCGTCAGAACGCCACCTGGTCGCCGCCCTTGAGCGAGAGCATCGCCCGCGCTTGGGCCGCGGTCGCCACATCGAGAGAGAGCTCCTCGAGAATGCGCCGAACCTTCGCGACCTGCTGGGCATTGCTCTCGGCCAGCCTGCCCTTCGCGAGATAGAGGCTGTCCTCGAGACCGACCCGCACGTTGCCCCCCATGATCGCCCCGGCGGAGACGAAGTTGGTCTGAAACCGACCCGCGGCCAGAATCGACCACTGGTAGTCGGCCCCGAACAGCTTGTCCGCGATGCGACGCATGTGCGCGAGATTCTCGATGTCGGCCCCGATGCCGCCGAGAATACCGAAGATGGTCTGCACGAACAGGGGCGGCTCGACGAGGCCCCGGTCCAGGAAGTGCGCCAGATTGTAGAGGTGGCCGACGTCGTAGCACTCGAACTCGAAGCGCGTCCCGCAGCCTTCGCCGAGCGTCTTCAGGATGTGCTCGATATCCTTGAAGGTGTTTCGAAAGATGAAATCGCGGGTCGCCTCCAGGAAGACGGGCTCCCAGTCCTGCTGCCAAGTGTCGTACTTGTCGAGGATCGGGTAGAGCCCGAAGTTCATCGATCCCATGTTGAGAGAGGTCATCTCGGGCTCCGCCCGCAGTGCTCCCGCGAGCCGCTCCTCGAGGCTCATGCCCTGACCGCCTCCGGTGGTGATGTTGACCACCGCATCGGTGCTCTGCTTGATGCGCGGCAGGAACTGCATGAACACCTCGGGGTCGGGAGTCGGCCGGCCCGTCTCGGGGTCACGCGCGTGCAGATGCAGGATGGATGCACCGGCCTCCGCCGCCTCGATCGCACCGGCCGCGATCTCGTCCGGGGTGATCGGCAGGTGCGGCGACATCGTCGGGGTATGAATCGATCCGGTCACCGCGCAGGTGATGATGACTTTGCGGGACTTTGCCATGCGAGCACCTCCTCGTTGCGGCAACCGCGAACATGCGGGTCTACGCTGCGGTCTAGACCGAAGAGTAAGGCCAGCCGGGCATCTTTGGCGAGTCCCCGGACCGAAAGCGCCGGAGCGCGTCTGGCCTGCCGCGTGCGGTTGAACGCCACGCTCCCGGAGCCGAAACGGCTCTCGTTCCGGCCAGCGCCAGCTTCACGGTATCGCGGCGGGGCAATTTGTTATAGAAGACACCGGGCGCCGGGCTACCGCGCAACTCTGCAAGGTTGAAGTGCATCTGAGTCCCCACACCGCGTTTGCGGGCCTGTTCTTCGTCTCGACCTTCGCGCGGGGGATCCTGCTCTCGGTGCTGCCCTTGCAGGCACTCGCCCTGTTCGGCGATGCGCAGTCGGTGAGCCTGCTCTACTTTTGCGTCAGCGGAGCAGGCATTCTTTCCAGCCTCGGCATCCCGCTCATCGTCCGCCGGCTCGGATGCGAGCCCGCCTTTCTGATCGGCGCCACCGCCATGGCGCTCTCCGCGCCGCTGCTCGCCACCGCCGACCCGGTCGCCTTCGCGGGCGGCATGTTCGTGCACGTGTTCGCAGTCGCCGCCCTGGAGGTCTCGCTCAGCCTCTACATCATGCACCGGGTGCGGCGGCGGGAGCTCGCGCGCTTCGAGCCCAAGCGAGTGCTGTTCGCGGTCGCCGCCCTGACCCTCGGCCCTTGGCTCGGCGTGTTTCTCGAGAGCCGGGTCGGCCATGCCCTGCCGTTCGCGGTCGCGGTCATCGCCGCCCTCGCCTCGATTGCCTACTTTCGGTGGCTCGGTCTGCACCGGGCGCGCATGCCCGGCTCGCTCACCCGCAGCGCCAATCCGTTCCAACCCCTCGGGCGCTTCTTCGCCCAGCCGCGGCTACGCCTCGCCTGGGGGCTCACCGTCGCCCGCTCTGCCTGGTGGACCATGTTCATCATTTACACCCCGATCTACGCGGCACGCTGGGGTCTCGGCGACCTCGCGGGCGCGGCCATCGTCTCGATCGGGACCGCGTGGACGGTGACGGTTCCGTTCTGGGGCTGGGTCGCCCGGCGCCACGGGCTCGGCCGGCTGTTCACGCTGGGCTTTTGCGCGACCGGGCTACTGTCGGCGTGCGTGTTCGCATTCGCGGGCGAGGGGGGCAGTACCGCCGCGCTGCTGGTCCTGGCCGCGCTCGGCGCAACGATGCTCGACGGCGCCGGCAACGCGCTGTTCTTCCGGGCGGTGCACCCGTGGGAGCGCTCCGAGATGGCGGGCGTGTTCCTCACCTACCGGGACGCCTCGCAGCTCGCGCCTCCGGGACTATTCGCGCTGTTGTTGAATTTCTTCACGGTGCCGATCGTTTTCCTCGCGGCCTCGGGATGGATGTTGATCGCGGCCGCGTACTGTCGCTACATCCCGCGGCGGATGTGAGCCGCGCTCCCGCCCCGGATGCAGCTTACTTCCAGGCGAATCGCGGCTGCTCGTAGTGCGCGACCCGGGTCGACTCCCCCCGCAGCGCCACCTCGCGAAACTGGTAGAGCATCGCCGCAGTGGGCGCGTAGAGGTGATGACCGAGGGTGGGCAGCGGTGCCGACAGCACCGGGGAGTCCTGACCCCGCATGCGGGCAAGATGCGGGATCTCGGGGCGATTGAGCTCCGCGAGCGGGATCCGGAAGACCCGCTCTACCTCGCTCGGATCGGGCTCGAGCTCGACTCGCGCCCCGCCCCAAACCACCGTCGGCGTGATCCGGAAGCCGGACCGGGTCGCGAAGTCGTCGAGGACCCCGAGAACCCGATCCGGATCGAGGAGGAGCCCGAGCTCCTCTTCGAGCTCGCGCAACGCCGCCGCCTGCGGGGTCTCGCCGGGCTCGAGCCGCCCCCCCGGCAGCGCATACTGGCCCCCGTGGCGTTTCAGGCGATCGGGGCGGCGGGTGAGCAGCACGTGGGCGGAATCGTCGCGGTCCCCGCTGACGATGACGATCGCGACTCCCGCCTGCCGCAGACCGGAGGCGGACACCGCACGGCGCTCAAAGGTGGCGAGATTTCCCGCCACTTCCCGGCGCAGCGCCTCCCCGATGACGAAGCTCATTCTCACTGCTCACCGTCACCGGTTGAGCCGACCCCGAGCGCGGCCAGGTTGAGCCGCTGCATGAGGTGGCAAACCACCTCGCTGCGCGCGTCGTAGGGCGGAGATACACTCAGCCGGTGCGGCGTATAGGCGCGCGAGCCGACCCCGCGCTGCACCGCCTCGCAGATATCCCGGTCCTCCGGCCACAGGACCTCGTCGATGTAACGCCTTCGCTCGACCTCCTCAGCCTTCTGCGGGCCGTCGGCGCGCAGGTTGTCCCCGCGCGCACCGGTAAGGCTCACCCCGAGCGGATCGATTGAGAACACCCCGAAATTGACGGTGCCGGGGAAGAAACCAAAGGTGAGGTTCGGCCACACATGCCAGAACGCAACCGCATCGACCGCGGCGGGATGTCGATAGTGATAGGCCCGATTGCGCGGCTTGCGGCATTTCGCGATGTGGGTGGTGTGCATCGGGTGCAGCTCGATCCGGTAGCTGTCCATGTCCACCAGGTCGGTGAACGCGGGGTGGGAAGGCTGACAGTGAAGGCACTCGACACAGTTATCGACCAGCACCTTCCAGTTGCAGCACAGGGTGTCGCCGGCGAGACCCCTCGCGCGCTCCTCGAGCACGAGCTCACCGAGCCACGGCGCCCAGGTCCGTATTTCCTCGGCGAGCCCCGGGACCTGGGTGGCGAAGCCGGGGGCGTCGAGGTCGAGGTTGAACATCAGGAAATCGAGGAACCGCTCCACCTTGACCGGCCGCAAGGAGAACTCGGAGCGCTCGAAACCTTTCACGTTCTCGGCGTTGCGGGCATGCTCGAGACGCCCGTCGAGTCCGTAACGCCAGGCGTGGTACGGGCACACAATGGAGGACACGCAGCCGCTGCCTTCGAGCAACCGGTGGGCGCGGTGGCGGCAGACGTTGTGGAATCCCTCGATCTCGCCATTGGCACCGCGCACGAAGACCAGCTGCTCGTCGAGGAAGCTCAGGGTGATGTAGCGGCCCGGGGCGCTCAGGCGGCTGATGTGGCCCGCGTACTGCCAGGCACGCGCGAAGATGCGCTCCTTCTCGAGCTCGAATATCGCCGGCTCGGTGTAGAACCGCCCCGGCAGGCTCGCGTGCCGATCGCGCTCGGGCTCCAGCTCGAGGACCAGACTATCGGTCATGACGCATTGCTCCCGGGTTGCGCGCGGAGAGACCCATGGTCACCCTAAAACCGGACGCTGCGCAAGAATCGCCGGGCCCGCGGTCAAGCGGGCCCGGGCTTGGGCCCACCGCTCGAGCGAGTCCGTGACCAACGCCACGAAGCCTTGATGCATCATCCGGGTTAAACTACCTTGGGGGCCCCGGCGGAAGCAGGTCAGGGGGGTGGGACGAGGTCGCTCGCGGCGCGCCCGCACCGACGTTCCGCGGATCGGCTGCGATGCGCCGGCAGGGTGCCGCTCCGCGTAGTTCGTCCCGCTCACCACGAGGAAAGCAGATGTCGAATCTCCACACCGAAACCATCAGCTACGACGCCGAGGGCACCACCCTCAAGGGTTACCTTGCCTACGATGCGAGCCACGAACGACGCCGGCCCGGAGTTCTCGTCATCCACGAGTGGTGGGGGCTCAACGACTATATCCGCCGGCGCACCGACAAGCTCGCCGAGCTCGGCTACTGCGCCTTCGCGGTGGATATGTTCGGGGACGGCAAGCGCGCGAAAGATCCCACCGAGGCCGGGGCGATGATGAATGCGGTGCTCGAGGACATGCAGACCGGCACCGCCCGGCTTCGAGCCGCTTACCAGACCCTCGCGGGTCACCGCCGCGTGGACGGCACGAAGTTGGCCGCTATCGGATATTGCTTCGGCGGGGCGATGGCGCTGCACATGGCGCGCATCGGCATGGATTTGAAAGCCGCGGTCAGCTTTCACGGCTCGCTCGGCTCGTTTCACAAGCCCGCCCGCGGCGCCGTCCTCGCCCGGGTACTGGTGTGCCACGGGGGCGCGGACGAGTTCGTCTCCAAGCAGGAGATCGAGGCCTTCAAGCAGGAGATGGAGGCGGCCGGCGCGGACTACCGATTCATCGTCCACGAGGGCGCCCGTCACGGCTTCACCAGCCCCGAGGCGGATGAGAATGGGGCCAAGTACGGCTTGCCGCTCGCCTACGACGCGACTGCCGATCGCGAGTCTTGGGAGGAGATGCAGCGCCTCTTCGCCGCGGTGCTCTGAGGCGAGCGCTCAGCCTGGCCCCGACTCACCCCCCCTCGCGCTCGCGCCGATCGAGTGCGGCGATAGCACTCGACAGGGTTTTCAGGTCCGCCTTACCATCGCCCTTGAGCGCGCCCGCCCGGGAGAGAAAGCCGAACACCTCGGAGCGCAGCGACTCGGCCTCACGACGCCGATGCTTTAGCTGCGATTTGACCCGGTCGAGGTCGCGCTGCGCGAGGTAGGGTCCGCTCAGCCCTCGGAGCTCGGCTTCGAGATCGTGACTCAGATCCGGTCCCTCGAGTTCGGCCTCGACCATGGCGAGCGCAAGGGTTTGCCTCGCCTCTTCGAGGTCGGCGGCAACGGTCTCCGGATCGCCCATCGGCGAGTGCGCCCGATGCGCGCTCTTGGCCTCGAGTGCATCCTCCAGGTCCTCGCGCCGGGCCGCGACCGCCTCCCGCTCCCAGGTCGCGGGCGCCGCCAGCCCGGTCGATTCGAATCGCCTCCGCGCCCCCGCCCGCTGCCAATCCGGATCGTTACCCGTCCACAAGAACGCGGAGGCCGCACCCGCCGGCACCAGCAGCACCAGGAACGCCCAGTGCACGAAGAACGCCGCGACGAGGGCAGCGAGGCTCAGCAGTGCCAACGCGGCTCGCCCGCCACCGGACGAGCGCCCCGGCGCGCGCTCGCCGGAGGTCTTTGGCGGGGACAGCCATTCGAGCAGCGCATCCCGCCCCGCGCGCAATCGCTCGGTCTCCTCGGCCGAGCTGGTCGCGTGCCCCGTGAGCTCGTCCTCGAGGGCACGCACCCGATCGAGCGCCTCGACGATCGCACCCGCCTCCTTCCCCCCGAGATCGGGGCGCGAGCGCGGCTCCGACCGACCCCGGCTCGCCCGTGCGCTGATCGTCTCGACCTCGAGCTCCGTCTCTCGCTCGCGAAGCTTCTCGATTTCTGCCTCGAGCGCCCCGAGCCGGTCCAGGTGCTCGTGCGCCGCATCGAGTTGCGCGCTCGTTTCGTCGGTGACCACACTACCTCCTTGCCCAGGCGAAGGAATCGGCGCCGGTTCGCGGCGAACCTCACCCGGTTCCCTTTTTGCCCCACCCTCTTCGAGAGTGCAAGGCGGCGCTTGCAACCATCGAGCGCGAGCGGCAAGCTGCCTCCCGCCAGCGCCGAGGGAACCCACGCCATTGCTGATCGATGCGCCCATGCGCGACCTGCCGATTGCGCGCGTCTCGGATGAGGCGAGACGGCTCGAGCGCATCGGATTCGACGGAGTCTGGACCTTCGAGACCCGTCACGACCCGTTCTTGCCGCTCCTGAGCGCCGCGCTCGCCACCGAGCGAGTGGCGATCGGCACCAACATCGCAGTCGCGTTCGCCCGCAGCCCGTTCGCGACCGCGATGGTCGCCTGGGATCTCCAGAAGGCAAGCGCCGGGCGTCTCCGGCTCGGGCTCGGCACCCAGGTACGCGCCCACGTCGAGCGACGATTCTCGATGCCGTTCGAACATCCGGCGGCGCGGATAACCGACTATATCCGCTGCCTGCGGGCAATCTGGGAGACCTTTCAGACCGGGCGCAAACCGGATTACGAAGGCCGCTTCTACCGCTTCCAGCTGATCAGCGATTTCTTCAATCCGGGCCCGATCGAGCACCCTCGGATCCCGGTGCATCTCGCCGGGGTGAACCCACGCATGGCGCGAGCGGCCGGTGAGGTTGCGGACGGATTCTGCGTCCACCCAATGCACTCGCCCGGATATCTGCGCGACGTCGTACGTCCCGCCATCGACGAGGGCGCAAGACGGCGTGGCCGAACGGTGCGGGACTTGACGCTCGTCGCCGACGTGTTCGTGGTTCGCGGCGAGACCGAGCGCGAGCGTGCCCGTTGCGAGCGCACGGTGCGCACCCAGGTTGCGTTCTATGCCTCCACTCCGAGCTATCGCGCGTTTCTCGAATATCACGGTCACGGCGACACCGCCCGTCGGCTGAGCGCCATGGTCCGAAGCGGCGAGGTTGACGCCATGCCGGATTTGGTGAGCGATGAGCTGCTCGCGCAGGTCGCGGTGTGCGAGGCGGACGGCGATCTCGCCGAGCTGATTGCGGCGCGTTACCGGGACGACCTCGTGCAGCGGGTGATCCCGTACGAGCCGATTGCCGAGCAAGCCGATGAAGCCAACTGGCAACGGCTCGTCGAACGAATGCACGGCGCGGCCCGGTAACCCGGAGACCCCGCCGGGCCGCAGCGCGAGCATGAAACGCAAGCTCCGGGTCCTATTCTGCCTGTTCATGGCCGGCGGACTTTGGGGGCTAACTCCCAGCCTCGCAAAGCTCGCGACGGCCACCGGTGCGCACCCCTTGGGCCTCACCCTGTGGCAAGCCCTCGGCGGAGGTATCGTGCTCCTCGCGATCACCGTTGCCCGCGGGCGGGTGGTGCTGGTGAGCCGCGCCCACGCGTATTTCTACCTGGTGTGCGGGGTGGTCGGTACCGCCGCGCCCACGTTGCTGCTGTTCGCGAGCGCCCCGCATCTCTCGGCCGGCGTCCTCGCGATCGTGATCGCCGCGGTACCGCTCCTCACCTACGGTATCGCCCTGGTGTTCCGGATCGACCTCGCCTCGCCGATCCGCATTCTCGGGGTCGGGCTCGGCTTCGCCGCGATGCTGCTCATCGTGTTGCCCGGGGGCAATCTCAACCCGATCATGTCCGCGCTCTGGGTACTCATCGCCCTCGGAATTCCGCTCTCCTACGCGATCGAGAACGTCTTCATCGCGCTGCGGCGTCCCCCGGGCGGCGACGAGATCTCGCTGGTCGCGGGAATGCTGCTCGCGAGTGCCGCGATGCTCACCCCGATTGTGCTCGTGTCCGATACCTTCGTGCCGATGACGGGACCCTGGGGCCAGGTGGAGTGGGCCATCATTGCCATGGTGTTCGTCAACTTCATCACGTACGTTTTCTTCCTCTACCTGGTGAGACTGGCGGGTCCGGTGTTCGCATCCCAGGCCGGCTATTGGTCCATGGTCTTCGGGGTCCTGTGGGGAATCGTGATCTGGGACGAGACCCACGCGTCCTCGGTGTGGGCGGCACTCGGTCTGATGCTGCTCGGCATGGCGCTCGTGAAGGAGCGTGCGGTACCGCTCGCCGCGGACTGAGGGCGCTCAGGCCGGTCGATCGAGCATCTCGAGGTGCAGCCGATCGCCCGTGTAGGGATGGCGTTCGGCCACCGCCTCGTCGAGCTCCACCCCGATTCCAGGCGCGGTGGGCGGGATGATGTAGCCTTCCTCCCACTCGACCGGGGACTCGAGGATCTCGGCGTGAAATCCGCCCCAGTCCTCGATGCTCTCCTGGATGAGGAAATTCGGGCTGCAGGTCGCGAGCTGCACGTTCGCCGCCCCTTCGATCGGCCCACAGTAGAGGTGGGGCGCGATCTGCGCGTAGTGAGCCTCCGCCATGCCGGCGATCTTCTTCGCCTCGAGAATTCCCCCGACCCGGCCGAGCGCCATCTGCAGGATCGAAGCGGCCTGGGCCCCAAGCAGACGGGCGAACTCGTACTTGGTGGCGAGCCGCTCCCCGGCCGCGATCGGAATGCTGGTCGAGCGTGCCACCCGGGCCATCTCCTCGACGTTCCCCGGCGGCACCGGCTCCTCGAGCCACAACGGGTCGTAGGGCTCCAGGCGCCGGGAGAGGCGAATCGCGCTCGAGGTCGTCATCTGCCCGTGGGTGCCGAACAGCAGGTCGGCCCGCGTCCCGACCGCCTCCCGTAGCTTGCGCACGAACGTCTCCGCCCGCTCGAGGGAGTCGAGTGAGAGCTGGCGGGGATCGAACGCGGAGTACGGCCCGACCGGATCGAACTTGACCGCGGTGAACCCCTGATCCACGTACTCCGCCGCCCGTTGCGCCGCCAGATCGGGGTCGAGATAGACGTCGCTCCGGTCCGACGGCTTTGGGTACAGGTAGGTGTAGGAGCGGAGCCGATCGTGCACGCGCCCCCCGAGCAACTCGTAGACCGGCCGGTCGAGCTCCTTGCCGACGATATCCCAGCACGCGGTCTCGATGCCGCTCATCACCCCGGCGAGCGACGTGTCCGGTCGCAAGGTGAAGCCGCTCGCATACATCACCCGCCACAGCTTCTCGATCTCGAACGGGTTGGCGCCGAGCACCTTTCGCTCGCACACGTCCTCGACCATCCGCGCGACGACGTGGGGGTGAAACGGCACCGAGTAAACTTCGCCGTACCCGACCACGCCACCGTCGGTGGTCAGCTTCACGAACACCCAGTACAGACCGCCGAAGTGCGGTGGCGGGTTCGCCACCACGAACGTTCTCGCATCGGTGATCTTCATCGCTCGACCCTCTCCAGGACTTCTATCGCGCCCCCTTGCGCCGATCTCGCAGCCGTCGCCGTGCATGACGCACGCCGAAGCTGGCGACTGACCGGATAGGTGCGCACGCTCGGCACCCGCCCCTCCTGCAGCGCAATCTGAATCGCCTCCCAGTACTCGGTGGTCATCAGATCCCCGTGGACCTCGCGAAACAACCGACGCAGCGATCGACTCGGGATCCGGAGCCCCACCTCGATCTCCTCCGGCAAGAACACCACACCGTCCTCAAAGTACCAGTCGGGGATGTCCTCCTCGCCGTCGACCCGGTCCTGGTTGGTTCGAACCTTGACCTCGGCGAAGGGCTCGAGGGCGTCATAGTCGTAGAGATACACCTTCAAGAACCGGCTCACCCCGTAGTTGCGCCCATCGAGGTCCTTGTTGAAGATATTGGCCGCTGCATTGTTCTTGATGCAGTACCCGAGATTGATGACCGCGGTCTGCGCATCCCCGTCCGAGGCGGTTTCGAGGAACACCGGCAGCGGAGTCAGTCGTCGCTGGACGATGAGATACTTGAACACCACCGCATCGCCCTTGAGCGAGACGCTCTCGCTCGCTTCGCGCAGCAGCTCCTCGAGCAGCTCGGGGTTGAACCATTGCGGATCGAGCTTGAGATTGTAGTAGATGATGTTGTCGAGCATGCTTCCGGTGCGATTGATCTCGTGGACCTGGCCGTACTTCTTGAGCACCGCGTCGATGCCCTCGAATGCCCCCCACTTGTACTGCTTGGTGGGCTTGTTGCGAATCACCTTGAGGTTGTAATCCGAGGAGGGGGCGGAGAAGCCGATCGCGACCGTGCCCTTGAATCCGACCGCGGTATCGAGCACCTCCCCGGTGGTAGTGAGCTCGGCCTTCAGCTCGTTCATGACCGCGACCTTGCCGACGTGATTGAAGCCGATGGTCGAGTAGTGCAGGCCAAGAGGCCGGGTTGGCATGATGCTGTGAAGGAACGCCGCGAGCTCGTGGTAGTAGGCGTTGGTAACGTGAAAGTTGGCCAGGGTCGAGCTGAAGATGTTGTGCGCGTCGGCCTCGAAGTGCATCACCGCATCGACGTAGATGCCGGCGCTCTCGTTCAGGAGCGCGATGATGAGCGGCGCGACCACCCCGTCATCGAACCCGAGCCGCCCGACGAGATAACCGCCGCGGTTACGATAGAATCCCGCGTCTATCACGTCGATCGCCCGGACCGGGCCGGTTGGGGCTTGGTTGGAGGCGAGAAACTCGTTCAGCCGCTCCGCGACCAGCTCCGCGTCCCCGGCAAGGTCCCGGTAGGGCAACGAGAAATTGGGAATGTTGAGGATCTCGACGATCGATCGAGGCGAGATCTCGGCCCCACCCGGAAACGAACGATACACCTCGTCCGCGTAATCGACCAGCCGATCGGAACGCTCACGAAAGGAGTACTCGACCGGCCGCCATTCACCCTTCGAGATCATCCGCCTCACCGAGTGAATGAAAGCGAATGCCAGGTCCGCTTCGTAGCGGCCTTCGATGAGCGGGACGTAGTGATCCTGCACGTTATCCCAGAGAGCCTCGTTCTCGGCAATCTCCGGAAGCACTTCGCGCAGCTCCTCCCCGAGCTCGTGAATGCTGGTGCTGTACAGGGACAGCCGCCGTCTACTCAGCGCGAGCGATGTCTGCGGGTCGCGGTTCTCGAACGCCCGCTTCGCGAGACTGGGAATCTGACGCGACTCCGTGTAGTAAAGGTCGAATTCCTGCAGCATTCGCCGCGCGCTGAGAACGGCTCGCGCCGCATCGGTGTCGGCGCGGACAATCGAGTCTGCGAACTCGACCGATCGCGCTTTCGGCGCGGTACTTGCAGGGACGGCGCCGTCGTTCATGGCCTCCCCGCACATGTGCGTCGAACCCCGCCGACCGGCCGGGCCGGGCCGGGTATACCCACCGTCACCCACTCAAGCTCGCGGGGAACGAAGCCGATAAGCGGGCTGACCCCGGCGCCGAGAGGAAGGCCCCCCGCAATGCCCAACGCCTCAGACACGATAATCTCCATCTCCCCGGTCGAATTCGCGAAGATTCCGCTGTTCAAGTCACTGCACTACGCGGATCTCGAGCACATCCTATTCGATTGCGCCCTGCTTCGCATCGGCGCGGGGGCGGTGGTGATCGCGCCCGGTCAGCCCAATCAGCGACTGTACGTCCTGCTAAGAGGAACCATGAGCGTGCACCTGACTTCGGTCGACGACGAGCCGGTGGCGACGCTCACGCGCGGGGAAGTATTCGGCGAGCTCTCGATGATCGATGCACAGCCCGCGTCAGCCTACGTGGTCGCGCGCTCGGAGTGCCGCCTGCTCGGCATCGACAAGGACCGGTGGTGGGAGATGTTCCACCGCACCCCGGACATCGCGATCAACCTGATGAACATTCTTGCCAAGAGAATCCGCGACACGAACCAGCAGCTGCAAGCCCCGGAGCCCGACCTTTCCCTCCCATCCGATGGCTGAGACTCGAGCGATGGATCCGATCCCCCGCTCGCGGCCGGGTCACGGCGCGGGCTCGCACTCTGCCGTTTGCCCGGCGCACTTATCCTTCGATTCCGGCGCGGGATAGCCGCCGGCGCTCGAGGTCTCATACAGGTACAACCCGGTGCACGAGGCACTGCCGAGCGCGCCCAGCAACAAGATGACGTATCGAAGCTTCAGCATTCTTCTCCCCTAAGCGCGGTCCGGGAGCAAAGCTTAGCCCAGGCATTGAGCTGGCGCGCGACCGATCGCTCGTTAACCCATCTCGTGGGCCCACTCCCAGTACAGGGCTCGAGCCCGTGCATAGATTGGGCCCGGCTGTAGATCGCGCCCCTCGATGCGGGTCACCGGCAGCACCTTGGCGTAGTTGCCGGTGCTGAAGATCTCGTCGGCGCCGAGGAACTCATCGAAGCGGATCGTCCGCTCGTGCACGGTGATGCCGGCGCGACGGAGCAGCCAAATCGTGCGTTGACGGGTGACCCCGTTGAGGAACGTGCCGTTCGGGTAGGGAGTGTGAGCGATGCCGTCCTTAACCATCCACAGGTTGGCGGTTGCCAGCTCGGCCACGTTTCCGAGCCCATCGAGGAGCACCGCATTGTCGTATCCCTTGTCGATCGCAAAGCTCAGCGCCCGGCCGCAGTTCGGGTAGAGACATGCTGCCTTGGCGTTGGTCGGGGCCGACTCGAGGGAAGGCCGGCGAAAGGGGGAAAGCGTGATCGAGAACCCGTTGGGCTCGGGCAACGGAGATTCGTTGATGGACAGGCAGAAGCGGGTGGAGTCCGGCTCGGGCGCGACGAACCCGTCCTCTGCCCAGTACATCGGCTTGATGTAGAGCTCGGTCCCGCTGGGGAACCGGGTGAGACCTTCGCGGCAGAGCTCCATGGTCTCGCCCGCGCTGAACAACGGTCTTAGCCCCATTATCCGGGCCGACTCGACCAGACGCTCGCAGTGCCGATCGAGGTCCGGGGTAACGCCCTCGAAGGCCCTCGCCCCGTCGAACACGGTGGAGGCGAGCCAGGCACCATGGCTCAGGGGACCCATGATCTTCGGGTTGCCGTCCACCCACCGATCGTCGACGTAGTGCCATGCGGTCATTCGCGCTGCTCCCTTTCCGGGCGACGCCCGCCGCCCTGATGCTCGGATGTTTCGCGGAACCATACTGCAGAGCGGGGGGCATTGGGAAATTGCCGCATCGCGGGACCTTCACGCCGCATGGAGGCCGACGCCCCCACGTTTGCATTCGGGGTGATACCCCTTACCCTGTCTCACTCTCCCGCCGCCGCTTCGAGGAGCCGTTACCATGCCCGAACCCTATGCGAGCCCCTACCTGGTCCCCTTCGACGGCAGCTTCAAGGTCACCACCGCGGCGACCCGACCGCCCGACGACGGACCCTCGAAAAAGCGCCTGAAGAAACGGCTCGCCGAGTGCGTGGCGCGGTTCGACGCGCTCCAGCGATTACTCTACGCGGACAACCGCTACGCCCTGCTGCTCGTATTTCAGGCCATGGACGCGGCCGGCAAGGACGGCACCATCCGGGCGGTTACGAGCGGGGTCAATCCGGCCGGCTTTCAGGTTTCGTCGTTCAAGGCGCCGTCAGACCAGGAGCTCGAGCATGACTTCCTGTGGCGCACGAGCCGGCAACTGCCGGAGCGCGGCCGGGTCGGGGTGTTCAACCGCAGTTACTACGAAGAGGTCCTGGTGGTGCGAGTTCACCCGGAGTTCCTAGCCGCCCAGCGCCTGCCCGAGCCCGGCGCGCCGGGGGCGCTCTGGAAGCGACGGTTCGCCTCCATCCGGGACCACGAGCACCATCTCGCCGCAAACGGCACGGTGGTGATCAAGTTCTGGTTGAACGTCTCCAAGGCGGAGCAGGCGCGACGATTCATGTCCCGCATCGACGAGCCGGACAAGAACTGGAAATTCTCCGTGCGCGACGTGGAAGAGCGCGGGCACTGGAAACGATACATGGCCGCCTACGAAGCGGCCCTCAACGCCACCTCACGCCCCGCTGCCCCCTGGTACGCGATCCCCGCCGACGACAAGCCCTACATGCGCTGGGCGGTCGTCGACATCATCGTGGGTACCCTCAAACGATTGCCGCTCGCCTACCCCGAGCTCGATCCGGCGCAGCGCGAGCAGCTCTCCGACCTGAGGCAACGACTCGAGAACGAACCCTGAGGGCGGGGCGCGCCCCGAACCCACCCCCGCCGCGGGTCAATGCCGAACCTCACTGCCGTCGGTGGCAAGGGACATCTCTGCGAGCGTGATCAAGGTCATCGCGCGGTCCTTCACGCTCATCGCCTCGAGCATCGCCTGCTTGTCGCGCGGCTCGAACGGTAGGTTCATCGCGAGAAAATTGGTGAGCTGCTCGCCCGAGAGGTCCTCGAGCTTCTCGATCTCCGCCTCGATACCATGGGCGGCGAAGTACTTCGTGGCGCTTGCGACCAGCGTCACTTTCGGCGTCTCGCAGTGCTTGTCCTCGTAGAGATCGTCGCGATACCGGCGCCAGTCGGGATGAACCCGTCGATACCCGCGCAGGACTTCGAGCTCCTGCGTCACCTCGAACCGGCATACCCCGGTGAGATTGATCAAGAGGCGGCCTCCGTCGGTCTCCTGGAACGCGGTGATTCGCCCGGCGCACCCGACTCTGGAGAGCGCGTCGCCCTCACCCGCGTTTCGGGGCTGAATCATCCCGATCATGCGGTCCCCACCGAGCGCATCGAGCGTCATGTTGAGATAGCGGGGCTCGAAGATGTTGAGCGGCAGGTGAGCCCGCGGCAGCAACAGCGCACCGGGCAACGGAAAGATCGGTAGCACCTCGGACAGCTGCTCGAAGCTCGGGTCGAAGGAGTGCGAGCCCATGGCGGTTTCCTCGTGGCGTTTAAAAGACGTTACAAGCCGGACGCACCGCGCACAAGAGCACTACGTCCATCGCGGGGCACGAGTCACGCCGGCGCTGCATCCGACACAGCCGGCGGAAGCTCGAACTCGAGCGCGGCAAGGCGCGCATAGAGCGGGCTTTCGGTGAGCAGCGATTGATGCGTGCCCTCGGCGACGCGGCGGCCCCGGTCGAGCACCACGATGCGGTCTGCCTTGAGCACGGTGGCGAGCCGATGCGCGATGACGAGCGTGGTCCGATTTCGCATCAGGTCGTCGAGACCGCGCTGCACCAAGCGCTCGCTCTCCGCATCGAGCGCCGAGGTGGCCTCATCGAGCAGCATCACGGCCGGGTCCTTGAGGAGCGCCCGCGCAATTGCAATCCGCTGGCGCTGTCCGCCCGAGAGCCGGGTCCCGCGCTCTCCGAGGAAGGTCTGATAGGCGTCGGGCAACGCGGTCACGAAACCGTCCACCCCGGCTGCCCTCGCCGCCGCGTACACCTCCTCGTCGCTGGCGTCCGGACGCCCCTGGCGAATGTTCTCCAGCGCGGTGGCCGCGAACACCACCGTCTCCTGGGGCACGATTCCCACCCGCGCGCGGACCTCCTCGGGCGCCGCGGCCGAGATGTCGATACCGTCGAGCAGAATGCGCCCAGTCCTCGGGTCGTAGAAGCGGAGCAGGAGCTGGAACACGGTGCTCTTGCCTGCGCCCGAAGGGCCGACGAGGGCGACCAGCTCCCCCGGCTCGACCGAAAGGCTGAAAGCCGCGAGGGCGAGCTCACCGGGGCGCGATGGATAGTTGAAGCTCACCCCGAGGAAGTCCACTCGCGAGCGCGCCCTCACCGGAAGGCGCACCGGATTGGCCGGCGCCTCGATGTCAGGCCTCGCCTGCAGCAGCTCGACGATGCGCTCGAGCGCCCCGGCCGCGCGCTGGAGCTCACCCCACATCTCGCTCAAAGACGCCGCCGACCCCGCCACAAGCACCGAGTAGAGCAGGAACTGGCCGAGCTCACCGGCGGTCATGGTGCCCGCGATCACCGCTTGGGCCCCCAGCCACAGCACGAACACGATCGCTCCGAACACGATCACGATTGCCATCGCCGTCAACATCGACCGGGCCCGGATGCGCCGCACCGCAGTCTCGAACGAGGTGGTCACCGCCTCGTCGAAACGCGCCGCCGCCTGGCGTTCCAAAGTGAAAGCCTGCACGGTTTGAATCGCATTGAGAGTCTCTCCCGCAAGCCCGCTCGCATCGGCGACCCGGTCCTGAGTGGCTCGGGTGAGGCGGCGCACCCGCCGGCCGTAGACGAGAAGCGGCACCAGCACCGCGGGGATGAGAACCAGGATGAAGCCGGTCAGCCGGGCGCTGGTGAACGCGAGCATCACCAGCCCACCGGCGAGGGTCACGAGGCTGCGCAAGGTGATGGACAGATTCACTCCCGCCACCGATTGCACCAGGGTCGTGTCGTTGGTCAGCCGGGACAGCACCTCGCCGGTTCGGGTCACCTCGAAGAACGTCGGGCTGAGGGTGATGACGTGACGGTAGACGGCGTTACGAATATCGGCCACCACGCGCTCGCCGAGCCAGGAAACCCAGTAGAAGCGAAGCGCGGAGAATACGGCGAGCCCGCCGGCGAGCCCGAACAGCAGCAGGAAGTAGCGATCGATGGCGCGCGCGCTGTCGGCGCTGAACCCCTCGTCGATCACGAGCCTCACCCCGACCGGCAGGGATAGACTCGCCGCCGCAGCGAACAGCAACGCGAGCCCCGCGAGGACCGCGGTGGCGGTGTAGGGCCGCATGAACGGCCAAAGCTCTCGCAGCGGGGTCAGGTCGCGGCGGGCGTGAGGTGCGTCACGCGCGCGCTCGCCCTCGAACGCCGCGGTGGGCGCCCCGGACGTCTCAGGCACGAAGCCCGATGCGGTGCACCGCCGCCTCCAGGATCAGGCCGAGCATCTCGCCGTGGCGCATACCCGCGAAGCCCGCCATGAAATTGAGCTTGCCGTCGTGCGCCCAGGCGGGATTGGTGTTCACCTCCATCAGCTTCACCTCTCCGTCGGCGTCGGTGCGAAAATCGAAGCGCGCATAGTCGCGGCACTGCAGACGCGCGAACAGCAGCTCGCAGTGTGCGATCATGCGCCGGCGCACCGACTCGGAGAGGCTCTGCGCCCGCTGATACTTGATGTCGGTCCAGTACGGGGAATCCGGCAAAGCCTTCGACTCGTAGCCGAGGATTCTCGGCAAGTCCGGCGCGAGGCGGCTGTAGTCCACCTCGAGCGGGGGGAGATCGGCAAAGCCCTGCCCGGGGTTGCCGATGAGTCCGACCCCGTACTCCGGACCGCTCAGGAACTCCTGCACCAGGAACGCGTGTCCGGGGAGCTCGGAGCGTACCGCCTCGAGCTGGCGCGCCGCGGCTGCCGGTCCGTCCACTACCGCATTCTTCGTGATCCCGAGGCTGCCATCCGCCCGGGCGGGCTTGATGAGGGCGGGATACGAGGCCCCGGTGAGAGCGGCGTCATCGCCGTCGGCAACATACACCTCGCTCGGCACCGGGATACCGTGGGCCGCGGCCACCGCACGGGTGATCGCCTTGTCGTAGGTGAGCACGATGCCGAACGGCCCCGCACCGGTGCAGGGAATTCCCATCAGCTCGAGCAACGCCGGGACATGCAGCTCGAGCTGGGCGTCGTTGCGGAATCCGGTGTCGCAAAAGTTCAGCACCAGGTCGGGCCGGTGCGACTCGAGCTCGGTCCGTAGCCCCGCGTGGTCGTCGAAGTAGCGGAAACGGAAGCCGTCGAGCTCAGACAACGCCCGCTGCATGATCTGGACGTTCTCGAGGTCCTCCGGGTTGTAGTGGTGATCGCGCTTGTAAGCGTCGGGTAGGCGCGGGTCGCCGAGCAAGACGGTGACATCGATGGCGGTCGCGTTCATATCGCCGCCGCCCCGCGCTCGTCGTTGGTTCGCCGCCTAGACCACATTGACGCGGACCTCCCCGACCCCGTCCACGCCCCCGTGCAGTGCGTCGCCGCGCTGCACCGGCCCGACCCCGGCCGGGGTGCCGGTGAAGATGAGGTCCCCCGGGCGCAGCGTGAACAGACCCGATAGATACCCGATCATCTCCGGAATCTTCCAGATGAGCTGGTTGAGATCTCCTTCCTGACGCATCGCCCCGTTCACCTTGAGCCATACCGCGCCGCGCTCGATCGGACCGGTCTCGGCCGCCGGCACGACCTCGGAGCAGGGGGCGGAGCACTCGAACGCCTTCCCGACCTCCCAGGGTCTTCCCATCTTCTTCGCTTGGCCCTGCAGATCCCGCCGGGTCATGTCGATCCCGACCGCATAGCCGTAGATGAGGCCAGACGCCTTCGCGATGGAGATGTCCCGGCCGCCGTCGCGGAGCGCGACGACGAGCTCGATCTCGTGATGCACGTCGCTCGACTTGTCGGGATAGGGGAACTCACCCCGCTCGAGCCGGATATTGTCCGGGTTCTTCTGAAAGAAAAAGGGCGGCTCGCGGTCCGGATCGTGGCCCATCTCGATCGCGTGGGCGGCGTAGTTGCGCCCCACGCAGTAGATGCGGTGCACCGGAAAGACGTCCCCGTGCCCCTTCACCGGCAGGGTGGGAATCTCGGGGGGTTTGACGACGTAGCCCATTGAAATCTACTCGTTGTGATGGCGCGGCAACCCAGTTTACCGCCGGACGCGAGCACAATCCCGCCCCCTTGGTGGTACTCGATACGCCGCTCCAACGCACGACCGGCTCGGCCACGTTCAACGCAAAGACGAACAAGGGGATCGTAACCGCTCAGCACCTATCCGTGAGAAAAATTCGCGAATAGAGTCCGAGAAGCTGACCGAAACCGACGATCGAGACGCCGGCTGCCAGTCTAGCCAATCGACGGCGGGCACTGCGAAGGGCCGGCGACACGTGGGATGTTACCGGTCGGGCCGCGTTCGATCGACCGCCCGGGCTCCATCGATGCCGCTTCATCCGGCTCGAGCGGTGCGGGCACGTCTTGGCTCAGCAATCGGATCATCCGGCGCTTGATGGCGCCATTTCGTACCCGCTTGGCAACGACCCGCCAGAACAACCGGTTGCGCTTCTCGTACTCGCCGAGGTGCGAAAGCGCAACCAGGTTGATGTAGTCAAGCCGGTCCGCCCAGTGCGACTCGACCTCCTCGATCCGCAGTCCGTCGTAGAGACGTCTGATCAGGTCGAAGGCGGTGCGCTTGTCGACCTGGTCGCAGCGTCGAACCAGAGCCCAAAGATCGGTGATCAGCTCCCGGCGCACGCCCGCACTCGCGGGGACGAGATCATGACCCGCCATCAGCATTTTCAGCGCCGGAAGGTGGCCGTTGCGGGAGCGGACGTTGCGACCGACGCGGAGCACCAGCTGCTCCGTCGAGCCGAAGCCGAAGCCGACCCGCATGTCCGCGAGCAGCGCAACGCGGAATCGTTCGAGGGTGTCGCGATGGGCGCACTGCCAGCGATCGAGCGGGTCCAGCCATGCGTGCAAAAGCCCTTTCAGCAGCATGAAGTCGTTGAGATGCGCCGGCTCGCATCGTCTCAGCTGCCGATGCGCGAGACCGTCCACGAAATAGGGCATCACCGCGGGGGCCGGCTGGGTCGACAGGTGACTCGCCCAGCCTTGCGGCATGAACTTCCAGACGACGGTGTAATTTGATCGGTCGATAAACACGGGGCCACCTCGCTCGGCGCCGGGAGCGGCGCTCACGGGGGCATTGTTACCCGTTTGGTGGCTCATAGGATGAGCCACTGCGGCAAACCCTACTCGCGGTACCGGCGCCGGGCGTCGTCGAGCGCCTGCACCACCGTACGGCGCAGCCCAGCGGGGCCCAGCACCTCGACGTCGGGACCGTAGCGCAGGATGTCCATGACGAGCTCGCGCGCATCGCTGAACGGGAGCTCGAGCCGGTAGTGGCCGGTGGCCTCGAAGAAGCCCTTCTGACGCGGGTGCCACTGCTCGCTCGACACCCAGCGGGCACGACGAGGCGAGAAGCGGAGCTTGGCCTTGGCGGTCTTGCGCCCCGCAAAGATCCCGTAGCCGCTCCCGAGCTCCACATCGAGCGTGGCCCGAGAGACCTCGCGCGCTTTCACATCGAGCCGCCGGGCCCGGCGGATACCGTCCACTGAAAAGCTTCTGAGCGCCAGTCTCCAGTGACACCACGCATCGAGGTACCAGTTATCCCGGTAGTGGACCAGGCGCTGCGGCGAGACCACCCGCTCGGTCTCCTCGTCACGTTCGCGGCTGTAGTGCGCGATCTGCAGCCGCCGTCGGGAAAGCAGCGCGCTGCTCACCACCTCGAAATGCTCGGGGCTTACGCTGCGCGCCGCCACCCGCAGCACCTTGATCCGCTGCTGCACCTCTTCGGCCGAGTGGTCGGCGCCGTCGAGGAGAAGCCGGATGCGGCCGAGCAAGGGCTCGATGTGCGGCTCGAGCAGACCGGGCTGAACGTCGCTGAGCAGCTGCTGCATGCTGAGCAATGCATGAACCTCCGAGGCGTTGAACCAGAGCCCCGGCAGCGAATAGGCCCGGCCGGCGGGGTCCGCGCGATCGAATCGATAGCCGCGAAGCCCACGGTCCCAGACGATGGGCGCTTGTAGACGGTCGCGCATGTATTCGAGGTCGCGCTTGAGGGTGGCGCGCGAGACCTCGAGCTCTGCCATGAGGGTGTCGAGCGACACGGCCCGGCGCTCGTTGAGGAGCTGGTCGATGCGATAGAAACGCTCGGTGCGATCCAATGTCAGTGCGCCTGTGATGCGCGGCTAGGTGGAGTGCGTCGGTGGCAGCGCAAACCGGTTCGGAGACCATCCGATCAGGTCACGAGCCGCAGCACCTCGTCGATGGATTGGGCTGGCTTGAGTCGATCGAAGCGCACCTCGCCGCGCTCCCCGACCGTGTAGCCGTGCACAGCCGGCGCGGGGAGGCTGTTGTAGTAGAAATGGGTCGAGAAGTAGTAGGCGCCGGTGTCGTGGGCGATCACGTAGTCACCCGGCTCGAGCGGCGGCAGGCGCCGCTGGTGGGCAATGATGTCGCCGGCAAAGCAGCACGGACCGGCCACGTCCTGCACGACCGGTTCGCCTCGCTTCGGCGCGCCCTCGCGATCGCAGGCGCTCACGCGGATCGTCCACATCTCGGGCATGAACACGGTGCGGGTGGCCACCTGGGCGCCCGCGTGGGTGATCGCGATTTGCCGGCCGCCGGTGTGTTTGGTGTACTCCACCCGCGCCGCCATGAAGCCGTTCTTGGCCATCAGGGAACGGCCGAACTCGGTGATCACCTTGAAGCGCCCTGAGAACAGCGCGCCCGCGTGCTCCTCGAGGACGCGCGCATAGTGCGCGAAGGTCGGGCGCACGGTGTCGCTCTCGAAGTTGACCGGCAACCCCCCGCCGATGTCGATTACCGCCACCTGCTCGCGCCCGAGGGTTTGGTTGATCTCGTCGGTGAGCTCGACCGCCTTCTTGACCCCGAGCGCGATGAGCTCGAGCGGGCATCCCTGGGAGCCCACGTGCACGTGAAGACAGGTGAGCCAGCGGTTGCGGGAATACGCCTCGAGCACGCGCGCCCGATTGCCCTCGTCCTCGAGCGCGATGCCGAACTTGGAGGTGCGCGTCGCGGTGCTCATCGCGGCGATCGTTCCCACCCCGACCTGCGGGTTCACCCGAATGCCGACGACCGAATCCGACCCGCGGTTGTCGAGGTAGGCCCGGACCCGCTCGAGCTCCTGGAAGTTGTCGATGTTGAGCGCGATCCCGCGCATGAGCGCGTCCTCGATCTCGGGCCGGGTCTTGGCCGGCGAATCGAACACTATCGATGCGGGGGCAAATCCCGCCCTCAGCGCGAGTGCAAGCTCACCCGGGCTCGCCACCTCACAACCCATGCCCTCGTCGCGAAGCAGCTCGAGCACCCGGGCGAGGCTGTTCGCCTTGGCCGCGAAGGTGTGGAAGAAGCAGTCGGGAAAAGCGCTCTTCAGGCTGCGGACCGAGTCCCTCACCCCGGACACGTCGACGAAACCGGCCAGCGGCGCTTGCTCACCGAGCAACCCCTGCTCGAGCGCGGCCTTCAGCACCGACGCCTTGCGACGCGAAAGATGGCTATCCATGTTCCCGGGATTCGCGATCAGCGCGGGCGCCGAGCCGGGCCCGCGGCACCACCAACCCTACGCGTTCGGAGGGCGGCGGCGAGCTTCTTGCCCGCCGCCGACCGAGCTGCGCCCGCGGGCTCAACCGAGGTACCGGTGGAAGAACGACAAGGTGCGGGTCCACGCAAGCTTGGCGTCTTCCTCGTCATAGCGTCCCCCGCTCGGATTCGCGAACGCGTGATCGGCCACGTACCAGTGCACGGTGAGGTCCTGCTTGCCGGCCCCGGCCATGGCGCGCTCGAAGCCACCGACCATCTCGGCGTTGATGCGCCGGTCCAGCGTGCCGAAGTGACCGAGCACCGGCCCGCGAAGCGGCGCCAGCTCGGCCGCGCTCTTGGCGACGCTGCCATAGTAGATCACGGTGGCATCGACCGGCGCGGCGAGCGAGGCGTTGAGCGACCAGCCGCCGCCGAAGCACCATCCGACCGTGCCCACCTTGCCGTTGCCCTCCGGATGCTGGCGAAGCCAGTCGATCCACGCGGCGAGCGCCTCGGTGGCGACCCCGGCATCGACCGCGCTCACATAAGCGCTCGCCTCCTCACGGGTGGTCGCCACCCTACCGTCGTAGAGGTCCACCGCCAGGGCGACGAATCCCTGCTTGGCGAGCTCGGCCGCGACCGCCTTGATCTGATCGTTCAAGCCCCACCACTCGTGGACCAGCAGCACCGCGGGAGCCGGGGTCCGGTCGGGCAGCGCGAGGTAGGCGCTCGCCACGTGTCCGCTCGGCGTCGTCAGCGTGACACGCTCGAGCTCGTCGCCCGCGGCGCGCGCGAGGATCGGATCGGCGAGCACCACCCCGAGGGGCAGGCTCACCAGGCCGCGAAGCAACGCCCGGCGCCTCGCCGAGGATAGTTCCGGGACCCGGTCGCGCTCGGGCCCGCAGGTACGTTCATCGCACATCAGCTCCTTACCTCCTCTCGGGTTGGAAAATATGTCGGCCATTCCAGGCCCGATCTAAGCGTTTCGCTCAAGCGTTCATCCGCCGGGTTGCCCGGGGAGCTCGAACCGGGTCGGATCGAGGAAGCGGCGCGCCACGTTCTCGGTAACCCGAGAGACATTGTTGCGAAACCCGTTCCAGCCGAGGCTGCCGATCCACGCGATCGAGCCAACCGCGAAGACCGCGCCGCCGTTCGGGGTCTCGAAGAAGGTCATGTCGGCACGGACCTCCGGATTCTGGGTGGCGTCAAGCACCGGCGAGGCATTGTTGATCTCCTCCGGCCCGGGGTAATAAGTGTCCGACAGGTTCTCCGAGGTGGCCACCACGAGCGCGTGGGGCGGCGACCCCAGGGCGCGGTCGAAGCGGTCCACCTCGATGCCCGCCGCCCCACCCCCCACCGTGCCGAAGTCCCCGATGACCTCATCGGCAATCCCGGCGAAGATGAACGCCGCGCGCGGGTCGCGGCTCGCCTCGGTGCGCCGGTAATGGCCGCAGACGTCGAATCCCTGTCCGGCCATCCCGACCCCGACGAGGCCGTGGATGGGACGACCCATCCGCTCCCACATGCCGCCGTACTCGCCGGTGAAGCTCATGTAGTACTCGCCCCCCTCGGCCACCCAGTCGCGAATGCCGTCCTCTCCCCGGCGAAGCTCGATCACGCCCGGCAAGCTGCGGTGATACGCGATTCGCCAGTAAAATCCGTTGCCGCCGAGATACATCAACCGCCCGCCCCGGCGCAGGTACGCGCCGAGCGCGTCGTGCATCGTCTTCGAGTAATACTCCGGGTGAGAGCCGGTGAGCAGCACCCGATAACGCTCGAGGAGCCCAAGCCCCTCGGCCTCCAGGTCCTCGTCCGTCGCCACATCGTAGCCGATGCCCATCTCGTCGAGCCAGTCGATGAGCGGCAGGTCGGCGTTGAACTGCCATGGGTACGTCCCGGCCGGCCCGACCCATGCATTCGTGACCCCCGGGGCCAAGTTCAATATCGGGCGCAGCCGCGAGCTGTAGCACACCCCGCTGCCGTCGGAGTGAACGTCGTAGAGCGAGTAGCCAAGGTCCGGGCGCTCGCCGAGGAGCAGATCCTGGGCGGAGAGCGCGGGAAGATGATTGGACAAGGCCTGCAGGTAGCCGCCGCCTTCGGCCGCGGCGTGCTCGTTGGCATAGGCGAGATAGCTTGCGCTCGGCAGCAGCACGAGCGCATCGGCGCTCGCGGTGCCGCGGCGTGGGCGCACCACGAACGGGATTCGATCTTCGTCCTCGCCGGAGCGAACGCGCGCGGCGTAGATCCCGCTCGGCGCGTCGGCGGGCACCTCGAGGGTGAAGTCCGGCTCCCAGGCACAGTCGTAGAGATCGTCATCATGGAAATGGATTGCCCCGTACTGATCGGGTGCCTGCTTCCAGTCGTAGACCTCGCCCGTCCAGCCGTGCCCCTTCATGGCCCGGGCCGGCAGGTTGACGAGGCGCCCGTCGAGGCGATGGGGTCCCAGGTCACGAAAGCGATCGGTCGACGTATCCAGCGCAAAATCCCAGGCCGCGACCAGCGCTGCCTCCTCGAGGGGACGAGCGTCGGCAAGCGCCGCTTCCTCCAGCGTCAGGGCCCGCTCGAACACGCGCGGCGCCTCGATCTTGCCGTTATAGTTCGCGCCGCTGAGGGTGCGGCCCGAGCCCGCCGGCTCGAGCGCGGCCGCAAGTGCGAGGTACGAGGCTCCCGGCGCCGGTTGCCAGCTCGCGCGCCCCTTCGCCGTTACCGGCCTCGACGCGCCCGGGTAGCTCGGCTGCGCCCGTTGCCAGACCCGGGCCTCGCCGGCCCCGGCGGCATAGCTCGCCCCCACGAATGCCCACTGGCGCGGCGCGAGCGCTACCTCGGTGCTGAGTCGGTCGCCAGCGCGCTCGCCGAGCGTCAGACAGATGGCCCCGGCGGCGTCGAGGCCGAGCGAGAATTGCATCATCCCGTCGCGGCCCCAGCATCCCATCACCACCTGCTCTCGACCGCCCGGGGTCGTCGGCCAGATCCAGGCCTGCAGCGTGAAGCTCTCCAGCGATGAGAATCGATCCGACTCGACGACGCCGTACGAGCCCGCGTCGATCGGCTGCACTCGACCCGGATACCGGCCGCTCACCGGTGTCTCGATCGGGTGCTCGATGAGCCCCCGGCCGTCGGGATGCAGGTCGGCGCATCGAAGACGCACAATGTCTGCTCGGTAGTGCTCCACGTCCTCGCAGCTCAGCATGAACGAGACCGGCTCCCCCGGAGCGGCGCTGAACACGCTCGGATAGCCGATGATGCGTTTGCGTGGCAGCCCGTCCCTCACGGCGCGAGGTCCTCGCCGGTGAGCGCGTGCCAGCGAAGTCGAAACACCGCCCACTCCGCATCGAGCGGATCGCCAAACGGCGGCACATCGAGCAGCTCGACCGGCGCGCCCCGCGCTTGGGCCTTCGTCGCCAACCGCCACTCAAGCTGAGCGCGGGTGCACACCAGGATGTACGGGGGGAGCCCGGGATGGGTCCGAAGCGTATTCAACAGACGTCGCAGATCACCGCTGTGGCGCCCGGCCGGATTGCGTTTGAACTCCTCGATGAGGTCCCGACGACGCGGGTCGATCGAGTGCATGCTGCCCTCCTCCCCCAATGCCGCCGACATCTTAATGCGGCGTGCGGCCGCGAGAAACTCTGCCCCCGGATTACGGGCCGAATCCGGCTGACTCGCACGTTGCCAGAGCGGGGTGCGAAGGTGAATCGAGCGCCCACATTCTGCTAACCTCGAGGCTCCGTCGCGGCCCTGCTTCCACCAGCGTGATGCAAGAGTATCTGAGAGCGCAGATCGACTGGGAGCAGCCCTTTGCTCCCGAGGAGTACGCGGCGCGGCGCCGACGCCTGCGCGCCGCGATGGCGCAGGCCGGACTCGATGCCCTGTACGTGACGACTCCGGCCAACCTGACCTGGCTGACCGGCTACGACATGGTCTGGTACAGCCTGCGAAATCTTACCGGGCTGCTCGTGCGAGGGGATGCGGATGACACGGTGCTCTTCGACAGCGTCGCCCACGTCACCCTGGTATCGACCACCCCCGCGATCACCGAAGCGATCTGGCTCGAACGCCCGGCCTCGCCCGGGGGCGATAACCCGCACATCGAGGTCATCGTCGAGGAGGTTGCACGGCGCGGCCTTGCCCGGGCCCGGATCGGGCTGGAGCAATGGGGCTACTCGCCCCATGCAAGCCTCATCGATGCGCTCGCGGACCGGCTTCGCCGGGCCGGGGCGACGGTCACCGACGCCTGGACCCTCGTGGAGGAGCTACGCCTCGTCAAGTCCGCGGCCGAGCTCGAGCACGTGCGCCGCGCGGCGGCGATGGCCGACGAGGCGATGGCCGCAGCCCGCGAGGCGATCCGGCCCGGGGTCACCGAAACCGCGCTCGAAGGGGTCATCATCGCGACGATGATGCGCGCAGGCGGGGGCTACCCCGCAATTCGAACCATGATCGGCAGCGGCCCGCGCTCGGGCGCGCACCACGGCCCTCCGTCCCGGCGCCGGGTAAAGTCCGGTGACCTCGTATTCATCGACTTCTGCGGCTGCTACGAGCGTTACCACGTCAATCTGAACCGCACCTTCTCGCTCGGGGAGCCGGACCCGCGCTGGCGCGAGCTCATGAACACCTCCGCCGGCTGCGTCGAGGCAGTTCAAGGCGCGGTCGAGCTCGGTGACCCGATGAGCAAGGTCGAGACGGTGGCCCAGCGGTACATCGACGAGGTGGGGCTGCGAAAATACGTCTGGTGGGTCGGCGGCTACTCGCTCGGCATCGCGGTGCCACCCGACTGGTGTGGCAATCACTGGCTCAAGCCGCGCGCCGAGCTGAGCGACCGGGCGCTGGAACCCGACATGGTCTTCAATCTCGAGAACCAGTTCGACGTCTGGGAGAACTGGCCGGGCGGCAGCGGGTGTGCCTATATCGAGACGCTGCTCGTGACCGAGCGCGGGCTCGAGGTGCTCTCCGGGCTACCCCGCACCCTGGTGACGGTTTGACTCCCGGCGGGCGTGCACCGGACACCGGGCGCTGACGCCCGCCGCGAGCCAACTCAAGGGGAATCCTCAACGAGCGATGCCGACCCCCGGCCCCGACTATCTCACCGTGCGCGAGCTCGCCGCGCTGCTACGGGTCAAGGAGCGCAAGGTGTACGCGCTCGCCGGCTCAGGCGAGATCCCCTGCACCCGGGCGCTGGGCAAGCTGCTGTTCGAGCGCGCTAGCGTGGATGCCTGGCTCGCCCGGCACAGCACCAGCACGCCGGGTCGGCCGGTTTCAATCGAGCTTCCGACCGTGCTCTTGGGCAGCGACGACCCGCTTCTCGACTGGGCGTTACGCGAGTCCGGCAGCGGCATTGCCGCCTTCTTCGACGGCAGCCTGGACGGGCTGCGGCGACTGCGCAATCGGGAGGGAATCGCGGCCGGCCTGCACCTTCACGAGCCGGGTGAGGACAATTGGAATCGCCGGCATGCGGCCGACGCCCTGCCGCAGGCACCGACGGTGTTGATCGAGTGGGCGTGGCGCGAGCGTGGTCTCGTCATTGCACGCGACAATCCGAAGGGCATCGGCGACCTCACGCACCTCGCGGGGCATCGGGTGGTGCCGAGACAGCCCGAGTCGGGCACTCAGGTGCTGTTCGAGTCCCTGCTCGAGGCGGCGGGGGTGGCCGCGGCCGAAATCGAGCTCCTGAGCCCGGCTGCGCGCAGTGAGCGCGAGGTGGCGGTGTCGGTGGCCGATGGGAAGGCCGACGCGGGCTTCGGTCTCGCCGGCGTGGCCCGGCAGTTCCGCCTCGGCTTCGTCTCCCTCACCCGTGAGCGCTACGACCTGCTGGTCGATCGGCGCGCCTATTTTCTGGAGCCGTTTCAACGCCTTCTCACCTTCTGCCGGAGCGAGGCGTTGGCCGCGAAGGCACGTGAGCTCGGCGGCTATGATCTTGCGGGTCTAGGCCGGGTCCACTACGTCGGGCCTGGATGACGGCCTCGGAGCACTCCAGACCCCGGGATACGCTCAGCCCCCGCCGCCGGCGTTGGGATGGAAGAGCGGCTCGCCGTTGATCCGGTAGCGGGCAATCGCGGCCTGCCCTTCCGGTCCGGTCAGCCATTCGATGAACGCCCGGGCCTGCGTCACTTTCACCCTGGAATGTCGTGCCGGGTTCACCAGCATGACCCCGTACTGGTTGAACAGCCTCGGGTCACCCTCGACCAGGACCGCGAAATCGCCCCGGTTGCGAAAGCTGACCCACGTCGCCCGATCGCTCATCACGTAGGCCCCCATGCTCACCGCGGTGTTGAGCGTCGCGCCCATGCCGGAGCCGGTCTCCCGGTACCAGGTGCCGCTCGCGGCGCGCGCGTCCACCCCCGCTTCTTCCCACAGGGCGAGCTCCTTGCGGTGCGTCCCGCTGTCGTCCCCGCGGGAAACGAACGGGGCCTTGGCCGCCGCGATTCTGCGGAGCGCGGCCGGCGCATCCCGAAGACCCGTGATGCCGGCGGGGTCGGCGCCGGGGCCAAGCAACACGAAGTCGTTGTACATTACGTCTCGCCGGTCGATTCCGAACCCGGCCGCCACGAACTTCTCCTCGGCGGCGCGCGCGTGCACGAGCACCACGTCGCCATCGCCGTTCGCGGCATTCTTCAGCGCCTGGCCGGTGCCGACCGCGACCACGCGCACGTCGATGCCGGTCTCGGCCTCGAAGGCTGGCAGGATGGCGTCGAGCAGCCCCGAGTTCTGGGTCGAGGTCGTGGACTGCACGATGATGAACGGGCGCTCGGCAACGGCAACCGATCCGAGCAACGGTGCCGCAATCGAGATGGCAACCGCGGCCAGGCGGACACCGAGATTCCTCGTGCACATCAGGGCTTTCCTCCTTGGATACAGGGGCATTACAGGACGATCCGGCCCTCGATGAAGGCTTGCGCCTTCGGCGAGACCGGCCGCTCGAAGAAGGTCGCGGCCGGGCTCACTTCCTCGACCCGGCCCCGGTAAATGAATACGACCTCGTCGGCGATCCGGTGGGCTTGCCCGAGATCGTGGGTGACCAGCACCACCTTGGTGCCGGCCTCGTGGGCCACCTGGATCAGATGCTCGATCGCGAGCACCGAAGCGGGGTCGAGACTCGCGGCCGGCTCGTCGAGAAACAGCACCTGGGGCTCGCAGCTCAGCGCCCGGGCGAGCGCGAGCCGCTGCTGCTCGCCGCCCGAGAGCACCCGCGCGGGCCGGCGTCCGAGCTCCGTCAATCCGGCCTCCTCGAGCCAGTGTTTCAACCGCGACCGGAGCGCCTTGCCCCGCACCCCGTGCGCGCGCAGCGCATAACGGATATTCGCCGCCGCCGAGCGGCGCAGCACCACCGGTCGCTGGAATACCATCGCGGTGCTCATGCGCGTCGCCCGCCGGGCCGCGCCCCCTGCCCAGAGAATCGAGCCCGAGGTTGGCCGTACGAGGCCGTTGAGCAGTCGCAGTAACAGGGTCTTGCCGGCCCCGTTCGGCCCCATGATCGCGGTGCGCGAGCCGGCCTCGAGGGTGAGATCGAGGCCGTCGATGAGCCGCCGACCACCCGCTTCGAAGACGAGGCCCCGGACCGCGAGAGGAAGAACCGCGGCGCGCGGGACAGCGAGCGGGCCGGCCCGCCCCGCCGGGAGCGCCGCTTCAGCCATAGGCGCTCCGCAACGCCGTCACCCGCAGGCCCAGCACGCACGCGTTCACGACGATCGCCAATCCCACCAGGATCAGGCCCAGCGCGAGCGCAAGCCCGAGATTACCCTTGGAGGTCTCGAGCGCGATGGTGGTGGTCATGACCCGGGTCACATGGTTGATGTTGCCGCCGACGATGATCACGGCCCCGACTTCGGCCACGGCGCGCCCGAATCCCGCGAGGGCGACGGTGAGAAGGCTGAAGCGACCGTCCCAGAGCAGGGTCGCCACCGCCCGCAGACCCTCCACTCCGAGCGAGCGCAGCTGGTCCTCGTACTCCGCATGCAGGTCCTCGACGACCTGGCGGGTCAGGGCGGCCACGATCGGCGTCACCAGCACCGTCTGGGCGATGATCATCGCGGTCGGGGTGTAGAGCAGACCCAGCACCCCGAGGGGGCCCGCGTTCGACAGCAGCAGGTAGATGAACAGCCCCACCACCACCGGGGGCAGGCCCATCAGGGCGTTGAGTAGCACGATCACGCCCCCGCGGCCCCGAAATCGAAGCACCGCGAGACCCGCCCCCAGCGGCAGGCCGAGCCCACAGGCGATCAGCACCGCGGACAGACTCACCTCCAGCGACAGTCGAACGATCTCGCCGAGCGTCTCGTCGCCGGAGAAGATGAGGCCGAACGCCAAGGCGAATGCCGATCCTAGATCCTGCATTATTGATTTATATTTGTCTTTCTCTACACAATGATAGAGTAGAACACAAAACCGTGCGGCCCGCGACCGGAGAATGAGGGGGCGGAGGCAATTCGACGACAGACGTTAGATGGGACCGCGATTCCACACCCGAAAGGGCGTGGCAAAACCTCGGATAGTGTGCGCTTACTAACCTGCTAAACTAGCCTTCACCAACAGTCCCACACCGGACGGCACCCGGATGGAAGGGCCGTCACCCGGCCCAGCTCGGCCCAGGGCTGTCCGGGCTGATGGAAGTCCGAACCGCACGATGCGACCAGTCGCTTCTCGATGGACAGGCTCGCGAGGTCGCGGGTCTGCACCCCGGTCTGCTGACCGGAGACGACCTCCATCCCCTGCCCTCCCGCCTCGATGAAGTCGTCGAGGAGCGCCAGCAGCTTGGTGCGGGTGAGCCGGTACTTGGCGGGGTGGGCCAGCACCGCGGTGCCCCCCGCCCCGCGGATCCACCCGACGACCTCGCCGAGCGACGCCCACGCCAGCCTGACATTGGCGGGCCGGCCGGCCCCGAGGTATTTTCCGAACGCCTGTTCGAGGGTGCTGACGGCGCCGATAGCAACCAGGTGCCGGGCGAAGTGGGGTCGCCCGATGCTGCCCTCACCGGCGAGGACCCGAACGCGGTCGAGGCAGGCGCCGAGGCCGAGTCGCTCCAGCCGGTGCGCGATGCGCGCGGCCCGCTCCAGGCGCAGTGCTTGCTGATGACGAACTCCCTCGCCGAGCGCGTCGCTATCGAGGGAAACGTTGAGACCGAGCACGTGAACCCCGACCCGTCTCCACTGCGTGGAGAACTCGACTCCGCCGACGAGGGTCAACGAATCCGACGCGCCGGGCACCAGCTGCGAGTAGGCCCGAACGGTATCGTGGTCGGTGACCGAGAGCAGCCGGATCGACATCACCGCCGCACGCTCGAGAAGCTCGCGCGGGGTCAACGTGCCGTCGGACATCGTCGTATGGGTATGCAGATCGACCCGCATCGCGACCAAGCCCTCCCGCGACGGCGGCATGAGCCGAAGGTCTTCTAACCCTAGCAGTCCGTCGGACCTCGAACCAATGGCGCGGCGAGGCGCCTTGGCGAAACACCCAGACCAGGGTGCCGGCGGTTCGCAGGTCCGACCGACGGCCAGCACGTCCCCTTTGCTCGCGCCAACCCCAGTCCCTATCATCAAACACTTTCCGATACCGAGAACCGATGCTAACCCGCGAGTTCGTTCCCGGTCAGCGCTGGGTGAGCAGCACCGAGTCAGAGCTCGGGCTCGGCATCGTCGCCTCCGTCGAGGGGCGCCGCGTCACCCTTCGGTTCCCGGCCCGCGGCGAAGACGACGAAGGGACGGAGGAACGCACCTACGCGATCGACAATGCGCCGCTCAGCCGGGTCGAGTATCCGGTCGGCGAGCGGGTGAGCAGCGCGGACGGACGCCAGCTGACCATCACCGACCGGGTCGAGCGGGCCGGGTGCCTGGTGTACCTCGGCATCGATGCCGAGAATCGCCCGGCAAGCCTCGAAGAGAGCGAGCTCGACAGCTTCGTGCAGTTCAGCCGGCCGCAGGATCGGCTGCTGGCGGGCCAGGTGGACGAGAACAGCCTCTTCGAGCTGCGCGCGCAGACCCTCGCCCACCGGCACGAGCACCAGCGATCGCCCGCTTTCGGTCTTCTCGGTCCCAGGGTCGAGCTCCTGCCCCACCAGATCTACATCGCGAGTGAGGTGGCGAGCCGGCACGCACCGCGGGTGTTGCTCGCCGACGAGGTCGGCCTCGGCAAGACCATCGAAGCGGGCCTCATCATGCACCAGCAGCTCGTGAGCGGGCGCGCGGCTCGGGTGCTCGTGGTGGTTCCGGAGAACCTCGCCCACCAGTGGCTGGTGGAGATGCTCCGCCGCTTCAACCTGGCTTTCACCCTCCTCGATGAGGAGCGCTCGGCCGCCCTCGAGTCATCGGGCAACGCGAATCCGTTCGAGAGCGCCCAGCTGGTGCTCTGCACGCTTGCCTTCCTCAGCGCAGACTCTGCGCGTCACGCCCAGGCGCTGGCCGCGCGATGGGACCTGCTGGTGGTCGACGAGGCGCATCACCTCAACTGGAGCGAGGGCGAGCCGAGCGCGAGCTACCGCGCGGTCGAGGCCCTCGCCCACGAGTCGACCGGCCTGCTGCTGTTGACCGGAACCCCGGAGCGGCTCGGCGCGGACGCCCACTTTGCGCGGCTGCGGCTGCTCGATCCGGATCGATATCACGATCTGCAAGGGTTCCGCGACGAGAGCGCGGGCTACCAGCGGGTAAGCGAGCTGATCGCGGCGCTTCTCAGTCCCGACCCCGCCGAGCGGCTACGGCGCGTCCCGACGTTACTGCGCCGGCTGGAAGATTACCTCGGGGCGCCGGCCGCGAAAGAGCTCGACTCGGCGCTCGGGTCCACCGATGAGGCCGCCGCCGTCGAACGGGTGGTCCGAGACTTGCTCGACCGCCACGGGACCGGTCGCGTCCTGTTTCGCAACACCCGGGCCGCGGTGGGCGGCTTTGCACCGCGACGGCTGCGGCCCCACGCCCTACCCGCGCCGCCCGGTTACTCCGAGGCCGCGAGTGACGCTGCCATCGAGGCGCGCCTGCGGCCGGAGGTCGAGCTCGGCCCGGACTGGCCGGCGGCGGACCCCCGCGTGGAGTGGCTGGTTCAGTGGCTCCGGAGTCAACGTCCGGAGAAAGCGCTCGTCATCTGCGCGCGAAGCAGCACCGCCCAGGAGCTGGAAGCGCATCTGCGGCTGCGCGCCGGAATTCGCTGCGCGGTCTTTCACGAAGGGCTCAGCCTGGTGGCCCGGGACCGCGCCGCCGCCTACTTCGCCGAGCCGCAGGCCGGGGCGCAAGCCCTCGTCTGCTCCGAGATCGGCAGTGAGGGGCGCAACTTCCAGTTTGCCCATCACCTCGTGCTGTTCGACCTGCCGCTCGACCCGGACCTGCTCGAGCAGCGCATCGGCCGGCTCGACCGCATCGGCCAGCATCATCCGGTCGAGATCCACGTGCCCTACTACCGGGGCAGCGCCCAAGACGTTTTGCTGCGCTGGTATCACGAAGGGACCAACGCGATCGAGCGGGCCAGCCCCGCCGGCGACCACCTCTACCGGCGCTTCGCCGAGCCTCTCGAGCGGTGCCTGTCGAACCCGACCGACGCCGGAGCCCTCGACCACCTCATCCAGGAGACGCACGCCGCGGCCTTGCAGCACCGCCGCGCCCTGCAGCAGGGCCGTGACCGGCTGCTCGAGCTCAACTCCTGCCGCCCCGAGCGCGCCCGGGCGCTGGTGCGCGCCACCGTCGATTCGGGCCGATCCACCGAGCTCGCCGACTACATGGCGCGGGTGTTCGACCACTTCGGGGTCGAGAGCGAGGCGGGCGGCGACGGAACCGTGATTCTGCGCCCGAGCAACCACTTGCTGGTCTCGAGCTTCCCCGGACTGCCCGAGGACGGCCTCACCGCCACTTACGAGCGCTCGCTCGCGCTCGGGCGTGAGGACATCGAGTTCCTCACCTGGGAGCACCCGATGGTCCGGGGCGCAGTGGACCTGGTGCTCGGCGGGGAATTCGGCAGCACCGCCCTGTGCACGCTCGCGAGCGAAGCCCTGAGCGCCGGAACCCTGTTGCTCGAAGCGTTGTTCGTCCTTCACTGCCCCGCACCGCGTCGCTTGCAGGTCGAGCGATTCCTGTCGCAGGCGAGCCTGCGGATCCTAGTGGACGCCAACCGGCGCGACCTGAGCGAGGCACTCCCGAGGTCCGAGTTCGATGCGCTGGCCCAGCCCGTGCCACAAGCGACCGCCCAGGAGCTCATCCGCCACACCCGCAGCGAGCTGAGCAATCTCCTCGAGGTGGCGCGCGAGCGCGCGAGTCAGCGCGGGGACGCGCTGATCGCACAGGCGGTAGTCGAAATGGAGCGCGCCCAGGGCGACGAGCTCGAGCGGCTGCGGGCGCTGGCTGAGCTGAACCCCAACATCCGCCGCGACGAGCTAACCTACGCCGAGCAGACCCTCGACGAGGCGCGCCGACACCTCCAGCGCGCCCAGCTGAAGCTCGACGGGCTGCGGGTGGCGGTCGCGACCTGAGCGCGAGGCGCGCTCGCTCAGGCGCGGCTCCCGCCGTCGAGCGCGACCGCGGTCCCGGTCATGAATCTCGCCGCGTCGCTCGCGACGTACAGCACGAGGTCCGCCACCTCCTCGGGCGTGCACACTCGCCCGAGCGGCACCGCCTCCGCGGATTGCCGCAATCCCGATTCCGCGTCGAGGTGACGCTGCACGAACTCGCCCCGTAGCATCGGGGTGTCGACGTCGCCCGGGCATATCGCGACGACCCGGATCCCCTCGTGCGCGTGGTCGATCGCGAGGGCGCGGGTGATCTGGATGACCGCCCCCTTGCTCGCGCAGTAGGCAACCAGGTGGGGGCTGCCGGAAAGCCCGGCATCGGAGGCAATGTTCACGATCACCCCGCCGCCCCGGGCCCGCAGGGCGGGAATCGCGGCCCGGCAGGCGAAGAACAGGCCATCGACGTTGACTGCCATCGTCTCGCGCCACTTCGCGTCGGTGGTTTGCTCCGCGGTTGCGTGGTGGATCACCCCGGCACTGTTCACGAGCACGTCGAGTCCGCCGAAACGCTCCGCGACGACCTCGACCAGGCGGGCTGCGAAGGCGCTGGCGGTCAGGTCGCCGGCCAGGAACATCGCCTCGCCGCCGCCGCTCTCGATCGTCGCGGCGAGCGCCCGGCCACGACCCTCGTCACGCCCGGTGATCAATATCCGAGCCTGCGCAGCGGCCAGCCGTCGCACGACCGCGGCGCCGATCCCCGATGTGCCGCCGGTCACCAGGGCCACCTTGCGGTTGAAGTCGAACCCGGGAGAGGTCATGTTGGTCTCGCCTGCAGTCAGAACGGATGGCAAACGCGGCAAGCATACCTCAGGCTTGCCGTCTCCTGTGACTTGTAGACGCGCGCGCTTGCCGACGAGACCGATCGGAGCTCATCAGATGTTCGCGACCTGTCCCAAGGGACTCGAGTCCCTGCTGCTCACCGAGCTCGAAGCACTCGGGGCAACGGATCTCAAGGAGACGGTGGCCGGCGTTCACTTCGAAGCGCAGTTGTCCATCGCCTATCGCATCTGCCTCTGGTCCCGGCTCGCCAATCGGGTGCTCCTGCCGCTCGCGGAGTTCGAAATCCCTGACGACGCGTCGCTCTACGCCGGGGTCAAGGCGATCGCATGGGAGGAGCATCTCGCACCCGAGGCGACCTTTGCGGTGGACTTCTCGGGCACCACCCCCGCGATCCGCAACACCCACTACGGGTCCCTGAAGGTAAAGGACGCGATCGTCGATTACTTTCGCGAGCAGCGCGGGCAGCGACCGTCGGTCGACACCCGCCGCCCGCAGATGCGCATCAACGTGCGCGCTCATCGGGCCCGGGCAAGAGTGAGCATCGACCTCGCCGGGGAGAGCCTGCACCGTCGCGGGTACCGGCTCGCGGGGGGCGCCGCGCCGCTGAAGGAGAACCTCGCGAGTGCGCTGCTGCTGCGTGCCGAGTGGCCGCGCATCGCGGCCGCGGGCGGTGCGCTCCTCGACCCCCTGTGCGGGTCCGGGACGCTGCTGATCGAGGGCGCCACCATGGCGATGGGCATCGCGCCGGGACTGGGCCGCCGTGACTGGGGCTTCGACCACTGGCAGGGTCACGTGCCGCGGCTCTGGCGTGACACGCTCGAGCCCGCCCGGGCCGCGCGCGATGAGGCGGTGGGCAAGAGCTGGCCGGACATTCTTGGCTACGACGCGGATCCGAAAGCCGTCGTCCAGGCCGAGCGCAACATCGCGGCCGCCGGCCTCGAAGCCCACATACGCGTGCGGCGAAAGGAGCTCGCCCGGCTGGTGCGACCCACCCATCGTCAGCTGACGGCGGGACTGATCCTGACCAACCCGCCCTACGGCGAGCGAATCGGCGAAGAGCCCGGCCTGGTGCATCTGTATCGGCTGCTCGGCACCAAGCTCCGGGAAGAATTCTGCGGTTGGCACGCGGCGGTCATGACCGGCAACCCCGATCTCGGTAGAACGATGGGACTGCGGGCAAGCCGGCAGTATCGGCTCTTCAACGGCCGGATCGCGAGCAAGCTGCTGCTGTTCGATATTCGCCCCGAGCAGTTCGTGGGCAGCTCCGGCGGCGCGCCTTCGCTCGGGCTCGGCCCGGGGGCCGATATGCTCGCGAATCGGCTGCGTAAGAACCTGCGTCACCGCCATCGGTGGGCGCGGCGGCGAGACATCGCCTGCTACCGCGTCTACGACGCCGATCTCCCGGAGTACGCGGTTGCGATCGACCGCTACGGTGACTGGGTGCACGTGGCCGAGTATCAGGCGCCGCGCAGCGTTGACCCCGCCGCCGCGCGGCGGCGCCTGCAGGAGGTGATCCTGGCGATCCCTGCGGTCCTAGGCACCCCCGCGGAGCGAATCGTCGTCAAGCAGCGGCGGCGCCAACGAGGCACCGAGCAGTACCGCAAACACGCCTAGGTTGGACGATTGCTCGAGGTGCGCGAAGGCCGGGCACGGCTGCTCGTGAATCTGCACGATTATCTGGATACCGGACTGTTCCTCGACCACCGGGCGGTGCGGCTGAAGATCGCCGAGCTCGCGAGCGGCAAGCGATTCCTGAATCTGTTCTGCTACACCGGCGCGGCCACCGTGCACGCGGGGCTCGGGGGCGCACGGTCGAGCGTGAGCGTCGACCTCTCCCCCACCTACCTGCGGTGGGCACGGCGCAACTTCGCCTTGAACGATCTCGATGAGGACCGCCACCGGCCGGTGCGGGCCGACTGTCTCGCCTGGCTGCGAGAGACCGGAGAACGCTTCGATCTGATTCTGCTCGATCCACCCACTTTCTCGAACTCCAAACGCGCCGCCGGCGTCCTCGACCTGCAGCGCGACCACCGCACCCTGATCGGCGCGGCGATGGCGCATCTCAGCCCCGATGGCCTGCTCATCTTCTCCACCAATCGCCGACAGTTCCGGCTCGATCCGGACCTCGCGGCCACCGCGTTCATCGAGGATGTCACCGACTGGTCCCTGGACGAGGACTTCGACCGCGCGCGCCCCTGCCACCGCTGCTGGTTCCTGCGCCACCGGACGACGCGCGCACGGGGGTCATATCCCGGTTGATCTCCGCTCGGGCGCTGCGGACCGGTGCGAGACACACCTTTCGCCCGCCATGCCCCGGGGATACCATGCCCCATCGGCACCGGCACCTATCCCGGGAGGACACGATGAAAGCTGCCGTACTGCGCGAGGTCGGCGCACCGCTAACGATCGAAGAGGTCCGGATCGACAACCCGAGCGCGCACGAGGTCCTGGTGAGAACCTCGGCGGTCGGGGTGTGCCACAGCGATCTCCACTACATCGAGGGGCTCTATGCGGCGCCGCTGCCGGTGGTGCTCGGGCACGAGTCCGCCGGCGTCGTAGAGAAAGTCGGTTCCGAGGTCCGCTACGTCAAACCGGGCGACCACGTCATCACGTGTCTCTCGGTCTTCTGCGGCCACTGCGAGTACTGCACCACCGGACGCCCGTTCAGCTGCCAGAACCCGGAGACCGGCCGAGATGCGGATGGTCCGCCGCGCCTCGGCGACAAGGGCGCGGTGATGCACCAGTTCTACAACCTGTCCTCGTTCGCCGAGCAGATGCTGATCCACGAGCACGCGCTGGTGAAAATTCGCAACGACATGCCGCTCGATCGCGCCGCGCTGATTGGCTGCGCGGTCACCACCGGGTTCGGGGCGGTGATCAACACCGCCAAGGTCGAGGTCGGCGCCACCGTGGCCGTCATCGGCTGCGGGGGAGTCGGCCTGTCCGCCGTGAACGGCGCGGCGATCGCGGGTGCCGGGCGAATCATCGCGATCGACGTCAAGGGCTCGAAGCTCAACCTGGCGAAGCACTTCGGTGCGACCGAGGTCATCGATGCGAGCAAGACCGACCCGGTCGAGGCAGTGCGCGAGATGACCGGCGGCGGAGTGGAATACGCCTTCGAGGCCCTCGGCCTGAAACAGACCGCCGAGCAGGCATTTCGAATGCTACGGCCCTCCGGCGCCGCGACCATCATCGGCATGGTGCCGGAGGGGCAGATGATCGAGGTCCACGGCGCTGACCTTCTCTACGACAAGAAGCTCCAGGGGTCGAACATGGGGTCGAATCATTTTCGGGTCGACATGCCGCGTTTCGTCGATTTCTACCTGAGCGGCAAGCTTCACCTCGACGAGATGATCTCC
Organism: Gammaproteobacteria bacterium; assembly: GCA_041594935.1. Lineage (GTDB taxonomy): Bacteria > Pseudomonadota > Gammaproteobacteria > HK1 > HK1 > JBFHLI01. Next base: position 6,561 of record JBFHLI010000001.1, on the reverse strand, counting down.
CAGCACATCCGGCTCGAGCAGATCAACGAGGCCTTCGCCGAGATGAAGCGCGGCGAGATCGCGCGCAGCGTCATCGTGTTCGACGCTTGAGGAGCCTCTCGCCCGGGTGGCTCAATGGCCCGCGGCCTTGAAGTGACTCGTCGGGTACGCCGCCCCAACCCTCAGCGGGGCTCGCTAAGCATCCACAGAAGGTGGAGGATCAGGAGCTTGCGTCGCTCCTCCTCGGTACAGTACTGCAGCTGACTCGGCGCGCACTCCATTGCGACCGGCTCGCCCGCGGCGATGATTGACTGCGCCTCGGCGTACAGATAGGCCACCGCCGCGCCGACTTCCTCTTCGCTCAGCTCGCCGTACCCGCCCTTGGGCGGCATCCGGCCGTGGCCCGAGAGTGCGTGCTCGATCAGCACTCCAATTCCCTGATCGATACGGGCCCGCCAGCTCTCCGGGTCCCGACCCACTCGGGGGGCACCGAGCTTGCCGGGGCCGTGGCACCGCACGCAGGTCGTTTCGAAGACCGACTGGCCCATGGCGAGGTCGAACTCCTCATCGAACGAATCCGACCGAAGCGTGCCCGACGCACCCGCGAAGGCCGCCAAGAGACAACCCAGCGCCGCCCACGGACGCACTGCCCCCCTCCACCCCCAACTGGCCCGGTAGAGCTTCACGATCGAGGATTGGCCCTCTCACTACAGCTGCGTGCCGGACTCGCCGGCCAGGGCGGATATTATCGGCGATCCCGGGCCGGCCGCCCACTCTGGACCTTGGTGAACCAAGGTGCGAAAGTGAACGCCTGTCCTCGCAGTGGGCCACCACCGATGAAACTACACGCAAGTCCCGCTTCCCCGTACGTTCGCAAGGTGCGGGTGGTCGCCGTCGAAACCGGCCTCGCCGATCGCCTGGAGCTGGTCGCGGGCGAGCTTTCCCCGGTAAAGCCCAATGCCACCCTCAACGCGAGTAACCCCCTCGGTAAGATCCCGGCCCTGGTGCTCGACGACGGCACCGCGCTCTACGATTCACGCGTCATCTGCGAGTATCTCGACACGCTGCACGCAGGGTCGCGGATGTTCCCCGGAAGCGGGGCGGCACGCTGGACGGCGCTGCGCCGCCAGGCGCTCGCGGACGGAATCCTCGACGCCGCGGTCAGCGCGCGTTACGAGACCGCGCTGCGCCCCGAGGCGCTTCGCTGGGCGGACTGGGTGGAGGGCCAACGGGGCAAGTTCCGACGTGCCCTGGACGCGCTCGAAACCGAGGCCGGTAACTTCGACGAGACGCTCGACATCGGCACCATCGCGATCGGTTGTGCCCTCGGCTATCTCGACTTTCGCTACCCGGACGACGGCTGGCGAGGTCGCTGCCCCGAGCTCGCGAAATGGTTCGACGGTTTTGCCGCGCGCCCCTCGATGAAATCGACCGCACCGAGCTGAGAGGGCTCTCCCCGACCACCACCGTTGGTCCAAGGGACGATGGATATTCACTTCAGCCGCAAGGAGTTCGCCGCTCGCCGGCGCGCGACTCTGCGCGCAATGGCGGCACGCGACCTGGACGGACTGCTGATGTTCCGCCAGGAGAGCATGTACTACCTCACGGGCCTGCACACCTTCGGTTACTGCTTCTTCCAGTGCGTGTATCTCGGCGCCGACGGGAAAATGACCCTGCTCACTCGCCTGCCCGACGCGATCGTGGCCAAGCAAACCACGATCCTCGAGGATGTGCGTACCTGGGAGAATCGCCCCGATGCCAACCCCGCGCGCAACCTGCGGACGATCCTCGAAGAGCGCAGCTGCCGCGGTCGACGTCTCGGCATCGAGCTCGACGCCTACGGACTCACCGCCTACAACCATCGCCGGGTTGCCGCCGCCCTCGATGATTTCTGTCGCCTCGAGGACGCCTCCGATCTCGTCACCGGATTGCGGGTGATCAAGAGCCCGAAAGAGCTTCAGTATTGCCGCAAGGCGGGGAGGCTTGCCGATGCCGCCCTCGAGGAGGCCCTGCGCCTTGCGGTTCCCGGCGCCTGGGAGGGAGACATCCTGGCCGCGATGCAGGGCGCGGTGTTCAGGGGAGACGGCGACTACTCGGGCAACGAGTTCATCATCGGATCGGGACCGCGGGCCAGCTTCGGACGCTACGTGACCGGGCGCCGTCGCCTCGGCGTCCGCGACCTGCTCACCCTCGAGTGGGCGGGAGCGTACCGCTTTTATCATGCCGCGATGATGCGCACCCTGATGATCGGCAAGCCAACCGGCGCGGCGCTCGCAATCCACGACGCGGCGCTCGATGCGCACCGCGCCTCGGCCGAGCAGCTGCAACCCGGCCGGCGCTTCGGCGATGTCTTCGACGCCTATTCCCGGGTCGTCACCAAGGCGGGCTACGCTCACCTCGGTGCGACCGGCTACAGCCTCGGGGCGACCTTCCCTCCCACCTGGATGGACTGGCCGATGTGCTGGCCCGGCAACGAGATCGAGATTCGAGAAGGCATGGTCGTATTCATCCACACCATCATCATGAGTAAGAATCGGCGACTCGCCCAGGCCCCGGGCCAAAGCTACATCGTTCGGGCGCGAGGACCAGAGGCGCTCTCACGCCTACCGCTGAGCTCGGTAGCGCGATGACGCTCCGCCCGACCGGGTCGTGGGCGAGGATCGTGTGGGTGGGAAGGGTCGAACGCGGACCGAGTATTCTCGGCCCGCGTTTGACCATGGCTTGCTCTGAGATAGTGCTTCGGTAGGTCGTCTCAGCCGCAGCTCAGGGGTTGATCTGACGACGCGAATCGCGGCTGCCGCCGTTCGAGGCAGGCGGCTTCGGGGGGCTCGCGGTGCTCGCCTCCTCCTTCGTCGCCACCACCGGCTTGAGGTCGGCCACGTTGGAAGCAGCCTTCGCCGAGTCGGCCGCTTCGACTTTCATGTCCACCGAACCATTGAACTGACAGCCGTTCTCGAGCGTGACCCGCGGGGCAATGATGTTGCCGCTGACAATTCCCGAGCGCTCCACCACGACCTGCTCGTTGCCGTTGAGGTCCCCTTGCACCTTGCCCTGCACGGTGATCGATCGCGCGTGCACGGTCGCGTTCAGTCGACCCTCCTTGCCGACCGTCACGAGATGATCGCGTAACGAGATGGTTCCCTCCACCGTTCCCTGGATCAGGAGATCCTCCTCACCCGCCAAATCCCCTTTGATGGTGATCGAGGCGCCAATCATCGCTCTCTCCTTCGGTCGCTCCGGTGCCGGGGCGGGCGGCGCCGCGGTCGGCGTTTCTCTCGGCATCCGGGGGGTCAGGCTAGGCTCGGTGCGGTTCTCGTCGATATCGGTTTTCTTGAACATTGGCTCTCCTTGACGCACATAGGCATCGCGCTGGTATCAAGACATGCGGTTGGGCCAACGGCGCCGGTGACCCGCCGTCTGGTCGGGTGGAACGACCCTCCCTTGGCTCGAAGTATAGACGCAAATATCGACCGTACCAGGCACGCGAGGGAGCTTGACAGGGTGACCAAATCGCGCGTCTGGGCTTTCGGCGCGCGAGGATCAGCGCGCGTCACGATCGTGCAGTAGGTAGACCGAGAGTACGATCAACCCCAGCGAGAGCACGACGATCACGGTCCCCACTGCGTTGATCTCAGGGGTGATGCCGCGGCGAAGAGTCGAGTAGATGAACATCGGCAAAGTGTTGTCCCGGCCGGTCAGGAAGAACGTCACCGGGATCTCGTCGAATGACAGCGTGAAGGAGAGCAGAGCGCTGCCGATGATGGCGGAGCGGATGTTGGGCAGGGTGACGAGCCAGAACGTTTGCCACGGGCGCGCCCCGAGGTCGCTCGAAGCCTCCTCGAGACGGCGGTTGAACCGCTGTAATCTTGCATAGACCTGGGTGACCACGATGGCCAGCAGAGCGGTCGCATGGCCGAGGATCACCGTCTCGAGGCTCAGGTCGAAACCAATCACCCGAAACAGGTTCAGCATCGAGATTCCGGTGATGATCCCGGGCAACGCGAGCGGCAGCAGGACCAGGCGGCGAAATACCGTCTTGCCCGGAAAATCGACCCGGTCCAAAGCAAAGGCGGCGGTGGTGCCGACGACGACGGTCAGGCAGGTTGCGAGGGATGCCACGTAGAGGGAATTCTTGATCGCGGTGAGCATGTCGGCATTGTTGAGGAACGCTTCATACCAGCGCAGGGTGAAGCCGCGCAGTGGCAGCGTGAGTGACCGGTTGTCGTTGAAGCTGAAGACGATCAGCACCGCGATCGGAAGGTAGAGAAACGCCATCGCCGCAGCGGCGATCAGCGCGATCAGGCCGGCCCCCGCCCGCTCCGGAAGCTCCGAGAAGATCCGGTGACGCCTCGCGCCCGCCCGGACGTGATCGAGTGGTCTGAGGTGGGCGCTCGAAGTGCTCATCGCTCAGTCGAGGTCCATTCGCCCCGACCGTTCGAGACGATCGGAGACCGATATGATCGTGAGCACGATCGCCAACATCACGATCGAGAGAGCGGCCCCGAGGGGCCAGTTGAGAGCGGCGCCGAACTGGCTCTGGACGATGTTGGCAATCATGAAGCCATTGGGGCCGCCCACGAGAAACGGCGCCACGAAATCACCAAAGCTGAGGCAAAAGGTGAAGGTGAGACCGGCAATGACCCCCGGCATTGACAACGGCAGGGTCACCCGGAGGAAAGTGATGAAAGGGCCCACCCCGAGGTCCTTGGAAGCCTCGACCATCGTGCGGGGGATCTTCTCGAGCGCGGTGTAGATCGGCATCACCATGAACGGAATGAAGATGTAGGTGAGGGTGACCACCATCGAGAACTGGTTGTAGAGAAAGATGTCGGTCGGCTCGTCGAGCAAGCCGATCCAGATGAGGAACGAATTCAACACCCCCTCGCTGCCGAGAATGGTCTTCCACGTGTAGGCCCGCAGAAGATACGAGACCCACAGGGGCACGATGACCGCCATGTAGAGAATGGTCCTCAGGCGACGGTGGGTGACGCGATAGACGAGGAAGTAGGCGAGCGGATAGGCGATGAGCAATGCCGTAGCGGCGACGGTCGTGGCGATCTTGAAGGTGCGAAACAGCACCTGGTAGTACTGCGGATCGGAGATGATGGTGAGGTAGTTCCCAAACTGAAATGCCGGCACGAAGGTCGGGAAACGCTTCTCGTAGAAGCTGTAGGTGAACATGATGATGTACGGCACGAACAGGAACAGCAGCGTCCAGAGTAACGGCCCCGAGACGATCGCCCCCGAGTGTATCCGCTGGCGTGCGACGGCCCTCATGTCGTCTCTTCGCCCGGGGCGGGAAAGACGGACACCGTGCTCGGATTGATGAAGAGCTCGATCTTCGTTCCCGCGACCGGAATAGACGCATTGTTGGCCCCGGTCTTGAGCTGCAGATCGAGGAGAAAGGGCTCTGCTTGTCCGATGTCGATCTCGACCCGCACGCTGTCGCCGTGGAAGAGACTGTCGATGACCCGTCCCTCGATGACGGAAAGACCGTCCGCCGGCTCGACTTCGGGGCGCAGCAGGACCTTCTCCGGGCGCACCGAGGCGATCACCGGCTCACCCACCGCGACCGCCCGAGGCGGCCGCTCGGCCCGGACCGTGCCCCCGGGCAGGCGGAAGCTGACCTCGGTGTCGGTGACCGTTGTGACCTCGCCCCGAAGCATGTTCGAGGTGCCGATGAACTGAGCGACGTAGGGGCTCCCGGGGTGGTCGTAGAGCTCGGTCGGGGTGCCCGCCTGGACGATGCGACCCCGGTCCATGACCACCACTCGGTCCGACATGATGAGGGCCTCGGTCTGGTCATGGGTCACGAACAGGAAGGTCAATCCGATCTGCTCGTGCAGGTGCTTGAGCTCGACCTGCATCGCCTCGCGGAGCTTCGCATCGAGAGCCGAGAGGGGCTCGTCGAGCAGCAGCACCCGGGGCTGGCGCACGAGCGCACGCGCGAGGGCCACGCGCTGCTTCTGTCCGCCGGATAGCTCGGCCGGGCGCGAATCCGCCTTGTCGAGCAGTCCAACCGTGGCGAGCGCCTCCTGGACCTTCGGGCCGATCGCGGCCTTCGGCACCCGTGCCACCCGCAGCCCGTAGCCCACGTTTTGACGAATCGTCATGTGGGGAAAGAGCGCGTAGTCCTGGAACACGGTATTGACCTGGCGCCGGTACGGCGGCAGATCGGTCACGTCCTCACCGTCGAGCAAGATCCGTCCGCGGGTGGGGAGCTCGAAGCCTGCGATCATCCGCAGGGTGGTCGTCTTGCCGCAGCCGGAGGGCCCGAGAAGCGTGACGAACTCGCCTTCTTTCACGGTGAGTGACAGATCCGCCACCGCGGTGATCCGACCGTGATAGGTCTTGGTCACGTTCTCGATGGAGATGATGTCAGGCATGCGTGGACCCCGGCGTAACGCGGCCGGCCCCGGGCGGGCGCGATGCCCGCCCGGGCTTCGAACCGAGCTCAGTTGGCAGCCTTAACCGCGTTCCAGGTGTTGGTGTAGACCTCGAGCCGCGGGCCGAGATTGCGCCACAGAAGCAGACTGTCCAGGTAGTCGACATCGTCCTGATGCAGCTCCTTGAACTTCTCGG